>VGQC01000044.1 GCA_016882385.1 Cyanobacteria bacterium M_DeepCast_100m_m1_067 | reverse complement strand
CAGCTCTCCGGCTTCGATCGCCTTCAGGGCATGGATGCGCCCGCGGGGCGAATCCATTTCCGTGCCCAGCACCCGGTAGCTGGCGCAGGTGGGCAGGCAGAAGCCGCAGTGCACGCAGGGGTCGGTGGCGTTCATCCCCCGAAGTGCTGGATCACGGCGTCGGCGAAGCCGCTGCAGCTCACCGGCTCCACGGGGGGCTCCATCAACCGGGCCAGGTCGTAGGTGACCTCGCCATTGGCGATGGCGGCGCTGAGGCCGGCGGTGATCAGGTCGGCCGCCTCCTGCCAGCCCATGAACTCGAGCATCATCACGCCGCTGAGGATCACCGAGCCGGGGTTGATGCGATCGAGGCCGGCGTGCTTCGGCGCCGTGCCGTGGGTGGCCTCGAAGATGGCGGCGTTGTCGCCGATGTTGGCGCCGGGGGCCATGCCCAGGCCGCCCACCACAGCGGCCGCCGCATCGGAGATGTAGTCGCCGTTGAGGTTGAGGGTGGCCAGCACCGAGTAGTCAGCGGGGCGGGTCTGGATCTGCTGGAAGATGCTGTCGGCGATGCGGTCGTCCACCAGCACCATCGCCTTCCACTGGCCGTTGCTATGGCTGGCGCCGATGGCGTCGAGTACGCCCTGCACTTCGGCATCCACGCCGGCCTTCTTCTCCGGCGTGAGGCTGTCGTAGCCGGGCTCGATCATCCGGGCATTGGCCTCGATGCTCAGGCCGGGGTTCTTGTCGAGGTTGCCCAGGATCCAGCTCTCCCGCTCGGTGATGCACACATCGCGGAATTCCGTGGTGGCCAGCTCGTAGCCCCAGTCGCGGAAGGCGCCCTCGGTGAATTTCATGATGTTGCCCTTGTGCACCAGGGTCACGTGGCGCTTGTCGCCCTCCAGGCGCAGGGCGCGCTGGATGGCCTTGCGGATGTGGCGCTGGCTGCCGTGCTTGCTCACGGGCTTGATGCCGATGCCTGAGCCGGCCGGGATCTGGCGCTTGCCGAGCTTGCCGTTGGCCGGGATCACCACGGCATTGAGGTGCTGGATCAGGTCGAGGCACACCGGATCACTGGCTTCCCACTCGATCCCCATGTAGATGTCCTCGGTGTTCTCGCGGTACACGATCACGTCGAGGTCCTGGGGCCGTTTGTGGGGGCTGGGGGTGCCCTCGTAGTAGCGGCAGGGGCGCACGCAGCAATACAGATCGAAGATCTGGCGCAGGGCCACGTTTAGCGAACGAATGCCGCCGCCGATCGGAGTGGTGAGCGGGCCCTTGATCGCCACCCCGTAGGTGCGGATTGCCTCGAGGGTGTCCTCGGGCAGGTACTGATAGGTGCCGTAGAGGTCGCAGGCCTCATCACCGGCGTACACCTTGAACCACTCGATCCGGCGTTCGCCGCCGTAGGCCTTGGCCACCGCGGCGTCCAGCACCTTCTGGGTGGCGGGCCAGATGTCCACGCCGGTGCCATCGCCGCGGATGAAGGGGATGATCGGATCGTTGGGCACCACCGGCTGGCCGTTCTCGAAGCGGATGGCGGTGCCGCTGCTGGGGGCGGTGAGCTTCTCGAAGCTGGCGGCGGGGCTGGTGGCCATGGGCTTGTGCTGACCGGGGGCGGCGCGATCGGTGTGGCGAGCCTAGGTTTCGGGCATGCAGCGGTTCTGCTCAGGGGAAACGGCATGAATGCCGCCGACCAGGTTCGATCGTTGGCCCAGGCCCAGGCGATCGCCTCGGTGGCGGCCCTGTTTCGGGCGCACTTCCCTGATGCCCGCGCCAATCTCACCCCCTGGCGCGACGACCCCCTCACCCGTGCCTTCGCCGAGCAGGACAGCCTGGATCTCTCCTTCCATCTGCCCGGTTGGAGCCCCCGCAGCCAGTGCCGCTCCTTTCTGCTGCAGTTGCGGCTTCAGCCGCCTCCGGGCTTGGCGGCGGGCCCGGGCTTGCTGGCGAGCCCAAGCAGTGGCGAGCGGCCGCGGCTGCTGGGGGTGACGGTTCGGGGTCTCACCTACGAGAGTGAGCGCTGGCGGCTGGCCACCGTGGGCGACTGGCAGCCCACCGGCAGCCATCTGCCCCAGGCCGAGGTGACCCAGAAATTGCAGCAGTTCTGCCGGGAGTTGTTCGACCTGTTTGCCGACTCCACCACGGCCGGGCACTCCGAGGCGGCCTGAGCGCATTGGCAGGCACGGATGGCCCCAGCGGTGTTGGTTTGATCGTGCCGTTGTGAAACACCGTGTTAAACAGTTGGCAAACGGCTCTTGGGCGAATCTCCCCCCTGGCGGCACGCGCCTGGCGCGCTGGTGGCGTAACCCTTCGCAACCTTGTTGCTCGCCTGGGCAAAGGCCCCGCCTAACCTGGCCCCTCGCCCGTGCAGAGCCCCCGACTGATGGCTGTAGCCCTTGCTTCCCAACTGCGTGAAGGCACCAAAAAAGCCCACACGATGGCGGAGAACACCGGCTTTGTGAGCTGCTTCCTCAAGGGGGTGGTGGACAAGGCCAGCTACCGCACCCTGGTGGCCGACCTCTATTTCGTGTATTCGGCGATGGAGGAGGAGTTCGGCAAGCTCAAGGACCACCCGGTGGTGGGTCCGGTGGCTTTTGCTGAGCTCAACCGTCGCGAGAGCCTCGAGCAGGATCTGGCTTTCTATTTCGGCGCGGATTGGCGCAACGCCGTTAAGCCCACACCCGGTGCTCAGCAGTACGTCGAGCGCCTGCACCAGGTGGCGCGGGACTGCCCGGAGCTGCTGGTGGGCCACCACTACACCCGCTACATCGGCGATCTCTCCGGCGGTCAGATCCTCAAGAACATTGCCCAGAAGGCGATGAACCTGGGTGACCATGACGGCCTGCGCTTCTATGAATTCGACGCGATCCCCGACGAGAAGGGCTTCAAGGCCAACTACCGCGCCACCCTCGATGCCTTGCCGATCGACCAGGCCATGGCCGATCGCATCGTGGAGGAGGCCAACCACGCCTTCCACCTCAACATGACGATGTTCCAGGAGCTGGAGGGCAACCTGATCGCCGCCATCGGCAAGGTGCTGTTCGGCTTCCTCACCCGCCGTCAGCGCGCTGGCAGCACCGAGGCCGTCGCCGCCTGATCGCCCGTTTGAGGCCCCTCCGCTTTCTGGTTCCCGGCACCACCGGCAGGTTCCGCTGCGGGGGGTTGCTGGTGGAGCAGCAGACGGCCCGGCTGTTGGCCGATCTGGTGCCGACGGAGCTCGTCACCTACCGGCAGCGGGAGGAGGGTTTGCCCTTTCTCTCCGACCTGTTGCGGGCTGAGCCGGTGGGTGGTGCTGAGGCTGCGCAGGTGCTTTGGATCGTCAGCTGGGGCTTCGATGTGCCAGGGCAGTTGCGGGCGTTGCGGGCCCGGCCGGCGGCCTATCACGCCCACAGCAGTGGCTATGGCTTTCGCTTGCCGCCCGGGGTGCCGGTGCTGGCGGTGAGCCGCAACACCCTGGGCTACTGGGGTCAGTGGGCCAGCCGCAATCCCCTGTTTCTGGTGCCCAATGCCCTGGAGGCCAGCTGGATCGAGCGTGGCGATCGCCCCCTGAACCTCGGCGCCCAGCCAGCGCTGGGCGGTCGCACCATTGATGTGCTCGTGCAACGGCGCAAGTGCAGCGCCTACGTGCTGGAGCAGCTGGTGCCGGCCCTGCGGGCCCGGGGGCTGCGGGTGGAGGTGCAGAACGGCTGGGTGGAGGATCTGGTGGGCTTGTTCAACAGCGCCACGGTGGTGCTCTACGACTCCGCTGACCATTGGCGTTGCAGCGGCGTGAGTGAGGGCTTCGGCCTGCCGCCGGTGGAGGCGCTGGCCTGTGGCTGCGTGCTGTTCAGCAGCTTCAACCACGCCCTGGCTGACACCCTCGATCCCGGCGGAATGGCCCACCAGATCGGCGCCGGCACCCTGGCCGCCGATGTGGAACGGATCACGGCGGCGGTGGCTGATCCCGCCGCCTGGCTGCCGCCGCCGCGCCGGCTGGAGGAGCTGCTGGATGAGCTCAGCGAGCCGCAGTTGCGGGAGCGCTGGCGCCAGGCCCTAACGGCCATCAACGCTCACCTGGATCGCCTGCAGGCGGGTGAGGCACCGCTGCATGCTCCTTCTCTGGTGCGGCTGCGGCTGGAGCGCTGGCGGCAGCGGTTGTGCAAACGGCTTCCCGCTGGTCTGGCCCGCCGGCTTGCCTAGGGTCGGCCCTATGAGCGCTTTCCTCGCCGGCCTGAATGATGCCCAGCGCAAGGCGGTGGACCACCACACCGGCCCGCTGCTGGTGGTGGCCGGCGCCGGCAGCGGCAAAACCCGGGCCCTCACCCACCGCATCGCTCACCTGATCGGTCACCACGGCGCCGATCCCGCCCATCTGCTGGCCGTCACCTTCACCAACAAGGCAGCTCGGGAGATGAAGGAGCGGCTGGAGCTGCTGCTGGCCCAGAAGTTGGCCCAGAGCCAGTTCGGTCAGCCCTGGAGCACCTTGCCGGCGGTGGAGCAGCGCCAGCTGCGCTCGCGCATCTACCGGGAGGTGATCAAAGAGTTGTGGATCGGCACGTTCCATGCCCTGTTCGCCCGGCTGCTGCGCTTCGACATCGACAAGTTCAAGGATCCCGAGGGGCTCAGCTGGACCCGCCAGTTCTCGATCTACGACGAGAACGACGTGCAGAGCCTGATCAAGGAGATCGTCACCCAGGAGCTGCAGCTCGACCCCAAGCGCTTTGAGCCCAAGAAAGTGCGCTGGGCGATCAGCAACGCCAAGAACCAGGGCTGGATGCCCGAGCAGCTGGAAGCCGATGCGGGCGGCCAGCGGGGCAAGTTGATGGCGGAGACCTACCGGCGCTATCGGCGCGCCCTGGCCGCCAACAACGCCCTCGACTTCGACGACTTGCTGCTGCTGCCGGTGCAGTTGCTGCGCCAGAACGAGCAGATTCGCGACTACTGGCACCGGCGCTTCCGCCACGTGCTCGTGGACGAATACCAGGACACCAACCGCACCCAGTACGACCTGATCAAGCTGCTGGTGACCAACGGTCGCGAGCCTTCCGACTACGACGACTGGGATGGGCGCTCGGTGTTTGTGGTGGGTGATGCCGACCAGAGCATCTACAGCTTCCGTGCTGCCGATTTCACGATCCTGATGGGCTTCCAGGACGACTTCGGTGACGGGGCCGCCAGTGAGACCACCGCCACGATGGTGAAGCTGGAGGAGAACTACCGCTCCACCGCCACGATCCTGGAGGCGGCCAACGCCCTGATCGCCCACAACTCCGAGCGCATCGACAAGGTGCTGCGGCCCACCCGCGGCGAGGGCGAGCTGATTTCCCTCACCCGCTGCGACGACGAGATCGCCGAGGCCGAGGCGGTGGTGCATCGCATGCGCATGCTCGAAGCTGCCCACCCCGATCTCAGCTGGGGCGACATGGCCGTGCTCTATCGCACCAATGCCCAGAGTCGGGCGATGGAGGAGTCGCTGGTGCGCTGGGGCATCCCCTACATCGTGGTGGGCGGGCTGCGCTTCTACGACCGGCGCGAGATCAAGGACGTGCTCGCCTACCTCAAGTTGCTGGTGAATCCGGCCGATACCGTCAGCCTGCTGCGGGTGCTCAACACCCCCAAGCGCGGCATCGGCAAAACCACGATCGAGCGGCTCACCGACGCGTCCAACCAGCTCGGCATTCCCCTCTGGGATGTGGTGAGTGATGCCGAGGCGGTGCGCTCCCTGGGGGGGCGCTCGGCCAAGGGGCTGCTGCAGTTCTGCGAGCTGATCAATGGCCTTCAGGCCTGCGCCCAGGACATCGCCCCCTCGGAGCTGGTGCAGCGGGTGATGGAGCAGAGCGGCTACGTGGCGGAGCTGATCGCCGATGGCACCGACGAAGCCGAAGACCGGCGCCGCAACCTCAATGAACTGGTGAACGCTGCCTTGCAATACCAGGAGGAAAACGAGGAGGGCTCCCTGGAGGAGTTCCTGGCCTCCGCTGCCCTGGCCAGCGATGCCGACAGCAAGGACACCGACCAGGACCGGGTCACCCTGATGACCCTGCACGCCAGCAAGGGCCTGGAATTTCCGGTGGTGTATCTGGTGGGGATGGAACAGGGCCTGTTCCCCAGCTACCGCTCCCTCGAAGACCCCTCCGCCCTGGAGGAGGAGCGCCGCCTCTGCTACGTCGGCCTCACCCGGGCCAAAGAGCGCCTGTTCCTCTCCCATGCCAGTGAGCGGCGGCTCTGGGGCGGCATGCGCGAGCCGGCGGTGCCGTCGGTGTTTCTTTCCGAGCTGCCCAGTGCCCTGATCCAGGGCGACATTCCCCACAGCGGCGGGGCCGCCATCCGCCGCGAGCAGCGCCTCGATCGCCTCACCCGCGTCGATCGCGATGAGGCCCGCCAGGTGGCCGCTGGCGGTGCGGCTGGGGCCCCGGCCAATGCGGTGCGGCGCCGGGCGGTCGGCAAAACCTGGGCCGTGGGAGATCGGCTGCGGCACAGCAGCTTTGGTGAGGGTCAGGTGACCCACCTGTTCGGCAGTGGTGAAAAGGTGTCGATTGCGGTGAAATTCCAGGGGATGGGACCCAAGATCCTCGACCCGCGCCTGGCCCCGATCGAGCCCGTTTGATGCCCCGCGCCGCAGAGGCCTAGGTGGAGATCCCCGGCATCCCCGCCCCTGTGTTGATGGCCCTGCGCCGGGCCGGCTCCGGATCCGGTGCGGCCTCTGTGGCGCTGGTGGGCGGGGCGGTGCGCGATCTGCTGCTGCACCGGGTGCACAACGATCCCTGGCGGGGGCTGCCCGATCTGGATCTGGTGGTGGAAGGCCGGGCTTCGCAGTGGGTGGCGGGGCTCGTGGCGGCGTTGGTGGACCAGCTAGGGCCTGGGGTGGTGCAACGCTGCCAGGAGCACGGCGCCTACGGCACGGTGGAGCTGGAGCTCAGTGTGGCCGGCGAGCCGGTGCTGCTGGATGTGGCCACGGCCCGGCGGGAGAGTTATCCGGTGCCGGCCGAAAATCCCCAGGTGAGCTTTGGCTGCCTGGCCGACGACCTGGCCCGTCGCGACTTCAGCATCAATGCCATGGCCCTGGAGCTGGCCAGTGGCACCCTGCTCGATCCCCATGGCGGCCGCGAGGATCTGGAACGGCGCCAGCTGCGCTTCCTGCATGGCGGCAGCGTTCGCGACGATCCCACCCGCCTGGTGCGGGGTGCCCGCTATGCGGCCCGGCTCGGGCTGGAGCTGGAGTCCGCCAGCACCGAGCAGGCCCGCGTCACCCTGGCGGCCTGGCCCTGGGGCTGGCGGCTGGGCGATCCGCCGGGTCAGGCGCCGGCGGCCCTGGGCACCCGGCTGCGGATGGAGCTGGAGCTGTTGTTGGAGCGGGAGCCGTGGTTGGCGGCGCTCACGGCGTTGCAGCGCTGGGGTGCGCTGGCGTTGCTGGATCCGGCGCTGCAGGCGGATCGCACCTGGCCGCGGCGGCTGCGCTGGGCCCTGCGGCTGGGGTTGCCCCCCTTGGCGGCGTTGGTGGCCGGGGCCAGCGATCCCCTCGCGCTGGCGGAGCGGCTGCAGCTGCCCCACCGCCAGCACCGGCTGCTGGTGCAATGGTTGACGCTGCGGCGGCGGTTGCAGGAGCGGCAGGGAGATGGTCTCCCGCTGTTGGCGGAACACTGGTGTGGCCTGCTGGAGGCGCCGGGGTGCAGCCCCGAGGGCGTGGCCCTGGCGATCGCTTGCGGCACCGGCCCGCGCCGGCCGCTGCTGCGCTGGTGGCAACGTTGGCGCCAGGTCAAGGCCGCGTCGACCGCGGCAGATCTGTTGGCCGCTGGCATGCGGCCAGGGCCTGAGCTCGGCCAGCGGCTGCGGGAGCTGCGGGCCGAGAGGCTGCGGCTGGAGCGGCTTTAGCGTGAGCGCATGACTGATCCGGTGCGTGATCCCTGCGTCGTGGTGGCCGTGCCGGCCCGCCTGGAATCGGCGCGGCTGCCGGGCAAGGTGCTCGCCGACATCGCCGGCAAGCCGATGCTCCAGCACGTGCTGGAGCGCTGCCGGCAGGCCAAAGGCGTGGCGGCAGTGGTGGTGTGCACCGATAGCGAGCAGGTGCGCGCTGACGCCGAAGCCTGGGGCTTCCCGGTGCTGATGACCTCCCCCGACTGCAGCTCGGGCAGTGAGCGCCTGGCCAGCGTGGTAACGGAGCTGGTGGCCGCCGCGGGTGGCTCGTCTTCAGACACGCTCGTGATCAATGTGCAGGGGGATCAGCCCCTACTGGATCCGGGGATCATCGAGACGATGGTGGCCCAGTTTGTGGCGCTGCAGCGGCCGCCGGTGCTGACGCCGGTGTATCCGCTGGCAGCCGACAAGCTGCACGATCCCAACGTGGTGAAGGTGTTGCGGGCAGGTGACGGCCGGGCCATCACCTTCTCCCGCAGTGCCCTGCCCCATCTGCGCGGCGTGCCGCCGGAGCAGTGGGCCGACCACACCACGTATTGGGGTCACGTTGGGCTCTATGGCTACCGGGCCGATGTGCTTGCGGGCTGGATGGCCTTGCCGGCCTCCCCGCTGGAGGAGCTGGAGAAGCTCGAGCAGTTGCGGATGATCGAGGCCGGAATTCCCCTGCTCACCTACGCAGTGGACCAGGACTGCCTGTCGGTGGATACGCAGGAGCAGCTCGAGCAGGCCCGGGCCTTGGCCCAGGCCCAGTCTGAGTTTTAGGCGTTAGGCGTTGCCCTCGCGCCAGCCGTCCCGGTTGAGGGCTTGCCACAGCCCCCGGTGCTGCAGCAGGGCTTCGGCCAGCTCGCGCACGGCGCCATCGCCACCCCGCCGCAGCAGCACCCAGTCGGCCTGGCGCCGCAGGCCCGCGGCCCCATCGGCGGGGCTGATCAGCAGGCCCGCGGCGGGGCGAACCGTGAGGTCGTTGAGGTCGTCGCCGATGAAGGCGGTGTGCTCGCGCTCCAGCTCCAGCGTGGCCTGGAGTTGGCGCAGGGCGCTGAGCTTGTCGCCCACCCCCACCAGACAGTGGCTCACCTGCAGGTGCCTGGCCCGCTGCTCGATGGCCCCACTGCGGCCGCCACTGAGAAAGGCGACTTCGATGCCTGCCCGCTGCAGCATCCGGATCGCCAGGCCGTCGCGTACGTCGAAGCGCTTCACCACCCGGCCCTGCTCGTCGTAGTGCAGTCCCCCGTCGGTGAGCACCCCATCCACATCGCACACCAGCAGCTGGATCTGGCCCAGGCGGGGGCTGAGCAGGCGCCGCTTGAGGCGCGAGCGCAAACCCGGCCGGCTCACAGCGTGCTCACCGCCATGCCGTCGGCCACCGCCGCCCGGATGGCCAGGAGCTGGCGCAGCAGGGCCTCCAGGCGATGCAGCGGCACCATGTTGGGGCCGTCGCTGAGGGCTTTGTCCGGGTTGGGATGCACTTCCAGGAAGAGGCCATCCACGCCCACCGCAACCGCTGCTCTGGCGAGGGGTGCCACGAATTCCCGCTGGCCGCCCGAGGTGGTGCCCTGGCCGCCGGGCTGCTGCACCGCGTGGGTGGCATCGAAGATCACCGGGCAACCCAGGGCCTGCATCTGGGGGATGCCGCGGTAATCCACCACCAGGGTGTTGTAGCCAAAGCTGCTGCCCCGCTCGGTGAGCCAAAGGCGGCCGCTGGCGGGATCCAGCCCGCATTCGGTGAGCTTGTTCACCACCTGGGCCATGTCCCAGGGAGCCAGGAATTGGCCCTTTTTCACGTTCACCACCTTCGCGGTGCCGTCCACGGCCTGGGCCGCGGCCTCCAGCAGGTCGGTCTGGCGGCAGAGGAAGGCTGGGATTTGCAGCACGTCCACGGCCTGGGCGGCGGCGGCGGCCTGGTGGCTTTCGTGGATGTCGGTGAGCACCGGCAGGCCGAAGGTCTGCCCCACCTCCTGCAGGATCGCCAGGCCCTCCTCGGGGCCCGGCCCGCGGAAGGATTTGCCGGAGCTGCGGTTGGCCTTGTCGAAGCTGGCCTTGAACACGTAGCGGATGCCGAGCCGATCGGTGATGGCTTTCACCTGCTCGGCCACCTGCAGCACCAGATCGCGACTTTCGATCACGCAGGGCCCGGCGATCAGGGTGAAGGGGATGGCCGTCATGGGCGCTCAGCGGCGGTGCTGGTGGTGAACCCAGCCTGCACCAGATCGTGCAGCCGCAGTAGGCCCAGCAGTTGGCTGGGCTGGGCTGGATCCACCACAGGCAGCACCGAAATCGCCTGGCGGGGATTGCGCTCCATCAGCTCCAGCGCCGCAACGGCAAGGGTGTCGGGCGCCACCGTGATCGGGTTGGCGGTCGCCATGGCGCCGGCGCGCAGGGCAGCCCAGCGCTCGGGGGCATGGCGTTGCAGGGTGCGGCGCAGATCGCCGTCGGTGATCAGACCAGCCAGTTCGGCGGGGTTGTGGGCCGCCTGCACCCAGGCGGCGCCGAGGCTGCCCTTGCCGTTGCTGCCTTCGGTGAGCCGGCCGATCACCTCCGCCAGCGGCGCTTCGGGTGAGAGGCCCGCCAGCTCGCTGGCCGGCACCATCAGATCGGCCACGGTGAGGGTGAGCTGGCGGCCGAGGGAGCCGGCGGGATGGTTGATGGCGAAGTCTTCCGGCGAGATGCCGGCCCGCTCCATCCACACGGCCGCCAGGGCATCGCCGATCGCCATCGCCACCGCCGTGCTGGCGGTGGGGGCCAGGTTCAGCGGGCACACCTCCCGATCCACCGCCCCATCGAGCACCACGTCGCAGCCCAGCGCCAGGCTGGAGCCCAGGCGGCCCACCAGGGCGATGCGGGCGGTGCCGCGGCGGCGCAGGTGGGGAAGGATGGCCAGCAGCTCTTCGGTTTCGCCGCTGTTGGAGAGCAGCAGGGCCACGTCGTCGGAGGCGACGATGCCCAGGTCGCCATGCAGGGCGTCGACTGGGTTGAGAAACACGGCCGTCAGGCCGATCGAGGAGAAGGTGGCGGCGATCTTGCGGGCCACGATGCCGCTTTTGCCCACCCCCGTCACCACCAGCTTGGCGCGGCGCTGCCGGCAGCCTTCCAGCAACTCCAGGGCGGCCTCCACCTGTTCGCTGCTGAGGCGCTGGGCGACGGCGGCGATGGCCGCAGCCTCTTCCTCCAGGCAGCGAGTGAGGGCAGACAAGAGGTCGGGATCAGCAGTGACATCATTCTCCCTGCCGGGTCGCTGGGGCGGTGCTCAGGGGTGCACCCGGCCGATCACGGCCGCCTGGAGGAAGCCCGCCTGCTGCAGCGCGCCGAGGGCGGCGTCGCATTGGTCGGCGGGAATGGCTGCCAGCAGGGGGCCGCAGGTCTGGGGGTCGATCAACAGGGCCTGCTGCGCCGCGCTGGCCGGGCCTTGCAGCTGCACCCGCTCCCCCAATAGGACCAGGGCGCTGGCATTGGAGGGAGCCAGGCTGCTGGCCCAGCCCTGCTCCAGCAGCGCCAGAGCCCCGGGCAGGGCTGGGATCGCGGCAGCCTTCAGCGTGACGCGGCAGGCGTCAGGGCTGGCGGCCAGCATCTCGCCCAGGTGGCCCAGCAGTCCGAAGCCGGTCACGTCGGTGCAGGCCCGGCAGCCGTGGCGGGCTAGGAGCTCCACCAGCTGCGCCTGGCTCTGCTGCATCTGGATGAGGGCGGCGTCGATCCACTGGGGTGCTGCGGCCCCGGCCATGGCGGCGGCAAACAGCACCCCCGAGCCAATCGGCCGGCTGAGCAGCAGCCCATCGCCCGGACGCAACGGCCCCTTGCCCCACGGCCCTGCAATGGCGCGGCCATTCACGCTCAGCACCAGGCTCAGGCCGCTCCCAACGGGCTCTTGCTGGTTTTGGCTGTCGCGGGCCTCCAGGGTGTGGCCGCCGATCAGCCGGGCCCCGAGCGGCTTCAGCACTGATTGGATCCCCGCCAGGGTGTCGCTGAGCAGATCGGCCTGCACTGGCGCCGCCAGTTCGGGCAGGGTGACCACCGCTTGCACGTTCTCCACCCGGGCGCCGCAGGCCCAGAGGTCGCTGCAGGCGTGCAAGGTGGTGAGCCGGGCATTGAGCCAGGCGTCAGCCACCAGCGCCGGGAAGCCATCCACGCTCTGCAGCAGCAGCGACCCATCCGGCATTGAGCCGATCACGGCGGCGTCCTCGGCGCTGGCCGGGGTGCCCCCACTCAGGCCGTTGCGCGCCAGGGCGTCCTGCAAGGGGCTGGCGGCCAGCTTGGCGGCACAGCCCCGGCAGGCCATCGCGTCAGGCCCGGATGGTGTCATGGCCTGCAGCTGGCTGAAGCGCTCCATGAAGCGGCGATCCAGGGCCTGCTTCCAGCGCCAGAGCAGCGGGCTGGGCCCGAAGGCCCAGGGGCCCCAGAAGGCCACGGCTTGGGGTTGCCGCATCAGGCTGCCGCCATCCCCCAGCAGCTGCAGGGCCCAGCGCTGGGGCCGCCAGGGCCGCAGCGGCCGACCCGCCACCGCGGCGGCCAGGTTGTGGGCCAGGGTCGGGGCGCAGCGCACGGCCCACACGCCCGAGGGGGGCCGGGGATGGTCGGCGATCACGCCGCAGTCGCCGCTGGCGAAGAGCCGGGGCTGGCCCTGCACGCGCAGGCTCGCTTCTGTGAGCACACGCCCCTGGGCGTCGCAGGCCAGTCCGCTGGCGGCGAGCCAACGGGGCCCGCGGCTGCCGGTGCAGGCCAGGTCGGCCGCCGCATCTTCGGGGCTGTTTCTTTCAACGCTGATTCCTGCGCCCTCGAGCAGCCGTTCACCCAGCCGGTTGGCCGCTGCCGAACCCAGATGCAAGGCGTTGCCCCGCAACAGCAGCTCGGGTTGCAGCCCCCGGCCTCGCAGGGCCAAGGCCACCTCCACGGCCGCGGCCCCACCGCCCCGGATGCGCAGAGAGCCCTGCTTCTGCTGGGCGCACCATCGCAGGAAGGGCTCCAGGGGCTTGACGGCCACAGCCGCATGCTCGGTGTCGATGGTTTCTGCCCCCACATCGAGGCTGAGCCAGTCCCAGCGCAGGCTGGGCCGGCCCTCCAGCTGCAGCTCCCGTGCCTGCGGATCAAGGCCCGTGATCTCCGCCTGCACGAAGGTGGCGTTGGCCAGCAGACAGAGGCGGCGCAGGTCGATGGCGCAGGTCGGCTCGTCGTAGAGGCCGGCCACCAACCCCGGCACCATGCCCGAATACAGGGCGGTGCTGCGCCGACTTACCAGGGTGATCTGGGCCGCTGGGCGCCGACTGCCCCCCCCCCGCGCCATGGCCCACATCCGCAGCAGCAGCGCATGGCTGTGGCCGCCACCGGCCAGCACCAGCCGGGCCTCAGCGGCCATAGCCCTGGGGGTTGGCCTGCTGCCAGCACCAGCCGTCGCGGCACATGTCGGCCAGCCCGCGCTGGGTGCGCCAGCCCAGCCGCTCGGCGGCCAGGCGGGGATCGGCCACCGTGCTGGCGGCGTCGCCATCACGCCGCGGCACCACGGTGTACGGCACCGGGCGGCCGCTTGCGGCTTCGAAGGCGTGCACCACTTCCAGCACCGAGTGGCCCATCCCGCTGCCCAGGTTGAGGGTGAGCAGCTGGGGAGGTTCCGCCAGCAGCACGTCGAGGGCGGCCCGGTGGCCGTCGGCCAGATCCATCACATGGATGTAGTCGCGGATGCCGCTGCCATCGGGGGTGGGCCAGTCGCCGCCGAACACCTGCAGCCGCTCGCGCCGCCCCACGGCAACCTGGCTCACGAACGGGAACAGGTTGTTGGGGATGCCGCTGGGGTCTTCGCCGATGCGGCCGCTGGGGTGGGCTCCTACGGGGTTGAAGTAGCGCAGCCTGGCGATGCGCCAGCCGGGCTCACTGGAGGCCAGGTCGGCCAGCAGCTGCTCCACCGCGGCCTTGCTCTGGCCGTAGGGGTTGATCGGCTGGATCGGAGCGGTTTCGGGGATGGGCACCACCTCGGGGTAGCCGTAGAGGGTGGCGCTGCTGCTGAACACCAGGGTGCGGCAGCCGTGGGCCTGCATGGTCGCCAGCAGCTGCCGCGAGCCCGCCAGGTTCACATCCCAGTAGCGCAGGGGGTCGCGCACCGATTCCCCAACCGCTTTGAGACCAGCGAAGTGGATCACGGCGTTGACGGGCCCGCCGCCGGGGGCCGCGGCGAAAGCCCGCTCCAGATCCTCTGAGGTGCGAATGTCGCCTTCCACCACCACCAATCGGTTGGCCGCCGCTGGGCCGGCGAGCTCGAGCACCCGCCGCAGGGCTTCCGGGGAGCTGTTGGTGAAGTTGTCGAGCACCACCAGGCTGTGGCCGGCCTCCAGCAGCACCAAGCAGGTGTGGCTGCCGATGAAGCCGGCGCCTCCCGTGATCAGCAGTTGGGCCAAGCGGGGCATCCCGTGCTTCCGGAATAGTCTCTCGCTATAGCCCAGCCGTCTCCCATGGCGTCATCCAACATCCGCAGCATCTGCTGCATCGGCGCGGGCTATGTGGGCGGCCCGACGATGGCGGTGATCGCCGACCGTTGCCCCCAGATCCAGGTGAGCGTGGTGGATCTCAATGCCGAGCGCATCGCCGCCTGGA
>VGQC01000043.1 GCA_016882385.1 Cyanobacteria bacterium M_DeepCast_100m_m1_067 | reverse complement strand
GCCGAGCACCACCTCTACCCCTCCCTGCCCTTCCACGCCCTGCCTACGGCCCACACCGCCATCGCCCCCCACCTGACGCACTGCGATCGGGGCTACCTGGCGGTGCACCGCCGGTTGCTGCGCAACCTGCCGGTCCTGGCCCTGCCGGCATGAGCGGCACCGCCGTCGCCCAGCGGGCCCAGCACCCTCTGGGCGACCTTCCCCTGGCCTGCGGCCGCACCCTTCCGCAGGCGCAGATCAGCTACCTGCAGATCGGCGAGCTCAACGCCGAGCGCTCCAACCTGATCCTGGTGCCCACCTCCTACGGCGCCCGGCCGGAGGACCTGGCCTGGCTAGCCGGGCCGGTGCTCGACCCGCAGCGCTGGTGCATCGTGATCGCCGGCCAGTTCGGCAACGGCGCCTCCAGCAGCCCCAGCCACGGCGCCATGGGCCTGGCCGAACAGGGCTGGGTGGTGAGCCACCGCGACAACGTTGCCGCCCAACGGCAACTGCTGGCGGAGGTGTTCGGCGTTGAACGGCTCCCCCTCATCTATGGCTGGTCGATGGGGGCCCAGCAGGCCTACCAGTGGGCCGTCGATCATCCGGAGGCGGTGGAGCGGATCTGCTGCGTCTGCGGTACCGCCCGCACCTCCCCCCACAACCGCCTGTTCTGCCTCAGCCTGCGCCAGGCCCTCACCGCCGATCGCCACTGGAACGGCAGCGGCTTCAACGCGCCGCCGGAGCAGGGGCTGCGCACCTACGCCCTGATCTACGCCAGCTGGGCCGCCAGCCAGCCCTTTTTCCGCTCCCTCTCCGAGCCCGTGGAGGAGCACGTGGAGCGCCAGTGGCTGCCCCACTACCAGCGCCATGACCCCCGTGACCTGATCGCCATGCTCGACACCTGGCTGGCCCACGACGTGGCCGCCGGTGGCGACCTGGCCGCAAGCCTGGGCCGCATCACCGCCCACACCGCCGTGGTGGCCGGCAGCCATGACCTCTATTTCCCGGTTGACGATCTGGCGGCCGAGGCCGACGCCATCCCCGGCGCGCAGCTGCACGTGATCCGCTCCGAGCTTGGCCACCGGGCGGGCAACCCCCACAGCAGCCCTGCCGAGCAGCGGCAGCTGAGCCGCATCGTCGACACCCTCCTCCAGCAGCCATCCCATGTCTGATCTCGCCCAGCGGGTGCAGGAACTCAACCTCCGGTTCCTGCTGATCTCCTTTACCGACCTGTTCGGCATCCAGCGGGCCAAGCTCGTGCCGGCCTCGGCCGTGGCCGGGATGGCCCGGGACGGGGCCGGCTTCGCTGGCTTTGCCGCCTGGCTGGATCTCTCGCCCGCCGATGGCGATGTGATGGCGATCCCGGCGGCCGCCAGCCTCACGCCCCTGCCCTGGCAGCCGGAGGTGGGCTGGGTGGCGGCCGAGCTGCAGCTCAACGGCCAGCCGATGGAGCAGTGCCCCCGCCGCCTGCTGCGCCGCCAGCTGGAGCGGGCCGCCGCACTGGGCTTCGAGCTGCGCAGCGGCGTGGAGGCGGAGTTCTTCCTGCTCGATCCCTCTGGTGAGCGGATCGCCGATGGGGCCGACACCCAGGAGAAACCCTGCTACGACCAACTGGCCTTGATGCGCCGCTACCCGCTGATCGCGCCGTTGCTGGAAGCGATGGAGGCGCTGGGCTGGGGCCCCTACCAGGCCGACCACGAGGACGCCAACGGTCAGTTTGAGGTCAACTGGACTTTTGCTGACGCCCTCACCACCGCCGATCGCCATGCCTTCTTCAAGGTGATGGTGAAATCCCTGGCCGAGCAGCAGGGGCTGCGGGCCAGCTTCATGCCCAAACCCTTCGCCGCCCTCACCGGCAACGGCTGCCACACCCACCTCTCGCTGTGGGGCGCTGCCGGCAGTGCCCACGCTGGCCGAAATCTGTTCCACGACCCGGCTGGAGCGCTGGGCCTCTCCACCCTGGCCTATCAGTTCCTGGGCGGCCTGCTGGCCCACGCCCCTGCGCTCAGCTGCCTCACCAACCCCACGGTGAACAGCTACCGCCGGTTGGCCGCCCCACCCACCAGCTCGGGCGCCACCTGGAGTCCGGGTGGCATCAGCTACAGCGGCAACAACCGCACCCACATGGTGCGCATCCCCGACAGCCAGCGCCTGGAACTGCGCCTGCCCGACGGAGCCGCCCACCCCTACCTGCTGCAGGCGGCGATCCTGGCGGCGGGCCTCGACGGCATCGAGCACCAGCTTGATCCGGGCCCCCGCCACGACAACGACAACTACGCCGACCCGCTCAGCAGCGAGCGCTGCGGACGTCTACCCGGCAGCCTCGGGGAAGCGCTGGAAGCCTTTGCCGCCGACACCGCCCTGCGCCAGGCCCTGGGCGAAGACTTCTGCCGCGCCTATGAGCGCCTGCGCCGGCGCCAGTGGGATGAGCACCGCTCCGAAGTCACCCCCTGGGAGCGGTGCACCGGTCTCGACGGCTAGGCAATCAGCAGGCTCAGAGCAGATTCGCGGCCAGCTCGGCCAGCTCGCTGCGCTCACCCCGCAGCAGGGTCACGTGGCCGGCCAGGGCCTGGCCCTTGAACCGCTCCACCAGCCAGGTGAGGCCGTTGCTTTCGGCGTCCACGTAGGGGTTGTCGATCTGGTAAGGGTCACCGGTGAGCACGATCTTGGTGCCTTCACCCACCCGGGTCACGATCGTCTTCACCTCGTGGGGCGTGAGGTTCTGGGCCTCGTCCACCACCATGAACTGGCGGGGGATCGAGCGGCCGCGGATGTAGCTGATCGCCTCCACCTCCAGCAGGCCCATGCCCTTGAGGTCGGTCCAGTTGCTGCGCGGCCCCCGGTGACTGCCGCCGCGGCCGCCCGCACCAGCGCCGGCTGCCCGCGGAGCGCCGCGGCCCTCGTCGTCGCTACCGCTGCCGAGCAGATACTCCAAGTTGTCGATGATCGGCTGCATCCACGGGCCCATCTTCTCCTCGAGATCGCCTGGCAGAAAACCGATCTCCTTGCCCAGGGAGATCACCGGCCGGGTGACCAGCAGGCGCTCGTAGAGCCGCTCATCGGCCACCTGGTGCAGACCGGCGGCCAGGGCCAGCAGGGTTTTGCCGGTGCCGGCCTTGCCCACCAGGGTGATCAGCTGAATCTCGGGATCCAGCAGCAGATCCAGGGCAAAGCTCTGCTCCCGGTTGCGGGGCTGGATGCGGCCGAGCTTGGCCTTGGGTGCCCGCTGCAACGGCTGCAGGGTGCTGGTGGCGGCATTGAAGCGAGCCAGCAGGGTGTGGGCCGGTTGGGCCTGGTCGATCAGGGTCACCCCCTCATTGGCCTGCAGGGGGCTCTCCACCGCCAGCCCCTCCACCTCCAGGCCCGGGGGCAGCTTGACCCGGTCCATCTGCTCGGCACTCACCCACAACTCACACAGGCCGGGGTAGAGGTCGCCGATATCAACCCGATCGCTGGTGTAGTCCTGGGCGATCAGGCCCACCGCATCGGCCTTGATGCGCAGGTTGGTGTCCTTGGTCACCAGGATCACCGGCGGCTGACTGCCCATCACCGCCTGCAGCCGTTGTTCCTCAAGGGCCACCGCCAGGATGTTGTTGTCGCCATTGCCGGCCTTGAGCTCCGGTGGCAGCTGGCTGAGGGTTTCACTGCGGCAGAACACCACCTTGAGGGTGCCGCCCTGATCACCGTTGGCCACCCCATCGGCCAGGTTGCCCTGGGCCCGCAATTCATCGAGCAGCCGCGACACCTGGCGGGCGTTGCGTCCCTTCTCCGCCGGATCGCGCTTGAAGCGGTCGATCTCCTCGACCACCTCGATCGGGATCACGATGTTGTTGTCCTCAAACCGGGTCAGCGCCGCCGGATCGTGCAACAGCACATTGGTGTCGAGCACGTAGGTCTTGCGCATGCCGATGGCCGAATGCGGGCTGGCGCGAAGCTAAAGCCGCCTGCCCACTTACGCTCCGGCGATTGTTGCCCCGTTGCAATTGGCGCCCTCGCTTGTCGCTCTTGGCCTGGTGAAGATCGTGCTGGTGCTGGCCCTGCTGCTCGGCCTCTGCCTGGTGTGGCTGGAGCTGCGCCACCGGCTGCGCCCGGCCTCGCCGCTGCGGCTGCGGGCCGATGGCTTCCAGGTGGAGCGCACCGCCGCGGGGTTGGAGGTGACCGGCACGATCACGATCACCAACCCCCACCGCCGCATGGAGGTGATGGTGCCCGAGATCGCGCTGCGGCCCACCCTGCTGGGCCGGGGCGATCTGGCCGGCGTCACGGTGACCAGTCGGATCGTGGCACTGCATCCGGATGAGGAGTCGCGCCCGGATGGCTACTGGGCCGCCTACATCGTCAAGGGGCGCAAGAGCACCAGCGCCCGCATCCAGATCAGCCTCAACGGCACCCTGGGCCAGCCCCTCGACCAGCTGCTCGACACGCTCTGGCTGGAGATCCTCTGGATCAACTACGGCCCCTTCGGCAGGCTCGAGCGCCGCGATGGCTTGCTGGTGCCGCTGCAGATGCCCACACCCCTGGCCGCCGCAGATGGCCGCTGGCGCGAGGGCGACCGCTGCCGCGTGCTGCCGGTGGGCACCCACCTGCTGGGGGTGCTGGATGATCCGGAGGCGGTGCTGCGCCGCTACGCCGGCGGCCTGATCGAGCCCGGCGACGTGCTCACCATCGGCGAAACCCCCCTGGCGGTGATGCAGGGCCGCTACCACCACCCGGCCACCGTGCAGCCGAGCGGCTTGGCCCGGCTGCTCTGCCGGGTGTTCCACCCCACCAGCTCCCTGGCCACCGCCTGCGGCCTGCAGAGCCTGATCGATGTGGTGGGGCCGGCCCGGGTGCTGGGGGCCTGGCTGGTGGGCCTGGCGCTCAAGCTGGTGGGCAGCAAGGGCTGGTTTTACCGGCTGGCCGGCGAGCAGGCCCGCCTGATCGACGACATCACGGGCACCACGCCGCCCTACGACCAAACGATTGTGCTCGGCCCCGACCAGCCCTCCGCCTTCTGTGCCGCCATGGCCCGCTCCCTCGGCGTGGCGGTGGCGGTGGTGGATGTCAACGACCTGGGCCGGGTCAAGGTGCTGGCCTCGAGCCCGGGCTGCGATGAAGCCTTGCTGGAGCGGGCCCTGCGCCCCAATCCGGCCGGCAATGCCAACGAGCGCACCCCCCTGGTGCTGGTGCGGCCGGCCTGAGCCGCCACGGGGTGGGGCGCACATCGGGCGCCGCCGATACAGTTGAGCAATCGGTTCAGCCCCGGCGCCCGTTCAGCCCGGCAACTTCGCCACGCCCCATGCTCGGGATTCTGCAGCCCCCCTCTGCCCAGCCGGCACCACCAGGGCGACCCGAGCCCGACAGCTGGCGTCTCGAGCCCTTGGCCGGCTGGCACTTGCCCCTGCTCAGCGACCCCGCCTTCCTGCCGCTGCAGCCCCTGCTGCAGCGCGCCTTGCTGCTGGGGCTGCCGGAGCGCCTGCTGCAGGCCCTCCTGGCCCGACCATCCTTGGCGCCCCAGGTGCTGGTTGCCCTCAACGGCCAGACACCCCTGGGGCTGATCGTGTGCCGCCGGCTGAACCGCAGCGGCAGCTGCTGGCAGATGCAGCACCTGCGCCTGGCCCCCGCCGCCGCCCGCCAGGAGCTGGCCGCCACCCTGCTGCGCGCCGCGATTCAGCGGGCCAAGGGAGCTGCCAGCTGGATCGCCGCGGCCTCCACCCTCGACGACACCCGCCTGGCGATGCTGCGCGAGCAGGGCTTCCAGCCCCTGCGCACCGATCGCCTCTGGTGCTGGCAGCAGCCCGCCAGCGCATCCGCAGCGCCCCCCCCGCCAGCGCCTGCCGACCTGCAGCTCACCGCCCTGAATCGCCGCTCGGCACCGCTGCTGTGGCACCTGGAGCAGGCGGTCTGCCCGGCCCGGTTGCGGCACCTGCTGGATCGGGGCGTCGAAGACCTGCTCGACCAGAGTCACGCCCGTGGCTGGATGTTGGTGGATCCCAATCGCGAGCAAGCGGTGGCGGCCGTGCGCTGGATCGGCGACCATCCCGGCGGCGGCCACGACGTCGAACTGAGTGTCCATCCCGCCTGGGCCCATTTGGTGGGCCCCGCCACTGAGCTGTTGCTGCAGCGGGCACAGAGCGAGCTGGGGGCTGGTGAGCCCCTGTGGCTGCGCTGCGATCTGCGCGACGAAGCCCTGCAGCGCTGGATGGCAGGGCTCGGCGCCCAGGAGCGGGGTGAGCGGGTGCTGATGGCCCGCAGCGTCTGGCGGCGCCAGGGCCTGCAGGCACCGGCCCGGGCCGCCCAGCGCCTTGAGGCGATCCTCGGCCAGTGGCAACCCCGCCGCCGTCCACTTCCCACACCTACCCCTCTCACACCCACCCCTCTCACCCCCACCCTTCCCCGTGCGTGAGCCAGTCCAGCGGGCCCGCCGCCAGCCTCCCCAGCCCTGCTCCACCCTGGCCCTGGATGTGGGCCGCCGGCGCATCGGACTGGCCGGCTGTGACCCCCTGGGGCTCACGGTCACGCCCCTGCCGGCCCTGGCCCGGGGGCGCTTTGCCGCGGATCTGGAACACCTGAGCGCGCTGGTGCGCCTGCGGCGCGTCAGCGCCTTGGTGGTGGGCCTACCCCTCGATGAAGCCGGCCAACCGACCGCCCAGGCCCTGCATTGCCGCCGCTATGGCGATCAGCTGGCCCGCGCGCTGCAGCTGCCCCTGGCCTGGGTCAACGAGCACACCAGCAGCTGGGCCGCCGCCGAGCGCCATGGCCTGCACGGCGATCGGAGCGGCGCCCTCGACAGTGCCGCGGCAGCGCTGCTGCTGGAGCAGTGGCTGCAGGAGGGCCCAGAACCGGTGCAGCCGGCGACCATTCGCGGCGGCGAGATGGCCGGCGTTGCTCCATCCTGAGAAGACACGCGCCCCCTGCATGAGCCCCGAACCCCCCTCCCAGACCCCCTCGGAAAGTCCCGCCGATGTGCCTACGGTGCTGGTGCATGACAGCCGCGGCCGCCAGCTGCTCTGCTTCCTCGAGCAGCTGATCCCCCTCGACGGTCACGACTACGTGCTGCTCACCCCGGTGGACACCCCGGTCTGCCTGTTCCGCCTGGACGACGACGAAGACCCGGAACTGATCGACACGATCGATGCCACCGAGCCGATCCTGTCTGTCGCCGATGTGGTGCTCCAGGAGCATGACCTCACCCTGGTGCGTTCGGCCGTCACCCTCACCGTGAGCGGTGAACTGGACGAACCCGAGGAGCTCGACGACGACGAGGACGCTGATGACGACTCGGAAACCTACGAACTGCTGGTGAGCTTCCTGGTGGACGAACGGGAATACGGGCTTTATATCCCCCTCGATCCCTTCTTTGTGGTGGCCCGCATGGATGGCAACGGTGCCGTGCTGGTGGAAGGCGAGGAGTTTGAGCGGGTGCAGCCCCGGATCGAGGCTGAGCTGGAGGAGCGGGAGGGCGACGACTGATGCTGCGTCAGTTGCTGCGCCCCAACTGGCTGCGGGAGTGCACCTTGGCCGAGCTGCCCCTGCAGGAGCTGCTCGACCAACCGATCCGGGGCCTGGTGCTCGATGTCGACCGCACCCTGCTGCCCCGCCGCCAGGCCGAGCTGCCGGACAGCGCCCTGCGCTGGCTGCGACTGGCGCGGCAGCACATGCCGATCCACCTGTTCAGCAACAACCCCTCCCGCAAACGAATTGGAGCCGTCGCGGCCCAGCTCGACCTCCCCTACACCATCTCCGCGGGAAAACCACGCCGCAGCGCCCTGCGCAAGGTGCTGGCGGAGCTGCAGCTGCCCCACCAAGAAGTGGCCCTGATTGGTGATCGCCTGTTCACCGATGTGATCGCTGGCAACCGGCTCGGACTGTTCACCGTTCTGGTGAAGCCGATCGATCCGCTCGGCCAGCCCTGCCAGAGGGATCGGCTGCAGAAGCTTGAGCTGCGCCTGGCCCGTTGGGTCGGCACGACCCTGAGCTGATGGCACACGCGCAGAGCGCCATGCGCCGGGTGATCAAGGTGGGCACCAGCCTGCTGCGGGGCAGCAGTGATCGCCCCACGGCCGCGGTGATCGCCGATTTGGCCACCAGTCTGAGCCGCCAGCAGCGCCGTGGCGATGCGATTGCCCTGGTCACCAGTGGCGCCGTGGGCCTGGGCTGCGTCGCCCTGGAGATGGGCCAGAGGCCCAGTGAGGTGGTAGCCCTGCAGGCCGCCGCCGCCGTGGGCCAGGGGCGACTGATGGCGCTGTATCAAGACGCTTTCGCGGTGCGGGGCCTGGCCGTGGCCCAGGTGCTGCTCACCCGCGGCGATCTGGCTTCCCGGCGCCGCTACCAGAACGCCTGCCGCACCCTCGAGCAGCTGCTGGCCTGGGGGGTGGTGCCGGTGGTCAACGAAAACGACACCCTGGCTACCGATGAGCTGCGCTTCGGCGATAACGACACCCTGTCAGCCCTGGTAGCGGTGGCGATCGGGGCCGACGAGCTGGTGCTGCTCACCGACGTGGATCGGCTCTATTCCGGCGATCCCCGCACCGATGCCGAGGCGCGGCCGATCGAGGAGGTGCGCAACTTGGCGGAGCTGGACAGCCTGCACAGCGTGGCTACCGGTGGCGGCCAGTGGGGCACCGGTGGCATGACCACCAAACTGGCCGCCGCCCGCATCGCCACCTCCAGCGGCATCCGCGTGCGGCTGGCCGACGGCCGTGACCCGGCCGTGCTCGACGCGCTGCTGTCTGGCGAGCGGGTCGGCACCGTGTTCCAGCCGAGCCCCAGCCCCCTGCCCGACCGCAAGGGCTGGCTCGCCCACGCCCTGCTCCCCAAGGGCAGCCTGCACCTCGATGCGGGCGCCGAACGGGCCCTGATCCAGCAGGGGGCCTCCCTGCTGGCCGTGGGGGTGCAGGCGGTGGAGGGCGACTTTGGCCGCCGCGAGGCCGTGCGACTGCTGGCCAGCGATGGCCGGGAGCTGGGCCGAGGCCTGGCCAGCCTCAGCAGCACGGAGCTGCGGGAACTGATGGGGCGCGCCGGCGTGGAGGTGGTGCACCGCGACCAACTCGTGCTCACCGGCTCCTAGGCCCGGCCTACGATCCGGCCTGGCCGGCTCCCTTGGAATGCGCTTCAGCGACCTGCTCAGCCATCTGAGCGCCGTGACTGATGCCAGCCCGCGCCACCTGGCCGGCGACCCCGAGCTGCAGGGGGCCGAAGCCCTCGACCGTGCCGGCTCCGGTCAATTGAGCTTCCTGGAACCCGGCAACGCCCTGGCGGCCACCCTGGCCGGGACGGGGGCCAGCGCCGTGTTGATACCAGCCCGGGGCGAGGAGGCCGAGGCGCTCCAGCAGCAGGCCAAGGATCGTGGCCTGGCCTGGGTGGCTCTAAACGATCCCAGGCTGGCCTTTGCCGAAGCCCTCGAGGCGCTCTACCCCCGCAGCCGCCCGGCCTCCGGCATTCATCCCAGTGCCGTGGTGGATCCCAGCGCCGTCGTGGGCATGGGCACCCATGTGGGAGCCCAGGTGGTGATCGGCGCCAAGGCGCAGATCGGCGCCAGCTGCATCCTTCACCCCCGGGTGGTGCTCTACAACGATGTGCAGATTGGCGAGGGCTGCGAGCTCCACGCCGGGGCTGTGCTGCAGCCCGGCACGCGCCTGGGCCGCGGCTGCGTGGTGCACTCCAACGCCGTGATCGGCAGCGAGGGCTTCGGCTTTGTGCCCACCGCCAACGGCTGGCGCAAGATGCCCCAAACCGGCCTGGTGGTGCTGGAAGACAGCGTGGAGGTGGGCTGCGGCAGCACCATCGACCGGCCCTCGGTGGGCGAAACCCGCATCGGCGCCGGCACCAAAATCGACAACCTGGTGCACATCGGCCACGGCGTGGTCACCGGCCAGGGCTGCGCCCTGGCGGCCCAGGTGGGCATCGCCGGCGGCGCCCGACTGGGCAACGGCGTGATTCTGGCGGGCCAGGTGGGGCTGGCCAACAAGGCGGTGATGGGCGACCGCTCGATCGCCTCCTCCAAATCTGGCGTGCATGGCGAGGTGGCCGCCGGCGAGGTGGTGAGCGGCTATCCGGCCATCCCCAACCGCCTCTGGCTGCGCTGCTCGGCCGCCTTCAACAAGCTTCCCGAGCTGGCCAAGAGCCTGCGCCAACTGGAGAAACGCGCCCAGGGCTGAGCCGGCCAAGGCCTAGCCTCGCCGCCAGCCCTGAACACCGCCGGCGGCGCCCCCACACCACCATGACGACCAGCTACCGGATCACCCTGCTCCCCGGCGATGGCATCGGACCGGAGATCACCGCAGTGGCCCGGCAGCTGCTCGATGCGGTGAGTGCCCGGCATGGCTTTGGTCTCGTCTACAACGAGCAACCCATGGGCGGCGCCGCCATCGACGCCACAGGCGAGCCCCTGCCCACCAGCACCCTGGAGGCCTGCCGCCAGGCGGATGCGGTGCTGCTGGCCGCGATCGGCTCTCCCCAATACGACGCCCTGCCGCGCGAACAGCGCCCCGAAACCGGTCTGCTGGCCCTGCGGGCCGGCCTGGGCCTGTTCGCCAATCTGCGGCCCGTGAAGATCCTGCCCGCCCTGATCGACGCCTCCACCCTGAAGCGCGAAGTGATCGAGGGGGTGGACCTGCTGGTGGTGCGGGAGCTCACCGGAGGGGTGTATTTCGGCACCCCGAAGGGGCGGGTCGAAGCGGAGGGCCGGGTGCGGGCCTTCAACACCATGGCCTACTTCGACGACGAAATCGATCGGATCGCCAAGGTGGCCTTCGATCTGGCCCAGCAGCGCAGCGGCCGCCTGTGCAGCGTTGACAAGGCCAACGTGCTGGATGTGAGCCAGCTCTGGCGCGACCGGGTCAACGCGATGGCGAGCGTCTACCCGGGTGTGGAGCTCAGCCACATGTACGTCGACAACGCCGCCATGCAGCTGGTGCGCAACCCGCGCCAGTTCGACGTGCTGCTCACCAGCAACCTCTTCGGCGACATCCTCAGCGACGAGGCCGCCATGCTCAGCGGCTCGATCGGCATGCTGCCTTCGGCCTCCCTGGGGTCCAGCGGTCCGGGCCTGTTCGAGCCGATCCACGGTTCCGCACCGGACATCGCCGGCCAGGACAAGGCCAACCCGATGGCCATGGTGCTCAGCGCCGCCATGTTGCTGCGCATCGGCCTGCAGCAGGAGGCAGCTGCCGCCGCGCTGGAAGCGGCGGTGGATCGCGTGCTGGCCGCCGGCTACCGCACCGGCGACCTGATGGCCGAGGGCTGCACCCAACTGGGCTGCCGCGCCATGGGCGAACAACTGTTGGCGGCGCTGGAGGGCTGATCCTGCAACGGTTCACCCCAGGGATGGGGAATCCGGACCGTCGACCTGCCAAACTCACGAACGGTTTTTGGATCCCTGCGCATGTCGAAGCGTCACCCGGTTGTGTCTGTCACCGGTTCCTCCGGCGCTGGGACCAGCACCGTCAAGCGCGCCTTCGAATACATCTTCAAGCGGGAGGGCATCACCCCGGCGGTGGTGGAGGGCGACAGCTACCACCGCTACGAGCGGGGCCCAATGAAAGAAGCCATGGCCGCTGCCTTGGCCAAGGGCGAGAACTTCTCCCACTTCGGTCCCGATGCCAACCGGTTCGACAAGCTTGAGGAGCTGTTCCGCAGCTATGGCGAAACCGGCGGTGGCGAAAAGCGCTACTACCTGCACTCCGTTGAGGAGGCCGCCGAACACAACGCCCGCCTCGGCACCAACCTGGAGCCCGGCCAGTTCACCCCGTGGGAATCGATTCCCGGCGGCACCGACCTGCTCTTCTACGAGGGCCTGCACGGCGGTGTGGTGGGTGAGGGCTACAACCTGCGCAACCTGGCGGATCTGCTGATCGGCGTGGTGCCGATCGTCAACCTGGAGTGGATCCAGAAGATCGCCCGCGACAACCAGGAGCGCGGCTACTCGGCCGAAGCCACGGTGGACACGATCCTGCGTCGGATGCCGGATTACATCAATCACATCTGCCCGCAGTTCAGCCTCACCGACATCAACTTCCAGCGGGTGCCCACCGTGGACACCTCCAACCCCTTCTTCATCCAGACCATCCCCACCCCGGATGAGAGTTTCGTCATCATCCACATCCGCAAGGTGGCCCGCGACAAGTGGGGGATCGACTTCCCTTACCTGCTCAACATGATCAACGGCTCCTTCATGTCCACTCCCACCTCGATCGTGGTGAACGGAGGCAAGATGGGCTTTGCCATGGAGTTGATCCTCACCCCGATCATCCACCGCATGATCGAAGAGAAGAAGAAGTTGGCCTGATTGCATCTGCAGCCTTTAGTCTGGAGCTGCAATTCGTTCTGGTGAGGCCGATTTCCTTCGCCACACCCACGAAGCTACCCCGTGCGGAACGGCAACAGACCTCGACGCCGTCGTTTCTGATTCCGGGAGCCTCCGCCAAGGCGGCTCCTGCGCTGCGTCTCGATCAGATCAACAGCCAGCTGGTGATTCAGGCGGCGCGGAGGGTGTTGTTTCAAGCTCTCGACACCGCCCCTGCGGGGGGAGATCCCGCCGGTGTGGTGCTTCATGGCAACCAGGGCCGCCTGGTGTTCGACCTGCCGGTGCTGCTGCCAGATGAACACTTTGTGCCGATCGATTTGATCCGGGGGCGGCTGGGGCGCAGCGGCGGATCCCGCTTACGCCTGCCCCGCAAACCCTCCTCCCCGCCTCTCGCCTGAGATCCGCTTGAGCGCCCCGGCTTCGCTTCTGTCCAGTCTTCCAATCCTGCCGCTGGTGGCAGCCCTGCTCGGGGCCTGCGTGGGCAGTTTTCTCAACGTGGTGGCCTGGCGCCTGCCGCGGCAGGAATCGATCGTGCTGCCCCCCAGCCATTGCCCCCACTGCGGCAGCCGGCTGCGCTGGTTCGAAAACGTGCCGCTGCTCAGCTGGTTGCTGCTGCGGGCCCGCTGCGGCCACTGCGGCGCCCCGATCGCGATCCGTTACCCCTTGGTGGAACTGCTCTGTGCCGGCCTGTGGGTGGCGGCGCTGCTGGCCCGACCTAGCGCCATGGGCCCCCAACCCCAGCCCTGGCTGCTGGTCGGGGCGGGCTGGTTGCTGCTCAGCTGGCTGATCCCCCTGGTGCTGATCGACCTCGATCGCCTCTGGCTGCCGGAGCCCCTCTGCCGCATCGGCCTGGTGCTGGGCCTAGCCAGCACGGCGGTGATCGGCTTTCAGCAGGACGCGGGCGTGGGCCGCGAGCTGCTGTTCCACCACCTGGTGGCCTCTGGTGTGGGGCTGGTGGGCTTTGAGGCGGTCAGCGCCCTGGCCCAGAAGGCGATCGGCAAGCCGGCCCTGGGACTGGGTGACGCCAAGTTGGCGGCCCTCCTTGGAGCCTGGCTCGGGCTCACCGGCCTGGGGCTCACGGTGATTCTGGCGGTGTTCAACGGCGCCGTGGTGGGCAGCATCGGCCGTCTCAGTGGCAGGCTTGGCAAGCACCAGCCCTTTCCGTTTGGGCCCTTCCTGGCCGCTGGCGGCGCTGCCGTGTGGCTCCTGGGCAATGACGTCTGGCTGGCCCTGCTGGGGCTGGTGGGGTGAAGCGCCTTAAATAGAACTACGCCAGTCCCCTCCCGCCCCCCTGAGATCGCATGTCGTTGTTCGACTGGTTTGCGGATCGCCAGAAAAATGCACCAACCGTCCGGGTCAACCAGGACGTGGAGGAGGGTGATGGCCTCTGGAGAAAATGCCCGGAATGCGGCCTGGTGGTGTATCGCAAGGATCTGGTGGCCAATGCCAGCGTCTGCAAGGGATGCGGCCACCACAACCGCATCGACAGCGCCGAGCGCATCGGCCTGATTGCCGATCCGGGCAGCTTTGAGCCGCTCGACACCACCCTGGCACCCACCGACCCGCTGGCCTTCAAGGACCGCCGCAGCTACGCCGACCGCATCCGCGACAGCCAGCAGAGCACCGGCCTACGGGACGCGGTGATCACGGGGCTCTGCCGCACCAGCGGCCTGCCCCTGGCCCTGGGGGTGATGGATTTCCGCTTCATGGGCGGCTCAATGGGTTCGGTGGTGGGCGAGAAACTCACCCGACTGATCGAAACGGCCACAGCACGCCGCTACCCGGTGCTGATCGTGTGCGCTTCGGGGGGGGCCCGCATGCAGGAAGGCATGCTCAGCCTGATGCAGATGGCCAAGATCTCCGGCGCCCTGGAGCGCCACCGCCAGGCCGAACTGCTCTACATGCCCCTGCTCACTTACCCCACCACCGGTGGCGTAACCGCCAGCTTCGCGATGCTGGGCGATCTGATCCTGGCCGAACCCAAAGCCCTGATCGGCTTCGCCGGTCGCCGGGTGATCGAGCAGACCCTGCGCGAAAAACTCCCCGAGGGCTTCCAGACCGCCGAATACCTGCGCGACCACGGCTTCGTGGACGCCATCGTCGAGCGCACCACCTTCAAGGCCACCTTGGCCAGCCTGCTGAAGATGCACGGCTGCCGCGAAACGGTGCCCGCTTGAGCAGCCTGGCGTGAAACAG
>VGQC01000042.1 GCA_016882385.1 Cyanobacteria bacterium M_DeepCast_100m_m1_067 | reverse complement strand
CAGCCGCGGCGGCATGCCAGGCCTGCCGCCGGGGTTCGGCCTCCGCCACCATCGGGAACACCAGGGGCAAGCGGGGCTGGTCGGGGCGGATCCAGGGGGCCGCGATGCGGGCGGCCATGCCCTCGCCTTCAGGCCGGGCTACGGGGTAGGCCACCAGGCTGGCCGCCTCAATCGCCCGCACGGCCGCCACGGTGAGCAGGTTGGGATCACCGGGCCCCACCCCCACCAGGGTGAGACCGGGCGCAGTGCAACCGGGGGTCGCGCCAGGCACGGGGAAAAGCGGGCTCTCAGGCAAGGACGACCAGGCGGGATGACGCTCTTTCTAAGCTCAATGGCCCCAGCGGATCGGGCCGATGAGTCAGCTGCAGATCTTCCCCATCCCGACCAACGGGTCAGCGCTGCCCAGTCTGTCCAGCGACAACCCCGCCCTGATCGGCGAAGCCCTGGCGGCCCGGGGCATTGGTTTCGAGCGCTGGCCGGCCCGGGTGGAGCTTCCCGCACACGCTGAGCCCGCAGCGATCCTGGCGGCCTACGCCCCGGAGATCGCCCGGGTGCAGGCCAGCGGTACCTACCCCACGGTGGATGCCATCCGCCTCACACCGGATCACCCCGAGCGGCTGGCCCTGCGCCAGAAGTTTCTGGCCGAGCACACCCACAGCGAAGACGAGGTGCGCTTCTTCGTGGAAGGCTGCGGGCTGTTTTGCCTGCACATCGGCGAGGAAGTGCTGCAGGTGCGCTGCGAGACCGGCGACTTCCTGCGGGTGCCCTCCGGCACCAAACACTGGTTCGACATGGGCTCCGCCCCGCAGTTCACCGCCATCCGCTTCTTCGACAACCCCAGCGGCTGGGTGGCCGAGTTCACCGGCGATGGCATCGCCGAGCGGTTCCCGCTGCTCGACTAGCTCTTACCAGCCACAGGGACGCTGCTGCTCTCCACAAGGGTTGTCGCTATCGAACAATTCGGCAGGGGTCTGCGTGCAGCTGCCCCACAGGCGAGCTCCCCAGCTCCACCCCCACAGAATGCATCCGAACGTCCTCTGGATGCTTCAAAAACCCAGTCAAAGCCTGGGTTTCCACCGCTGCCAGCTCCTGCAGCCGCGCCATGGTGACCTCACGGCCAAAGCGCTCTTCGCACAGCAGCCAATAAAGGCCGAAGTGGCGGGCTTCGCTGGCCAGCAGCTCGCCATAGAGCTCCCGCAGCTCCGGATCGGGGCTGTGGGCCGCCAGCAAGGCCATGCGTTCGTGGCTGCGGGCCTCGATCAAGCCAGCCACCAGGAAGGAATCCAGCATGCGCTCGGGCTCTCCCTTGCGCACCGCCGCCGTGAGCTGGGCGCCATAGCCAGGGGCGGGCAGCGGCCTGAGGGCATTGCCGCGCCGTTGCAGCAACTGCAGCACCAGCTCGAAGTGCTCGAGCTCCTCCCGTGCAAGCGGGCTGAGCGCCGCCCCCAACCCTGCATCGGAGGGGTAACGGAACATCAGCTGCAGGGCCACACCGGCCGCCTTGCGCTCGCAGTGGGCGTGATCGATCAGCACCAGATCAGGCCGGGCCTTGGCCTGCTCCAGCCAGCTGGCGCTGCTGGGGGCCACCAGCCACTTGATGCGGGCCTGCTCGGCCCTCAGCGCAGGGGCAAGGGAAGCTGTGACGGAGGCAATCACGGAGGCAGTCAAGGAGCTGGTCAAGACGCGCTGCGCAGGTGAGCCACCAGGCCCTCGAGGGCTAAGCGGTAGCTCCCAGCGCCAAACCCGCAGATCACCCCCACCGCCCGATCAGCGAGATAGGACCCATGCCGAAACGGCTCCCGGGCGTGCACATTGCTCAGGTGCAGCTCCACATAAGGAATGGCCACTCCCAATAGGGCGTCCCTGAGGGCGATTGAGGTGTGGGTGTAGGCGCCGGCATTGATCAGGATCCCGTCCACCGCCCCGCGCGCCTGATGGATCCGATCCACCAGGGCCCCCTCGTGGTTGCTCTGGAAACAATCGATCGCCGCCCCCAACTCCACCGCCCGCTGGTGCAGCTCCGCGTTGATCTGCTCCAGGTTGGCACTGCCGTACAGCCCTGGCTCACGCGTGCCGAGCAGGTTGAGGTTGGGGCCGTGGAGGGCGAGCAGCTGCATGGGGTGAGGGGCTGGCGGGAAGGGCCGGCTGGTAAGTTCTTCGGGTGTGGTTCGGGTCGGTGCCCGAGTGGTTAATGGGGGCGGACTGTAAATCCGCTGGCTCTGCCTACGTTGGTTCAAATCCAACCCGGCCCACCTTCCACATGCCCTTGTAGCTCAGCGGTAGAGCACTCCCTTGGTAAGGGAGAGGTCACGAGTTCAAGTCTCGTCAAGGGCTTACAAAACCGAAGCCGGCACCGGATTCTTCGGCATGATGCAGATAGCGGCACCCACCCCGTGAGTCTGCGTTGCCTGATCGTGGAAGACCAGGTGATGTTTCTGCAGCTGCTCTGCACGATGTTGCAGGGGCTGCGGGGTTTGGAGGTGGTGGCCACCGCCACAAGCTGCCATGACGGCCTACTGGCCTGCCGCCAGCATCGCCCCGACATCCTGATCCTTGATCTGGCCCTGCCGGATGGCGATGGCCTGGAGGTGGCCCGGTTTCTGCAAATGCAGCAGCCGCAGGCGCGAACGCTGGTGCTTTCCGCCCAGGCCGCCAGCTTTGTGTGCCCGGAGGAGCTCGAGGCCATGCTGGTGGGTGTGGTGGACAAGACCTCCACCTATGAAACCCTCCAAGGCGTGATCGCGTCGGCCCTGCTGCCGCAGGAGCCCGATACGCCAACTCACCCCCCGACGCTGCCAAGCCTGACGCCCCGCCAGCGGGACATCTTCAACCTGATCGGCCGCGGACTCTCCAACAAAGCCATCGCCGCCTGCATCGGGCTGTCGCTGGCCACGGTGGAGACCCACCGCAAGGCGATCGCCCGCCGGCTGGGCTGCAGTGGCGCCGAACTGGTGCGGCGGGCGGTGCTGCACCTGGCGCCGATGCCGTGAAGCCCCCCTCCCTGCCCGGCCAGCGCCTGCGCGACCGCATCATCTGGGCCACCAGCCTGCAGCTGCTGCTGGTGAGCAGCGCAGTGGGCGGCATGGCCTACTTCAGCGGTCAGCGCAGCGGCCTCAGCCTCACCGATGCCCTGCGCCAGCAGGATGCCATCACCGACCTCTCCGAACAGCTCTCAAGCCGCCTGCAGGCCCCGCAACTGATCAACAACCTCAACGTGCTCGCCATCCGGCAAGGCCAGCTCTCGCTGACGGATTTCGAGGCCATGGGACAGCGGTTCTGGAGCCAGCTGCAGCTGTTCCCGGTGGGCTACATCAACTTCGGCAACCCGGCCGGCGAATTCATCGGCGTGGAGCGGCTCGAGAGCGGCGCCTTCGTGCTCAATGAAGACGCCATCGCCAGCCCCCTCGGCAAGGGAACCCTGGGCGTGTATGCCCTGGGGGCAAAAGGGGAGCGGGGGGCGCTGCTCGAGACCGTGCCCGGCATGACCACCAGCCACGAAGAGGCCTGGTACGTGGAGACGGTGAAGGCGGGCCAAGCCACCTGGAGCTCGATCTACCAATGGGAAGACAAACCCGCGGTGCTGGCGATCGCCTACAACCAGCCGCTCTATGGCCCCAACCGCCAGCTGCTCGGCGTGATCGGCGTCGACTTCGTGCTCAGCCAGCTCAACACCTGGCTGGCGGAGGTGTGGAAAGACGCGCGTGGCTTTGCCCTGATCGTGGAGCCCGACGGCATGGTGGTAGCCAGCTCCCGGCCCGACTTCACCAGCACCGGCACGGGAGACGCCACCCGCCGGGTGCGCATCGATCAACTCCGCGATCCCCTGGTGCAAGCCGCCAGCCGCAGCCTTTTCCGCCAGGGCCGCAACGGCTCCCTCCAGCCCCGCACCGAGCAGACCGGCCCCCACACCATCGATGAAGACGGGCAGACGTTCTTGCTCGACCTCCATCCCTGGGGTCAACGGGAAGGTCTCAACTGGCTGCTGATCACCGCCAACCAGTCCGACCAGGCGGTTCAGGCCAGCCAGCGCTTCGCCCTGATTGCCCTGCTGCTCTCCCTGGCCGCCGTGGCCGCTGCGGTGGTCGTGACCATCCGGGTGGGCAACTGGCTGCTGGGTCCACTGGAGGTGTTGCGGCGGCGTTGCGGAGAGGCCACCACCCAGGTGACGCCCACAACCGCAGATCTGGTCTTCGACCCCCAGTTGCCCGCCGGCAGCGCCGTTGAAATCGAGGCGGTGTCCCAGGCGTTCGGTGCCCTGGTGGAGCGACTCACCGAGGCCAGGCGGCAGCTGGCGGAGGCCATGGAGCGGGAGCGCCTCAAGGACGCCCAAACCGTGCTGGTGCTGGAGGACAAGCTCAAAAGCAGCCTGCAGGCCGCCGCCGTCGCCCATGAGATCAACCTGCCCCTCAGCACCCTGCTCCTGAACAGCAAGCTGCTGCTGGAGCAGGGCAACACGCCGCTGGCGCCACCCCTGCGGGAGCCGCTGCGCGCCATCGCCGACAACGCCGACGCGGTGGTGGCGACGATCGAGAAGATGCGCAGCCTGCTGCGCAACGTGCAAACCCACCACCAGCTGCTCAACCTGGCCCATGTGACCCGCAATGCCCTGCTCTACGTGGCACCCAGCCTCAAGGCCGCCGGCGTCAAGGTGCAGCGCCAGGGATTGGACCAGCGCTGGGCGGTGCTGGGCGATGCGGCCCAGATCCAGATCGCCGTGGTCAACCTGTTGCGCAACGCCCTGGAAGCCCTGGAGAGCGCGGGGGGCGGCGTGGCTGGCGCCCCGGCCACGGTGATGGTGAGCCTTGGGCGCGCCGCCGACACGGTGGTGCTGACCGTGGCGGACAACGGCCCGGGCTTCCAGGCTCCGGAAACAGCCCTGGAGCCCCTGTCCACCAGCAAGCCCACCGGCAGCGGCTTGGGGTTGTTTGTGGTTCAGACCACCATGGAGAACCACCATGGTCAGGTGGTGGTGGATCGCTCGCCCCTGGGAGGCGCCGCGGTGCGGCTGATCTTTCCGGCGGCGAATCTTTCCAGAGACAGCCCTACCCACTAACGGGTAACCCACAGGCCCAGGCGCCTCACTGATTCATAAGGTCACAACGCTGCCAATGCGAGCACGTTGCGGGTATGCGCGACATCCTGATCGACGGCGTACCGATCCTGGATCTGCTGGAGATCACGGGCAGCACCAGCCGCGTGGCGGCCCTCAGCCACTGCGACCAGAGCTCCGTCTCGCGCCTCTATCGCCATGTCAACGAGCAGCTGGGGCTGGACTTCCGCAAGTCCCAGGGCCGGTACCGAGCCCACGCCAACCAGGCCGTTCTGCGATCTCTGCGCCACACCGCCCAGCAGCTGCGCCTGGCCAGGGGCAGCTGCCAGCTGCAGTGGCTGGGCCATTCCTGCAGCCCCCTGCCGCAGGAATGGCTGGGAGGAGAGCGCAGCCTGGAACTGCTGCGCGAGCGGGTGCTGGATCTGGCCGTCCTGGCGGACGGGGATGGTTTGGCCCCCACCTGGACCGACCACACCCAAGCCTTCCCCTTCGGCGACTGGGTGGTGGTGGGGCTGGCCACGGAAGCGCAACCCCAGCGGGCCGCTGCCCTCGTGCTGCGCCACGACAACCTGGAGCAGCAAGCTGTGCAGGAGCTGATCCACCGGCTCCGCAACGACGCCGTGCGCAGTGACGCCGTGCGCAATGATGCCGTGCGCAGGGATCACCGGCCATTTGCCAGGGTGGGGACCGTTGTTGCCGGCCATGACCTCCACCCCGCTCCTGGCCACTCCGATCGCGGCGATGCGGGCACCGGTCAGTGCTGGCCTCAGCCGCAGCCTGGCCTGGCGCCTGGAGCAACTCGATCGCCTGGCGGCACTGCTCAGCCAGCATGAAGCGGAGGTGCTCGAGGCCCTGGCCGCCGACCTGGGCAAGCCTCCTCTCGAGGCCACCTTCGAACTGATTGCGGTCCGCCAGGAGCTGGCCCTCACCCGCCGCAAACTGAAGAGCTGGATGGCCCCGCGGGCGATCGGGCTGGATCTGGCCCTGCGGCCGGGCCAAGCCTGGGTGCAGGCCGAACCCCTCGGCTGCGTGTTGATCATCGGCCCCTGGAACTACCCCTTCCAGCTCTGCCTGCATCCGCTGGTGAGTGCCCTAGCGGCGGGCAACACCGCCGTGCTGAAGCCGTCCGAGCACGCTCCCCGCACAGCCGCGCTGCTGGCTCGCGCCATCCCGGCGGCCTTTCCCGCCGAGGTGGTGCAGGTGGTGACCGGCGATGGGGCCGTGGCCGCCACTCTGCTCGAAGAGCAGTTCGACCACATCTTCTTCACCGGTGGTGGCCGGGTGGGGCGGCTGGTGATGGCCGCTGCAGCCCGCCACCTCACCCCCGTCACCCTGGAGCTCGGCGGCAAGAGCCCAGCGATCGTGCTGGCTGACGCCGACATCGCCACTTCCGCCCGGCGGCTGGCCTGGGGCAAGGGGCTCAATGCCGGCCAAACCTGCATCGCCCCCGACCACGTGCTGGTGCAGGCTCCCCGCCAGAACGAGCTCGTGGCCGCTATCGCTGCCGAATGGACCCGCTTCTACGGCCCGGATCCACTGGCGAGCGACGATCTCGGCTGCATCGTCAGCGACGCCCAGTTCCAACGGCTGGAAACCCTGCTGGCGGGCGCGCGCCAACGGGGCCAGGTGCTGGTGGGGGGGCGCAGCGACGCCGCACGGCGTCGGATCGAACCCACCGTGGTGGCCGTGGCCTCCGGCGACGATCCGCTGATGCAGGAGGAGCTGTTCGGCCCGATCCTGCCAGTGCAGCCGGTGGCGGATCTCGACGCTGCTCTGGTGGAGGTGCGCAGCAGGCCCAAGCCGCTGGCCCTGTACCTGTTCAGCCCCAACCGCAGCGCCCAGGAGCGCACCCTCACCACCACCAGCTCCGGCGGGGTGTGTTTCAACGACGTGGTGCTGCAAGCCGGAGCCGCCGCCTTGCCCTTTGGCGGCGTGGGGGAGAGCGGCATGGGCAGCTACCACGGCCACACCGGATTCCTCACCTTCTCGCACCAGCGCACGGTGCTGCGGCGACCCTTCTGGCTGGAACTGCCCTTCCGCTACCCCCCCTATGCCGGAAAGCTGGGCCTGGTGAAACGGTTGCTGGGCTGATCCCGCGGGGGCGATCAGAACCTTTGATGCGCCGAAGGCCACCCGGGGGCTGGATCGGCCCGGGCGGCCCCCTTAACGTTCGGGCATCTATCTGTGGTGCCGATGCGTCGCTCCCTTGCCGCCCTGGCCCTAGCGGTGGTGTTGCCACTGCCCTGCCTGGCCCCCGCAGCGGCCCTGGCCAACGTGGTGGTGAGGCCGGGCGAAACCCTCTCCGAGATCGCCGACCGCCACGGGGTCAGCCTCACCCGACTGATGCAGGCCAACGGCATCACCAACCCCAACATGGTGATCGCGGGTCAGAAGCTAGTGCTGCCGGGAGCCCGCAGCACGGCCACGGCCGGTACCAGTGCCCGCAGCGGCAGCGTCACCGTGCAGCCGGGTGAAACCCTCTCGGAAATTGCCGACCGTCAGGGCGTCAGCCTCAACCGGCTGATGCAGGCCAACGGCATCACCAACCCCAACATGGTGATCGCGGGCCAGAAGCTGGTGGTGCCAGGAGCCCGCAGCACCGCCAGCGCGGCCGCACCCCGCCCCCTGCCCACGGCGCCATACACCGTCAAAAGCGGTGAAACCCTCTCGGAAATTGCCGATCGCTTCGGCACCAGCACCGAGCGCCTGATCCAGCTCAACCGGATCAGCAACCCCAACATGGTGGTGGCTGGTACCCGTCTGGCCATCCCCGGTCGGCCCTCCTCGGCACCGGCAGCGCGCAACGCCACCCCACGCAACGCCAAGGAGCACGTGGTGCGCAGCGGCGAAAGCCTTTCCACCATCGCCAACAGCTACGGCCTACCCGTGGAGAAGCTGGTGGCCATCAACAAGATCGACGATCCCAACCTGGTCGTCTCCGGCACCCGGCTGAAACTGCAAGCCCCACCCCCGGTCAAAGCCACCGCCAAAGCACCTGTCAAAGCACCCGCGAAAGCACCCGCTCAAGCCGCAGCCAAACCCGTCGCCCAGCCCAAGCCCAAGCCGGTCGTGACGCCGGCAGCCCAACCCACGGTCACGGCCACGGCCACGGCGCAAACCACGCCCACGACCACGCCCACAGCCACCCCCCAACCCGCTGCCGCCGCGCCAGCCAAAACCCCGGCCGTGGCGACGGCACAGCCCTCCACCAACATCGCCGCAGCCACCACAGCCGTCGCGGCCACCACCGCCACTCCCCAAACAGCCACTCCCCAGCCAACCACCAGCAAGGCCGGCAGCAGCAAGCCCCAGGGCCCCGACTGGCGCAGCTACGGCCCACTCCAGGTCGACTGGTCCAATTGGCAGTCCATGGGCGGTAGCTATGTGGCCCCGACCCTCAATGGCGACGGCAAACCCGTCTATCTGGCGGTCAACTGTGGCGCCCGCAAGCTGAATGCCACCAGCCAGTCGGGGCAATGGAAGAGCTGGGATGCGCCCCAAACCGACTTCGAAGAACAGCTGATCAGCGACATCTGCAAGGCCCGAACCAGCTAGCTCACGCCGCCCAGTGCAACGGCCAGGGCTGGCGGCAATAGCGCCGGCCCGAGGCCCGCAGGTAGAGGCGCTGGGCGCCGTCGTTGCTCTCGCTGAGCAATTCCTCCTGCACCAAGCGCCGCAGCAGCCAACCCCAGCCGGCCTCCTGCTCCTGGCGCTGCTCGGCCGCAGCCGCACCCGCCAGCTCCTCGGCCAGGCTGCGCAAATCCCGACCCGGCCGAGCCTCGAGCGCCTCCAGCGCCGTGAGCGCGTCGACCGACCAATCTTGGCGTCGCCGCGGGCTCTGGCAGTTGTCACAGCGGCCGCAGGCGGCGGCCAGCTCGCCCACGGCCAGCAGAAGCGCCTGCTCCCGGCAGCCCTCGCCCTCCGCCACCGCCTCCATCCGCCGCAGTTGCTGCTGGGCCAGCTCCAGGCGCTGCTGGTCCTGCTGGCGCTGCACCGCCGTGGCGGCAGCAGGCATCAGCTGGGATCCACCCCCCCGGATGGCCCAGCCGAGGCTCGTGCGATCGGCCGGGTCGTAGAGCACCAGGCATCGGGCCGGCAAGCCATCGCGGCCGGCTCGCCCTGATTCCTGCAGATACCCCTCCGGACTGGCCGGCAGATCCAGGTGCAGCACCAAGCCCACGTCCGGTCGATCCACCCCCATCCCGAAGGCCACGGTGGCCACCAACACCGGCCTGGGCTGCTGCTGGAAGTGCTCGAGAGCCAGCTGGCGACTTTCTGGATCCATGCCGGCGTGATACGCGATCGCCTCCACCCCAGCCGCCGTGAGCCGGGCGGCCCACTGCTCCACAGAGCGGCGCGTGCGGGCATAGATCAGCACAGCCCCGCGGGCCGCCGCCACCGTGTCCAGCACCCGGGGCAAAGGATCGGCGGGGCGGAGCTGCATGCCATACACCAGGTTGGTGCGGCGGGCCGAACGCACCTGGATCAGCGGCCGGCGCAGCTGCAACAGGCGGATGATGTCGGCCCGCACCTGGGGGGCGGCGGTGGCACTGAGCGCCACCAGGGGCACCCCTGGGCACTGGGCGCGCAACTGCCCCAGGCGCCGGTAGTCGGGGCGGAAATCATGGCCCCAGGCGCTGATGCAGTGGGCTTCATCCACCGCCAGGGCCACCAGCTGACCGCTCTCCAGCACGTCGTCGAGCAGCTGGCGGGTGGCCTCCGCCTGGAGCCGCTCCGGTGCCAGATAGAGCAGGCGCAACTTGTGATCCCGCAGGCGCTGCAGCAACTGCCGCCGCTCCGGCAACGCCAGCCCGCCGTGCAGACAGGCCGCCGGGATGCCGCGGCGCTGCAGCTGACTCACCTGGTCCTGCATCAGGGCCACCAGGGGTGAGATCACCAGCACCAGCCCGCCGCGCACCAGCGCCGGCAGCTGATAACAGAGCGACTTGCCGCCCCCGGTGGGCAGCACCGCCAGGCAGTCCTGGCCAGCGAGCAGGGCCTCCACCACCGGGCGCTGCCCGGGCCGAAACGTCGACCACCCGAAATAACGCTCCAGGGCCAGCTCCAGCGGATCCCCCAGAGACCTCAGCTCGCCGACGCGCCTGCTGCGAGTTGTGCCGCTGGGCAGGGAGCCAGACAAAAGAGCCCTACCCGTAGTGCACCCGACCATAGCGGCCACCAGATGCAGGGGGGCTGACCCCTGCTCAGGGCAGCGGCGGCGGCTCCAACTGGTCGGGTGCTTCCTCCACCAGCTGCAGCCGCACCCGCTTGCCACCTGCCAGCTCCCCCAGCGACACCCGCAGGGTGCTGCCACTGAGCGACTGCAGAGCCGTGAGCAGCTCCCGCAGATGGGGCGTGCTGCTGCCGCTCTCCACCCAGAGGCGCTCCTGCAGGCCGCCGAGCCGCCGCCAACTGGTGTGCAGCTTGAGCACGGCAGCCTCCAGCGCCTGGGCCTGGCCGACGGCATCGGCCAACAAGCCCAGGGCATCCAACCGCTGAGCCTCCTGCAAGGCCTTCTCGAAATTCAGCTCCCCCTGCTGGAAGGCCCGCACCGCCAGCCCCGCCTCCGCCGCCTTGCTGAGCCAGCGGGCCGTACTGGTCACATCCTTGACCCGCTCCAGCTCCGGCTCCTCGCGCAGCACCCGACGCAGGTCTTCCTGCTGGTCTTCCGGCAGCTTGGCCAACTCCTTCACCAGGGGCGCCACCGCCCGCGGCGGCAGCAGGTTTTCAGCGGTGCGCTGGCGAATCTCCTCCGGCAAGAGTGGACTGGTGGCGGCGGTGAACTCATCGCTCAGCCGCCGCACCTGCTTGCGGGTGATCTGCTGGCCCTCATTGGCCGCCTCGCTGATCATCTGCTGCACCTCGGGATCGGCCTGGGCCGTTTCCAGGAAAGCGCGCTTGGAGAAGTTGTTGACGCTGGTCTCCTCCAGCATCCCGTCACCCACCAGGCTGTCGGCCGACTCGGCCAACTGGATCAGGGTGTAAGCCCGCGTCTTGCTGATTTCGCGCTCGCGCAGCCATTGCAGGAAGCCGGTGCCGCGCCCCTCGCCGCCCCGCTTTTCACGGTCCCGCACCGCCCGCAGGATGCGTCCCCGCCAGATCTCGGTCTGCAGGTCGAAGCGATCGCACACGGCCCAGGCCTCCTCGAGGCGGGCCAGAAACTCCATCGTGCTGATGGTGTCGCTGTCGGGATCGGGCAGCTCGAGCGTCAGCACCGGCGGCGTTGGGACCTCCGTGGGGGCCATGGCCATGGAAGGGGGACACGCGGCTGAAGACGCGATCGTGCCACGCAGCCGCGGCGACAAGGGCGACGAATCGTGACGCCGACGATGAAGCCTCCCTCCCGCGCGGGTATCTTCCCTGTGGCAGCCACCCGATCTACAGCGCAGCGATGGCCATCTCCCGCGGCGACAAGGTGCGCATCAAGCGCCCCGAGTCTTATTGGTTCAACGAAGTCGGCACCGTCGCTTCGATCGACACCTCCGGCATCCGCTACCCCGTGGTGGTTCGCTTTGAGAAGGTGAACTACAACGGCTACAGCGGCTCTGAAGGCGGCATCAACACCAACAATTTCGCCGAAACCGAACTGGTCAAAGCCTGAGCTCCGGCCGGCTTGCCCCCAAGCGGCGCACCCCATCCCGATCGTGCGCCAGATCAGCCCGTGCCACCGTTGGTGGTGCGGGCTTTTGAATGGCTGGCAGGAGTCGTCCAGCTCTGCCCGCCCTGCCTGCGCCCATGCCTGAACTCCCCGAAGTGGAAACCGTGCGGCGCGGCCTGGAGCGCCAGGCCCGAGGCTTCACGATCGCGCGGGTGGAGGTGCTGCGGGCGCGGGCCATCGCCAGCCCGGCCAGCCCAGCAGACTTCGCCGCTGCCCTGAGCGGCACCGAAGTCGGAGCCTGGCAGCGGCGCGGGAAATACCTGATGGGGCAGCTGCATCAGGAGGGCCGCGACGCCGGCACCTGGGGCGTGCACCTGCGCATGACCGGCCAGTTTCTTTGGCTCGACACGCCGCGCCCGCCCTGCGCCCACACGCGGGTGCAGCTGTTCAATGCCGCAGGCCAGGAGTTGCGCTTCGTGGACACCCGCAGCTTCGGCCAGATGTGGTGGGTGCCGCCTGGAACGCCCGTCGAGAGCGTGATCACTGGCCTGCAGAAACTGGGTCCGGAACCGTTCAGCGAGGCCTTCAGCGGCGCCTACCTGCGTGAGCGCCTGAAGGGCTCCAGCCGGCCGATCAAAAACGCGCTATTGGACCAGTCTCTGGTGGCAGGAGTCGGCAACATCTACGCCGATGAGTCGTTGTTTGCCGCTGGCATCCAGCCCAGCACCCCCAGTGGACGCGTGTCGCTTTCGCGGCTGAACGGCCTGCACCAGGCCCTGGTGGATGTGCTGGAAACAAGCATCGGTGCGGGCGGTACCACCTTCAGCGATTTCCGCGACCTCACCGGCAGCAACGGCAATTACGGCGGCGTGGCCTGGGTGTATCGCAGGGGCGGCGAACCCTGCCGCCGTTGCCACACCCCCATTCGCCGCGACAAGCTCGGCGGCCGCAGCAGCCACTGGTGCCCCAGCTGCCAGCATTGAGCCCCTTGCAGTTGAGCGTGAACCCCGCAGCCGGCAGCATCGCCGCCCTGGCGCAGCAACTCAGCGCCACCATGGCCACGATTCACCGCCGCGGCTGGTGCGACGGCACGGGCGGCAACTTCAGCGCCGTGCTGCAACACGAGCCCCTGCGGCTGCTGATGGCACCAAGCGGCGTCGACAAGGGCTCCGTGGCGCCGGAAGCGTTGATCGTGGTGGATGCCTGCGGCGCCGTGCTGCGGGGGGAGGGGAAGGCCAGCGCTGAAACCCAGCTGCACCTGGCGCTGGTGGAAACCTGCGGGGCAGGTGCCGTGCTGCACACCCACTCCCAGGCCGGAACGCTGCTCTCCCAGCACTACGCCCCCAGCGGCGATGGCGGGGTTGCCCATCTGAGCCTGCACGACCTGGAAATGCTCAAGGGCCTGGAGGGCATCACCAGCCACGCAAGCTCAGTGGCCATTCCGGTGTTGGCCAACGACCAGGATCTGCGGCGCCTTCGGACCGTGGCCGAACCCCACCTGCACCAGGCGCCCCACGGGCTACTCATCGCGGGCCATGGCCTCTATGCCTGGGGGCGTGATCTGCCAACGGCCCAGCGCCATCTGGAGATCCTGGAATTTCTGCTGGAGCAGCATTGGCGCCAGCTCCTGCTCCAGGCCTTAAGCCTGCCGCGGCAGCAGAGCCAAGCGATGCCCAATCAGCTGCGTCGGCAGGGGGTCACCCACGTGCTGCTCGACATCGAAGGCACCACCTGCCCCGTGAGTTTTGTCTCGAGCACCCTGTTTCCCTATGCGGCTGAACAACTCGAGGTGTTTCTGGAGGGCCATCACAACGACCCCGCGGTGAAAACCCTCCTGGGCGAAGTCGACGCCGCCTGGCAGCAGGACGCCGACCCCGAGGCCCAAGCGCTGCGGCAACAGGGCGCGATCAACGTTGTGCCCTACCTGCAGTGGTTGATTCGCCGCGATCGCAAACTCACTCCGCTCAAGGATCTGCAGGGCTTGGTGTGGGAGCAGGGCTACCGCAGCGGCGCCCTGACGGGGCCCCTATTCGCTGATGTGCCCGGCGCGCTGCGGAGCTGGCATGGGGCCGGGCTGGTGCTGGCGGTGTATTCCTCCGGGTCGGTCGCCGCCCAGCGCTTGATCTACGGACACAGCAACGCCGGGGATCTGCGTTCGCTGTTCAGCCATTGGTTCGACACCCGGATCGGCCCCAAACAGACGCCCGAGAGTTACGCGACCATCGCGGATCAGCTGGGCGTAGCCCCTGAACAGGTGCTGTTTGTCAGCGATGCCCTAACGGAATGCCAGGCTGCTGCCGCCGCTGGCATGCAGGTGGTGTTCAGTGATCGCGAGGGCAACCCCGGACGCGACCCAGGACCGTTTGAGAGGATCGTGAGCTTCGACAACCTGGAGCTGACCCCGTGAGTGCAGAACGCGAGAGCCGCGATCAAGCCCTTCTGAGCCTGAACCAGACCTTGCTCGAAAGCGTGGCGTGCGGGACTGGGACACCTACGCCAGCCTTTGCAACACGGATCTCACCTGTTTCGAAGCAGAAACCAACGGGGTGCTGGCCGAGGGCCTGCCCTTCCACCAGTTTTATTTCGAGCTTCCCGGCGATCCCCAGGCCAGTGCAACACCGGTGCAGGTGAGCATGGCCAGACCGCACATCCGTTGGATCGGCCCCGATGCAGCCATCGTGAGCTACACCCGCCTCACCCAGAAGCTCAGCAACGGTGAACCCATCACCGCCAGTTGCTGTGAAACCCGCGTGTGGCAACGCATCAACGGCAACTGGAAGCAGGTGCACGCCCACCGCTCCTGATCACAGCAGGAAAGTCGGCAAGATGACGAATGCGGGCGTCGATGGCTGGAGAGTAGCGCCCAACAAAAAAGCCACCCCGCAGGGTGGCTTTTTGCTTCCAAGGTGATCAGCTGATGTCAAGCAGCCCAGTGGGCAGCCAAAGCTGATCATCTAGAAATTGGAATGAAGGTTTTACCTGGCATCGAGCTATTTTCTCAGGGGGCTGCCCCCCAAATATCGTCGCCGCTGCAGCGTTTCACAACCGAGTTCGAGATGGGTCGGAGTGGTTCCACTGCGCCATGGACACCAGGATAGT
>VGQC01000041.1 GCA_016882385.1 Cyanobacteria bacterium M_DeepCast_100m_m1_067 | reverse complement strand
CTCCCAAAGCACCCGCGCTACCAAGCTGCGCCACGCCCCGTTGAAGCGAGCTTAGGGGGCGGCGGGATGGAACACACGCAACAAAGGCTCATCCGCCCAGGGAACGGATCGCATCCCAAAGGCCGCCGCCAGGAGCAGGCGGCGCCACGCCCCGATCGAGAAACCACAGGCCACCGGCCAAGGCATTGAGCGCCAGCACCAGCAACCAGACACGCCAGCCCTCGGGCAGCTTCACGGCGATTCCAGGGGCACAAGAGCCCCATCATCCCCGAGAGGACAACAGGCATTGACGTCGCAGCCAAATGCGACTAGTACGGGTGTATTGCTCTCCAGCGCCATGCTCGTTGCTTCCCCCTACGCCATCTTCAGGGCCGATCAGAACCTGCACGTCCAGTCAGCCCAAAGCGCCAACGCGGCTGCCGTCCAGCGCCGGGTCACCAAGACCCTGGCGCCCATCCAGCCTCCCGCCGCCTGGGCAACCCTGATCCAGGGGGACCTGTTCGACGCGCTTCCGCCCCTCTGAAGCTGCTCTGAGCGGGGCAGACGGAACTCCGCCGCCTCGCTAGTGTTCAAACCAACACAAGGAGGATTCGGCGATGGCGATGCACTCCAGCAATGGATTTTCCGCTCAATCGGGCGACTCCACGGACATTGGCCGCTCCGTCATGAAGTGGGGGCGAGATGGGGAGTTGTCGGCGCTCGATCTGCAATCGATCCTCGAGCGCCTCAGCGCCGTCGACGACCAGGCCGCCAGCCTGATGGACTGTCCCCTCGATCTGCCGGGTTGAGCAACATCCGCCGTTCAGGAGTCAGGCGATGAGGGCGATGGCGTCGATCTCCACCCGTGCGCCCTTGGGCAGGGCCGCCACCTCGACGCAAGCCCGCGCCGGCGACACCCCCTCGCCGAACATCTCCGCATAAATTGCATTCACGCGTGCGAAATCGCCCAGATCGGCCAGAAACACGGTGGTGCGCAGCACCTGCCGGGGAGTGCTGCCGCCGGCTTCCAGCACGGCCTTGAGGTTGGCGAGCACCTGGCGGGTCTCGGCTTCCACATCACCGCCGCCCACCATCGCCCCGGTGGACGGATCCAATGCAATCTGGCCAGAGCAATACAACACCCCGCCAGCCTTCACGGCCTGGTTGTAGGGGCCCACGGGAGCCGGGGCTTGGGCAGTGATAACGGCTTCCGGCTGCATCGATCGACTCATGCCAGGTGAGGATGGAGGCCGAGCTTATGGCCCTTGCCGGCCCTGCGCCGATCGCCAGCCCCCTCACCGAGCTGATCCCTGCTGAGTTGCCGTTGCGCGAGCACGTGCAGCTCAAGCACATCTGGCACCGCTACGCCAACGCCGCCCCCGACGAGTGGACCCTCCAGGGCATCGATCTAGCCCTGGGCCAGGGGGAGCTGGTGGGGCTGCTGGGCCCGTCGGGCTGCGGCAAAACCACCCTGCTGCGGTTGATCGCCGGCTTTGAGCGGCCCGAGCGCGGCTCGGTCTCGATTGATGGCCGCACCGTCGCTGGACCCGGGCGCTGGCTGCCACCTGAACGCCGCGGCGTTGGCATGGTGTTTCAGGACTACGCCCTGTTCCCCCACCTCGATGCCTGGCGCAATGCCTGCTTCGGGCTGCGGCGCGGCCAGGACAGCAGTCGGGCCGGCTGGTTGCTGGAGTTGCTCGGTCTGAAGGGGCTGGAACGCCGCTACCCCCATGAACTCTCCGGCGGCCAACGCCAGCGGCTGGCCCTGGCCCGCGCCCTGGCCCCAGGGCCGTCGGTGGTGCTGCTCGATGAACCCTTCTCCAACCTCGATGTGGAGGTGCGGCTGCGCCTGCGCAGCGAGCTGCCCGCCGTGCTCTCGCGCTGCGGTGCCAGCGGTCTGATCGTCACCCACGACCCAGAAGAGGCCCTGGCGATCTGCGATCGGGTGGCGGTGCTGCGCGATGGGGTGCTGCACCAGTGCGCCAGTCCGCGGGAGCTGGTGCAGCAGCCGGCCACGGCCTTCGTGGGACGGTTCGCGCTCCAAGGCAACCTGCTGCCAGCCGAGCGGCAGGGCGATCGCATCCACACAGCCCTCGGCTGCCTGATCGCCAGCCCAGGCGAAGCGAGCCTGGCAACGGGCGGCTCGCAGCCATCGCCAGAGCCGCTGGAGGTGCTGATCAGTCCCGAGGCGATCCAGCTCCGTCCCGACCCCGATGGCCAGGCCTGGGTGCAGGGGCGGGAGTTCCTGGGCCGGGAGTGGCTCTACCAGGTGCAGCTCGATCACCTCAAGCTGCGGCTGCGGTTGCCCCTCGACGCCGAATACAACCGCGGTGTGCGCTGCCAGCTGTCCCTGCGGCATGGGGCCCCAGGGGTGCTCTTCCCCTCCCGCATGCCGCTGCAGGTGCTGGCCGCCCCCCAACCCTGAACAGCCCCTAGCCCGCCCAGTGGTCCTTGCTGCTGCGCAGGGCAGCCAACTGCTCCGCGCTGCCGGCACGCAGAAACAGGTTGGTGGCGCGCTCCAGACCCACCGTGCTCGGGATCGTGGGTTCCCCCTGAGCCCGGGCAGCCAACACCTCGGCAAACCGCTGCTGAATCGCCGCCGCGCAGGGATCGCCGGGCGCCACGGTGGCGGCGGCCCAGCGCAGATTGGAGGCGGTGTATTCGTGGGCGCACCACACCCGGGTGGCCTCGGGCAGCTGGCCGAGGCGCTGCAGCGAGGCTTGCATCTGGGCCGGGCTGCCTTCAAACAACCGCCCGCAGCCGGCGGCAAACAGGGTGTCGCCACAGAACAGATGCCCCGAAGTGGGGAGGTAGTAGGCGATGTGGGCGCGGGTGTGCCCCGGCACGGCGAGCACCTCCACCGTCTCGCCCAGCAGATCAAACCGGTCGCCATCCACCAACCCCTGGGTCTGGAGCGGGATGCGCGCCTGGTCGTCGCGGCTGGCCAGCACCGCCGCACCGGGCCAGCGGGCCAGCAGCCCCGGCGTGCCGCCGATGTGATCGCTGTGGTGGTGGGTGTGCAGGATCGCCACCAACTCCAGCCCCTGCTGGTCCAAGGCGGCCAACACCGGCTCAGCCACGGCGGGATCGACCACGGCGGCCCGGCCCTGGCGCTGCAACACAAACACGTAGTTGTCCTGCAGCACCGGGATCAGGCCGACGCGGAGTTGGGGCATCGTTAAAGTCCAGCTTGTGGCGTCTCCCCATGATCACCGCTGCAGCCCAGGCATGATCACCGTCGCCCTGGCCAAAGGCGCCCTGCTGAAGGATTCGGTGGCCCGCTTCGCCGCCGCAGGCTTGGATTTCTCGGCCCTGCTCGAATCTGGCAACCGCCAACTGATGGTCCCCAGTGCCTGCGGTCAGGCCCGGGCCCTGCTGGTGCGCAATGCTGATGTGCCCGTGTATGTGGCCTACGGCCAGGCCCAGCTGGGCGTGGTGGGCTACGACGTGATCCGCGAACACCAGCTCCCCGTGGCCCAGCTGCTGGATCTGGGCTTCGGCGGCTGCCGCATGAGCGTGGCGGTGAAGGCCAGCAGCGGCTATCGCCGCGCCGCTGATCTGCCCGCCCATTGCCGCGTCGCCAGCAAGTTCACCGGCTGCGCTCAGGCCTTCTTCGATGCCCTCGATCTGCCGGTGGAGCTGATCCACCTGGCCGGATCGGTGGAGCTCGGCCCGATCACTGGCATGAGTGAGGCGATCGTCGACCTGGTGGCCACCGGCCGCACCCTCGAGGAAAACGGCCTGGTGGCCATCGAAGATCTGTTCCACAGCACCGCTCGGTTGGTGGGTCACCCCCTCGCCCTGCGGCTCGACGACGGCCCACTCCAGGGGGTCGTCGATCGGCTCGGCCTGGCGGCCGCAACACCCCAGCGCCGCTGATGGCCCGCCTCGACCGCCAGCGGCTGCTGCGGCTGCTGCCCTACCTGGGCCGGGACCGCCGACGCTTGGGCCTCACCCTGCTGCTGCTGATTCCGGTCGCCTTCGCTGCCGCCGTGCAGCCGCTGCTGGTGGGCCAGGCGATCGCCGTGCTGCGGCGCGAGCCCACCCTCGGCTGGCTCGATGGCCTGGCGGTGCCGGACGCTCTGCGGCTGCTGGTGCTGCTGCTGCTGCTGGCAGTGCTGCTGCGTCTCGGCCTTCAGGGCATCCAAACCTTCAACGTCCAGGCCGTCGGGCAGCGGCTCACCGCCCGGATCCGCAACGACCTGTTCGCCCACGCCATGGCGCTGTCGTTGCGCTTCCACGACCGCGCCCCCGTGGGCAAGTTGCTCACCAGGCTCACCAGCGACGTCGACGCCCTGGCCGAAGTGTTCGGCAGCGGCGCCGTGGGCGTGCTCGCCGATCTGGTGACCCTGCTGGTGATCGCGGTCACAATGATCTCGATCGAGTGGCGCCTGGGCCTGCTGCTGCTGGCGAGCCAAGTGCCGGTGGTGTTTGGCATCCTCTGGTTGCAGGGGCGCTACCGCAAGGCCAACTACCGCGTGCGCGAGGAGCTCAGCCAGCTCAACGCCGATCTGCAGGAGAACCTCCAGGGCCTCGAGGTGGTGCAGATGTTCCGCCGGGAGGCCACCAACAGCGCCCGCTTTGCCCAGGTCACCACCGCCTACCGCGAAGCAGTCGGAGGCACGATCCTTTACGACAGCGCCATCTCGGCCTTCATCGAATGGGTGGCCCTCAGCGCCGTTGCGGTGGTGCTGGCCCTGGGAGGCTGGATGGTGCTGGGCAGCGCCATGGGCCTGGGCACGCTCACCACCTTCATCCTCTATTCCCAGCGCCTGTTCGACCCCCTGCGCCAGCTGGCCGAGCGCTTCACCCAGATCCAAGGCGGGCTCACCGCTGTGGAACGCATCGGCGAATTGCTCGAGCAGCCCATCGAGATTGCCGAGCTTCCCTCGGCTGAGCGCACGGCGGCGGCGATTGCCAGCGGCAGCGAGCGCGCCAGTGCCGGCGAGGTGATCTTCGAGAACGTGTCGTTCTCCTACCGCGACGACGACCCGATCCTCACCAACCTTTCATTCCGCATTGCCCCCGGGGAGCATGTGGCCCTGGTGGGCCCAACGGGCTCCGGCAAAACCACCGTGATCCGCCTGCTTTGCCGGCTCTATGAGCCCCAGCGCGGCCGCATCCTGCTCGATGGCATCGACATCCGGCAGCTGCCCATCCCCACCCTGCGCCAGCGCCTCGGGGTGGTGTTGCAGGACACCTTCCTGTTCAGCGGCAACGTGGCCGACAATCTGCGCCTCGATGCCGAGATCAGCAGCGATGAGCTGCAGCGGATCTGCGGCGAACTGGGTCTCGCGCCCCTGCTGCGGCGCCTGCCCGACGGCCTGGCAACCGCGTTGCGCGAACGGGGCGGCAACCTCTCCTCCGGCGAGCGCCAGCTGCTCTCGGTGGCAAGGGTGGCGATCCGGGATCCATCGGTGCTGGTGATGGACGAGGCCACCGCCTTCATGGATCCCTCCACCGAGGCCACCCTGCAGCGCGATCTGGCGCGGCTGCTCCAGCAGCGGACCGCCATCGTCATCGCCCACCGCCTGGCCACGGTGGAAGCCTCCGACCGCATCCTGGTGCTGCGCAAGGGCCACCTGATCGAGCAGGGCACCCATAGCCAGCTGCGGCAGGCCGGCGGCGTCTATGCCCAGCTGGCCGACCTGCAGGAGCGCGGACTGGCGGCCCTCTGACTCAACAAACCTGATCCTGCAGCCAGCCGCCGATCGCTGCCGCGAGCTGCTCGGGCATCTGGCGCATCGGCAGATGCCCGGCTCCAACCAGCTCCACAAACTGGTGCTGGTTGGCATAGCCGGCCAGATGGCGCACATAACGCGGTGCCATCACCTGATCGCGGCTGCCGGCAATCCAGAGTGTCGGCACCTGCAGTTGGGCCGTGAGCTGGGGGATCTGACGCACGGCGCCGCGATTTGTGCTGCAGGCCAGCAGCCCCTGGGCGGCACGGCGCTCGGCCAGCAGCGGGCTGCGCAGCGGGTCACTGCCGGGCAGCTCCGCCAGCCAGCCGGGGCGCCAACGCAGAAACAGGGCGCCACCGCGTCGCACCTGGGCGAAGGCCCGCGGTTGGTAGACGCCACCCCCGGCGGCGATCTGCACCAGGCCTACCAGCTGCGGCCCCAGATGGGGCGCGGCGTGCAAAGCGACGCTGCCCCCCAGGGAGTGGCCCAGCAGCACGATCGGGCGTTCGCCGGCCTGCTCCCGGGCCGACTGAGCCAGCCAGCGGCCGTAGCTGGCCAGGGTGGCGTGTAGCCCTGGCGGCCGAGGCCGCTGGCCAAAGCCGGGCAGATCGGGGGCCCACAGCTCCCAGCGCGGCGCCAGCGCGGCGGCCAGCGGCCCCCAGAGCCGCCCGGCCAGCAACCAGCCATGCAGGGCCACCAGCAACGGGGGCCGGCTCAGGGGCGGTTGGGCGGGGTGCTCCAGGAAACCAAGGATCAGAGCCACCAGGCTGCCCCGGCGCGCGCCACCCTGGGCGGCCATCGGGCAGGATCGTGCCATTGCGTTGCACCCGCCCGTTGTGGCCTCCGCCGAGCTCCTCACCAGCCTCTACGGGGAGCAGCACCGGCTCTGCCCCACGCCCAATCCCCAGCTCAGCCTCGTGCTCAGCTGCGATCGGGAGATCGACCTGATCGAGCTGGAGCAGCTCTGTGACGCGGTGGGCTGGAGCCGCCGCCCCCTGCGGCGGGTGCGCAAGGCGCTGGAGCACAGCCTGCTGCGGGTGGGCCTGTGGCGCCACGACCCACGCCTGCCCAAGCTGGTGGGCTTCGCCCGTTGCACCGGCGATGGCGTGGTGGAAGCCACCGTCTGGGATGTGGCCGTCCATCCCCTCTACCAGGGGGCTGGGCTGGGCAAGCAGCTGATGGTCTACGTGCTCGACCAGCTGCGGCAGATGGAGGTCAATCGGGTCAGCCTGTTCGCCGACCCCGATGTGGTGGCCTTCTACGCCGCCCAGGGCTGGGAGCTCGAACCGCTGCAGCGGCGCTGCGCCTTCTGGTACGCCCCCTAACGGGGCAGCGAGCGCCGCTGCAGCACTTCACTGCCGTAGTAGCGGGCCGCCAGGGCCTCGGGCGGAATGCCCCGCCGCCAGGCGCGCCGCAGCCGGGCATTGGCCAGCGCCGTTTGCCACACCCCCAGCGCCTGCCAGCGGCGCCCATCCACCTGCAACCGGGCCCCCAGCGGCCGCAGCTGGCTGAAGCGCCGCAGGCGCAGCACCAGCTCCAGATCCTCCATCAGCGGGATCGGGGCCACCCCCCCGGCCCGCGCCAGCAGCCGACGCGGCACCAGCAGACCCTGATCGCCATAGGGCAATTGGCGCCAGCGGCTGCGCAGGGCCACGGCCAGCTCCACCAGGCGCAGGGCAGGGTGGCCAGCGGCGATGGCCAGATCGAAATACCAGGAGGCGTCCATCGGCTGATCGGCCTGCGGATCCACCTGCAGAGCGTTCTGCTCCAGGGCCGCCTTCACCGCCCGGTCCCAGCCCGGCTCAAGCCGGGCATCAGCATGCAGCAACAACAGCCAGGGGCATGCGGTGCTCGCCACACCCAGGGCCAGCTGCCGGCCCCGGCCAGGGGGGCTAGCCCGCACTGCCGCCCCCGCCAGGGCAGCCACCCGGGCGGTGGCGTCGTCGCTGGCGCCATCCACCACCAGGATCTCCCCCACCAGCTGGGGGGCAGCGGCCAGGTCGGCCAGCAGCAGCGGCAACCGAGGCGCCTCATTGCGCGCGGCGATCACCACTGCAATCGGCGGGGGAATCACCGCCACGGCCGCAGATCCTTGGCCCAATCGAGATCGGCCCGTGGCGCCAACAACACCGGCTCGAGCGCCAGCCGGCCCATGGCCGTGAGGGTTTGCGCAAGCACCCTGGGGGTGCCCCAGGCGATGCCCGCCATCAACGCGGGCTGCGGCTGGCGCAGCCCGAGCAACCAATAGCCCCCATCACGGGCTGGGCCGAGCACCGCCGCGCTGCTCTCCAGGGCCGCAAACGCCGCCATCAGGTCGTCGCCATCCAACTGGGGCAGGTCGCTGCCGATCACCACCACCCGCCGGGCCCCGGCGCGGAACGCCCGCTGAATCTGGCGCTGCATCCGCACGCCCAGCCCACCGGTGCCCTGCAGCCGAACGTGATCGGCTCCCAGCGCCTCACCCCAGCGGCGGGCAGCCCGCCCGGCCAACCCATCCACCGCAAGCACCAACGCAAAGCCCAGCCGACGGCGCCCGGCGCGGGCCACCGCCAAGGTGTGGTCGGTGAGTCGGGCCTGGATCCTTGCCGCCGCCACCGGGCCGAGGCACCCCGCCAAACGGCGCTTGCAGCGCCCCGGGGCTGGCCAACGGGCCATCACAATCAACTGGCAGCCCGCGGGTTGGCGCACCCCTGCCCTCAACCCTGACGGGGCAATTCGGCCGGCTTCAGCTCCAGGCTCAGCCGCTCATTGCCGCGGCGCAACGACACACCAAGGGGCTGGCCCACCCGGCCCTGATCCACAGCCAGCTGCACTTCGGAGGGGTTCTTCACCGCCTTGCCGCCCACTTGATCGATCAGGTCGCAGGGCTTGAGGCCGCCCTTGGCCGCCGGGCTGCCGGGCATCACCTCAACCACCACCACGCCATTCACCTCCGGCAGGCGGCACTCATCGGTGCTGGCGTTGATCTCCCGGGCCAGCTGGGGGGTGAGGGCCTGCAGGCGCACACCGATGTAGGGATGGCTGGCGGAGCCCTTCTCCAGGATCTGCGCCGCAATCTGACGGGCCACATTGATCGGAATCGCGAAGCTCAGGCCCGCCCCCGGGGCCTGGCGAATCGCCGTGTTGATGCCGATCACCTGGCCGCGGTCGTTGATCAGGGGGCCGCCGCTGTTGCCAGGGTTCACAGCCGCGTCGGTCTGGATGTAGGGCACCCGCTGGCCCTCACCCACGGCATTGGTGCGCTGGATGGCACTGATGATCCCTGCCGTCACCGTGTTGTCGAGGCCGAGGGGGTTGCCGATGGCAATGGCCCACTCGCCAGGCCGCACCTTGGCGGAATCGCCCAAGGGGGCCACCGGCAGCTTCGAAGCCACCACCTTCACCACGGCCACGTCGGTGAGGGGATCACTGCCCAGCACCTTGCCGTTGAAGCTGCGGCCATCGGGCAGGGTCACCGACACCTCGTTGGCCCCCTCCACCACGTGGGCATTGGTGAGCAGCACCCCGTCGGAACGGGTAATGAAGCCCGAACCCTGACCCTGCTGCTGCTGAATGGTGGGCCCGCGGCCGAACAGCCCGCCCAGGGGATTCACCACGCGCTTGACGGTGTCGATCCGCACCACCGCTGGTCCCACCTTGGCCACCGCATCCACGATCAAGGTGTTGCCCTGCTGCAGCGGCGGCGTGGGAGCCGCATCACTGATCGGCGCCTGGGCACCGGAGCGGCCCGGCAGACCCGGCAGACCCTGGCTGCACCCCACCAGCAGCAGCGCGACGGGAGCAATCAGCGCAGCTCGGCTCGGGGGGGAAAGGCGCGGCATGGGGCGGGCGTGGGGCCAGGTCGGAATCCGTTTCATTAAAGACGGCGCGGCCACAAACCCACGCGTAGATTCGGCACCCACGAAACGGCGCGGTCGGTGCAGCAGGGATTGGTGCAGCAGTCCACGCAGCAGGGAGACGAGCTGTGGCACCAGGTTCAGCAGGCGCTCCAGGCCAACCTCAGCAAACCCACCTTCGAGACCTGGATCCGCCCGGCCCGCTGCGAAGGCTTCAGTGCCAACCAGCTCCAGCTTGAAGCACCCAACAGCTTTGCCTGCAGCTGGCTGCGCAAGAACTATCTCGGCACGATCGAGGCCGTCGCCAGCGAGATCGCCGGCCGGCCGGTGCAGGTGCTGGTCAGCGCCGCCAGTGGCGATGACGTCATCGCCACCCCTGGCCATGGAACCCATGGGTCCGCCGCTCCCGTGATCCCCGCCGGGCCATCCGCCACCCCCCGGGCCACCGGCGAAACGCCTCGCAAGCTGGCCCCAGGCCTCAACCCCCGCTACGTGTTCAACCGCTTCGTGGTGGGGCCCAACAGCCGCATGGCCCACGCGGCTGCCCTGGCGGTGGCCGAGGCCCCCGGCCGGGAGTTCAACCCGCTGTTTCTCTGCGGTGGGGTGGGGCTGGGGAAGACCCACCTGATGCAGGCGATCGGCCACTACCGCCTCGAGATCAACCCCGAGGCGCGGGTGTTCTACGTGAGCACCGAAACCTTCACCAACGATCTGATCCAGGCGATCCGCAAGGACGGCATGCAGGCCTTTCGCGACCGCTACCGGGCCGCCGACCTGATCCTGGTCGACGACATCCAGTTCATCGAAGGCAAGGAATACACCCAGGAGGAGTTCTTCCACACCTTCAACGCCCTGCACGAGGCAGGCCGTCAGATCGTGATCGCCTCCGACCGGCCCCCATCGCAGATCCCCCGGCTGCAGGAGCGGCTGATCTCCCGCTTCTCGATGGGGCTGATCGCCGACATCCAGGCCCCGGATCTGGAAACCCGCATGGCGATCCTGCACAAGAAGGCCGAGCAGGAGCAGATGGTGCTGCCGCGCGATCTGATCCAGTTCATCGCCGGCCGCTTCACCTCCAACATCCGCGAGCTCGAAGGCGCTCTCACCCGGGCGGTGGCCTTCGCCTCGATCACCGGTCTGCCGATGACGGTGGAATCGGTGGCGCCGATGCTCGATCCTGCCGGCGGCGATGTGGAAGTGAAACCGAGCCAGGTGATGGAGAAGGTGGCCGAAGTGTTCGGCGTGGGCGTTGAGGAGATGCGCAGTGCCAGCCGCAAGCGGGCCGTGAGCCAGGCCCGCCAGGTGGGGATGTACCTGATGCGCCAGAGCACCAACCTCAGCCTGCCGCGCATCGGCGAAGCCTTCGGCGGCAAGGATCACTCCACGGTGATGTACGCCGTGGAGCAGATCGACCGCAAACTCAACAGCGATCCAGCCCTCTCCCGCCAAGTGCAGCAGGTGCGCGACCTGCTGCAGATCGATTCGCGCAAGCGGCGCTGACGGCTTTCAGGAGCCAGCGGCTCAGCGGCAGCCCTGCACCGAAATCCTGTAGCTGAAGCCCAGGGCAGCGGGGTCATTGCTGGCACCCACCTTGAAATTCATCTGGGTGGCCTGCTTGCCGGGCACGGCCGAAAACGGACCAAACATCTTGCCGGTGCCCATCGGCGGGTTCATCAGAGTGTTGAACAGCTGCAGGTTGGAGCCATCGCTGAACTTCATGTAGGCCTCCACCGGATACTGAGCCTTGGCATCCGAGGAGTTGGCGGTAAAGAAGAACTTGTAGCTGGTGTAGGACTGTGTTACGAAGAAATCGGTGTTCCAGTTGGGCTTCCCGATCACCTTGCCCCGCCCCACCGACTTCGACACGATTGGCGTGGTGCCATTGCCACCTACTGGCTGGAGAAAGGTGCAGGTGGGTGCGGCGCTGGCAGCAGGACCCGCGAAGGCCAGGCTCAGGGCCAGGCCAAGACCAGCACTTGCCACGAGGGCCAGTTTCAGGGTCGTAGATTGGGGAGCCAATGCAGTCATGCTGGGGGGAGAAACTGCACAGTTCATAAATGAGGAACGTCGGGAAATCAGGTGAGCGGCCGGGCTGGGTCGAGCCCTTCCACTTCGCCGGCAAACACCCGGCTGGCGGTGATGTCTTCGGCCTCAATCGTCATCAGATCGAGCTTGGTGAGCGGAGTGCCCATGCGACTGAACAGCCGATTGGCCTGACGCATCCTGGAGCGGTCGATGGCATTACGGATGGAGCGGGCATTGGCAAAAAACGGCAGCTGTATGCGCCGCTGGATGTAGTCAGCAAAAGCGACGGACGCCTCCTCACTGAAGCGGTAGTTCTCAGCGGCCAGAATCAACTGGGAGATCGCCAACAGTTCAGCAGCGCTGTAGTCGGGAAAATCGATGTGGTTGGCCACCCGCGAAGAGAGGCCGGGATTGGATTGATAGAACACATCCATCCGCTCCTTGTAGCCAGCAAAGATCACGACGAGATCGTCGCGGTTGCTCTCCATCACCTGCAGCAGGATTTCGATCGCCTCGGCGCCGTAGTCGCGCTCATTTTCAGGGCGATAGAGGTAGTAAGCCTCATCGATGAACAGCACGCCACCCATCGCTTTTTTGAGCATCTCCCGGGTCTTGGGAGCAGTGTGGCCGATGTACTGACCCACCAGGTCATCGCGAGTGGCGGTCACCACGTGGCCTTTGCGCACGTAGCCCAGCCCGTGCAGGATCTTGCTCATCCGCGCTGCCACGGTGGTTTTGCCCGTGCCCGGCCGCCCGGTGAACGACATGTGCAAGCTGGGAGGGGTGGTCTCCAGCCCCACCTGCTGACGGGCCCGATCCACCACCAGCAGGGCAGCGATCTCGCGGATGCGGGCTTTCACCGGCCGCAGGCCGATCAGCTCCCGATCGAGCTGGTCGAGCATCTCCTGAATCCCGGCACCCTCATAGGCCAACTGCAGATCGATGGCGGTGTCGTTCGCAGCGGTTGGGTTGGCCATCGGGCTGTCGGGATCAGATCCCATGGGGGCTCAGGCGATCAGGGCATCGATGGCGGCGCTGAAGGCCCACTCGGGCGCTCCGATCAGGCTGCCTTCAGCCTCCGCCCTCAAGGTGAGATTCACGTAGGTGCGCCCGAAGCTGATATCAGGGAAGCGTTGCTGCGCTTCGCAAAGGCTGTTGAGCCGATCCAGAAAATCGCGGGTGCTGGCGTAATCAGCGAATTCCAGGCGCCGCTCCAGCCGCTCGGGCTGCTCGGGCTTGGGGCGTGCGATCCAGGCTTGATTCATGGCTTCGACGCTACGCCTCCAAGCAATCGGTGCGGGCGATGCCCAAGCGCTGGGCCCAAGCGCCCGCATAGGCCTTATTGGCCTCCCGGGCCTCGGGATCGCTGTTGCCGAGCGGGTGGGGCATGGTGCCATTGATGGCCGCGTTGGTAACGCAGAACATCGATTTCTGAAAGCTCATGCAGATCTTCACGCGCACGTCGCCTTCACCACGGGTGCGGTCCAGATACCACTGGTGCAGCCGTTCCGGCAGGTGCCGGTACATGTCCTGCATCAACAGGCTGGGCGGGATGCCGGAGCCCATGCTCGGCAGCGGATCGGCGTAGAGCGCCCCGTAGGTGAACTGGGCCTGGTCGGGTGAAATCTGCTGGGCCTGCGCGTTGAAGCTCACAGTGCCCAGGAAGGGCATGCCCCGCAGAAACACGGCTTCCACATAGGGCACGGCCACATCCACCAGGAAGGTGAGCTCGGCTTCCGGCGGCAACACCCAGTAGCTCTGGCCACCGATGTCAACGCTGTAACAGATCGGGTTGGCGGCGGCGGCCACCAGGCCGTCCTTGATGAACTCCACCACATCAGCAATGCAGCCCACCCGGCCGTCGGCTTCAGCGGCAGCCAGATCGAGAAACAGATCGCTCATCACCCGCCAGAACTGGCCCAGGGCGTGGGTGGTGGCGGCCGAGCGGATCAGTTCAGGCAGAAAGCCAGGGAACAGTGGATTGAGGATGGCCAGCAGAGGGTCACGCCGGCTCTTGGCCGCAATGATGCGGCTGCAGTTGGCAGCGAAGGCCTCGGAATCGAAGTAGGCATCCATGCCGCCGGTGGCATGCCAGAACATGGCCTTCTGGCAGTACTCGGCGTATTCGAAGTTGATCCGGTCATGGTTGAGGTGGCGCCATATCTTGGCGGGGTTCAGGTCACCATCGAGGTATTTGAAGATCGGAAATGGATTGAGAAACTGATGCTCGGCTTGGTAGATCAGGTTGATGCTGTAGGCATCCAGTACCTCGCCATAGCTTTTGAGCACATCCACCACCTCCAACAGGTGATCAGCGCTCTCGCCCAGAAGAGTTTCACCGGCCAGCAGGCGGCGCTGCACCTCCTCCCGCTCGATCGAGAGGTTGGCATGCACCAGCTCGGCGGGAACGATCGGCATCTCAGCCCACCCCCCCCGGGAGCGCCGTGAGCCTGGCCAGGGCGGAGGTGGCCACCTCACTCAGCCGACCCAGGCTGCTGGGCCACAGACCGAGCAGCACCACAGCGGACGCCAGGGCAACGGCCGGAATCGTTTCGCGCGGTGCCACGGGAGCCAGTTGCACATCGAGGCGTGCATCGGCCAACGCATCAGCGCTGGGCGGGGTGATCGCCAACCGACCGAAGAAGGCGCGGTTCACCAGCAAGAGGAAATACACGGCGGTGAGGCCGGAACCCACCATCGACAACAACGTGGCCACGGGATACACCGCGATGCTGCCGCGGAAGACCAGAAACTCGGAGATGAACCCCGCCATGCCGGGGAGGCCGGCGCTGGCCATCACCGCCACGATCATCAGCGACCCGGTGAACGGCAGACCCTTCTCAGGATTGAGCAGACCGCGCAGCACCTCCAGATCGCGGGTGCCCGTCTTGCGGTAGACGATCCCCACGAGCAGGAACAGCAGGGCCGAGATCAGACCATGGCTGACCATCTGGAACACAGCTCCCAGCAGGCTCACCGGCGTATCTGCGGCAGCGGCCAGCAGAACGTAACCCATGTGGCCCACGGAGCTGTAGGCCACCATCCGTTTCATGTCGGTCTGGGCGATGGCAGCCAGCGAGCCGTAGAGCACCGAAACAGCAGCCCAGATCGCGAGCACCGGGGCCAGCTTTGCCCAGGCCTCGGGGAACAGCTGGAGGCCGAAGCGCAACATGCCGTAGGTGCCCAGCTTGAGCAGCACCCCCGCCAGCAGCACCGACACCGGCGTGGA
>VGQC01000040.1 GCA_016882385.1 Cyanobacteria bacterium M_DeepCast_100m_m1_067 | reverse complement strand
CTTCCACACCACCGATTGCGGCCAGGGCCAGCCAGATCGTCTGCGCCAGCTTGGGGGGCTGACCGCCCACCCAGGCGGGTGACATCTGGCCGCCACTGAACTGGGCACCACCGCCGGCAAAGGGGTTCGCCGGCGCACGGCGGGCGCTGATGTCACGCCAGTAGGCGCTGTAGCGGGGAGCCTGCTGGTTGAAGGGCAATTGCGGTTTGGCGTGACCCACCAGTACCCGTGAGCGCTGGTAGGGAATGGTGTCGAGCCCGAAGTTGTCGAGATACTCATCGGAGCTGAGCAGGGCATCCACAAAGCCCTCCAGACCCTGATTAGCGATCACGATCGACCAGGCGAGGCGCTCCTGATCACCGTGTACTTCGCGGCCGAGCACGCGGCCCACGATCTGCTCCACCACCCGGTAGTTGCTGTTGCAGCGGTAGAACCCCTCGCGGAACTTGCGCGAAAGCAAGAGCCCACGCACAAAGTCTCGGGCAGTGAGATCGCCATTGCGGAATTGCATCTCCAGCATCGGCTCGCGATCCACCTTGAAGGCGTGGAAGAAGATCTGGCGGTAGGCGCGCTCGATCTGCTCATCCACGTCCACCTGGGTGCGCGGAGCTTCATCGGTGCCGATGCTGAAGTTATTCACCCGGGCGTTCTGGGTGATCGGCTCGGTGGCCAGCAACGGAAGGGCCATAGCAAGGGAAAAAACCAGCGCCGAAGTTATCGATGGCACGCCGCCAAAGGTCTCAGCCCCTTACACAGCTTTACCTCGCTGGAGCATTGCGCGAGTAGCCGGCCGTTCAGGCCGCCAGCCAATCGGGCGGTAATTCGTGGCTGTAATCGTCAGTACGCTCGAATTCAAACGGCCCTGCCAGCGAGCCCCACAGCTGCTCATGGGTGGCGGGATCATGGCCGCGATCGATCGTGCGCATGCCGCGGCCGCTGAGCTCAAAGCTGCTCACCAGATAGGAGAGCGCCCCCTTGCGCTCCACCATGCAGCGGCAGCCGGGCTCCACCTCACCGATGAAGCCATCGCTGGTTTCGCGCACCACATAGGCGCAGCCTTCGAGGGGCTTGAGATCGGCGGCGCTGATCAGGGCGCGTTTGGCGGGATCATCCACGGCCCCCCAGAACCGCTGCTCATCGTGGATGGCCTGGTTGGTGATCCAGAGCTCACCGCCGCGCTGCTCGGCCTTCAGCACCCGCAAGCGATAGGGAGCCGCTGGATTGATGGCGTACGACTGATCCAGCAGCAGTGAACCGGGCTCCAACTGGGGAAGCGGCCGGAACTTCACAAGGATGTGGGCGTAGAGGGGTGGATTGTCGAAAGCCTGCTGCTGGTTGCTGAAACCAGCGCTCAGCTGGCGCAGCAGACGAGCGAGGGGGGAAGACATCGCCAAAACAGGGAATGGCCGGATCCTATGGGGAGCGCCCCGGCGGCCAGTTAGAACCCCAGCAAACGGATGCGGAAATCAGCCACCTGATCCGCCATGGCCGGATTGCTCAGCCTGAAGGGGTGATCCGCGCAGGCGTCCAGCGCCAGGCGCTTCTTCTCGTCGGCGCTCAGAGCAGCGGCTTTGGGCTGGCTGAGCAGCTTCTGCCAGGCCTCATCGAACACCATGGCGAAGCTGTCGGCGTTATCGAACAGCTGGCCCGGCTTGTCCTGGAACGGAAGGGGCATGAATCGCGTGGTCCGCCGTTGGTTTCAAGGCGCCAACGGAGCGCTCTTGCAATGCCAGGACCCAGATTTGAACTGGGGACACGGCGATTTTCAATCGCCTGCTCTACCAACTGAGCTATCCCGGCCCGTCGCCGTGGCGACCTGCGGATAGTAGATCACCGTGGGGCGGCAGCTGGGGTTCTCGCCAGGGCAAGCAGGCCCTGCACCGCATGCCCCGCCGCCTGCAGCGCCTCAGCTGCACTCCTGGCTGTGGCGCCAGTGGTGAGGATGTCGTCCACCAGCCACAGGGGCCGGGCCGGTTGTGGTGTGGCCGCCTGGGCCGTGAAGGCGCCTTGAAGGTTGCGGGCGCGCAGGCTGCGGCCCAGATGGTGCTGGCCCAGGGTGGGGCGGCTGCGCTGCAGCAGCTGGGGTGCCAGCTGCGCCTGGCCCGCGGAGGCCGCCACCAGGCCCTGGGCCAGCAGCAGCGGCAAGGGATTGCCGGCGCGCTTCCAGCTGGGCACCGGCACCACCACAGCACCAGCCAACACCGAGGCACAACAGCTGTGCAGCCGTGCCGCCAGGGCGGCGATCAAGGCCGGATTCGGCGTGGGGCGCTGGCGCAGCAACAGGGCACGCAGCCGGCCGCCGTAGGGCGCCAGGGCGCACCAGAGCAGCGGTTCATCACCCTGCACACCGCCCTCCGGCAGCGCCAGCTCCTCGAGGCAGCGCTCACAGAGGGCGCCACCTGTGCTGCGCTCACAGGCGTTGCCGCAGGCGCAGCAGCGGGCTGCGCTGATCAGATCAAGGCTCTGGCGCCAGAGGGTGGACCACATCGCCGCGGGGCTGCTGCTGAAAGGAGCATTCCCCGCGCAGCCGTGCCGGGGCTGGTTCAGGTCTGGTTCATCGCCCGCAGCATCGCCACCAGGGTGCGGTGGGCGTCTTCGCTGTCGCTGAGGGTGTGATCAAAGGCCACGTCGAGCCGCTGGCCATCCACCTCTAGCTCCATCGCCTCGGGGCGCACGGCCACCATGCGGGCCTGCTGGGGAGCCTCCACACCGCCGTAGTGGCGCGCATAGGCCAGCACCGCCTCGGCGTGATCGTCGTTCATGTGCTTGCAGATGCGCTCGCTAACGGCGCTGGTGAGGGGGTCGGCAGCCATGGGCGGCGTGGCAGTGAAGGAGGGCCCGATTCTGGGGGCTCAGGCCGCAGCAAAGCGCTGCCACAGCAGCAAGGCCAGGCGCACACCGGAAAAGGCCACGTAGCCAGCGAGCACCACGAACAGCGCCATGGCCAACCAGTCGCGCAGGCGAGCGTTCATCGGGCAATCACAGCGGAGAGGGCCAGTCTGGCCATACCTTGCGCCGCTGTGCACTGGGGTCGGTTAAGCACAGGCCGCCCCAGCAGGCGCTGGCGCAGGGCCCGCCACTGCGGATTGCGGGCACCACCGCCCAGGCTGACCACCCGCTGCACCGGCGGCGCCCCCAACTGCTCGAGCCGCTGCCAGCCCGCCCGCTCAATCTCCGCCAGCCCCTCCAGCAGGGCCTGCAGATAGAGGGCATCACTCACTGGGCGCGGCTCGAGCAGCGGCTCGAGCAGCGGATCATCGATCGGGAAGCGCTCCCCGGCGCGGGGCAGCGGCCGCAGCGCCAGCCCACTGCTGCGGCGCGGATCGATCTGGCGGCTGAGCTCCGCCAGCTGCGCATCGCTGAACCAGCGGCGCAGCACCCCGGCGCCGGCATTCGACGCCCCGCCCACCAACCAGCGCCCTCCCACCCGCTGGCAGCTGATGCCAGGGCCCTGCAAGGGCCGATCGCTGAATTGCTTGAGCACCAAGGTGGTGCCAAGCACCGTGGCGCCATCACCCTCCTGCAGATCAGCCGCGAGCACCGCCGCACTGGCATCGGTGCTACCTGCCACCACCATGCACGTCGCCGGTAGGCCGAGCGCCGCTGCCGCTTCGCCCCCCAAGCACCCCAGGGGCTGACCCGACGGGCAGATCTCAGGCAGCACCGCACTCCAGGGTTGCTGCGCCAGCTGCCCCAGCCAGCGGCGCTGATGCTGATCCCAGCCCAGGCGCAGATTGTTGCCCTCCTCGCCCCAGCGCCAATCGCCGAGGAGCCAACCCATCAGCCAATCGGCCTGGTGGCGCAGCAGCCATGGGCCAGGCTCGGGGCACAGGCGGGCCTGCTCCAGCAAACGCAGCGCCCGGGCCAGGCTGCCGCTGGCACTGGCGGCCGGGGTTTGAGCACCCGCTTCACCCACCAGCGCCGCGGCGGCTTCCGCCTGCTCCGGGCAAGCCAGGTGATACGGCAGGGCCGCAGCCAGCGGCCCTGAAGCGAGGCTGCCGTCTGGGTGGCAGAGCAGCAGGGTGCCGGAGGTGCCATCGATGGCGATCGCGGCCACCGCCGTGCGCAGATCGCCCGGCAACGCATGGCACAACGCGCCCAAGCCATCGCGCCAGCCCCGTGGGTCTTCAAACGCGGCGGGGTAGTCGGCACTGAGCTCAGCCACCACCTGGCCGGCGGCATTCACCGCCGCCAGCCGAAGTCCACTGGTGCCCAGGTCAACGCCCAGGCCGAGCGGTTCAGGCAGCAACGCGGCTGGCGGTGGCCTGCTTCAGGGTTGCGGCGATCGCCTCCACGTTTTCCCAGGGGAGGTTCAGGTCGCTGCGGCCGAAGTGGCCGTAGGCGGCCACGTCTTGGTAGAAGCGGCCACCACGCTGCTGGGGCAGCTGGCGCAGGCCGAAGGTTTCGATGATCGCGCCGGGGCGCAGATCGAAGTGTTCCTGCACCAACGCGGTGAGATCGGCGTTGCTGATGGCGCCGGTGCCGAAGCTCTCCACCAGAATGCTCACCGGCTTGGCCACGCCGATGGCGTAGCTGAGCTGCACTTCGGCCTTACGGGCCAGGCCAGCCGCCACAAGGGCTTTGGCCACATAACGGGCGGCGTAGGCGGCGGAGCGGTCCACCTTGGTGGGATCTTTGCCGGAGAAGGCACCGCCGCCGTGGCGGGCGTAGCCGCCGTAGGTGTCCACGATGATCTTGCGGCCGGTGAGGCCGGCATCACCCTGGGGGCCGCCCACCACAAACTTGCCGGTGGGATTCACCAGGAAGCGGGTGCTGTCTTTGGCGGGTTTGAGGCTCAGATCGGCGGTGGCGGGCTCCACCACGTGTTGCCAGAGATCGGCGGAGATGCGCTCACGCAGGGCCTTCTCCTCGGAGATGCCATCAATTTCTGCGGTGTGCTGGGTGGAGATCAGGATCGTGTCGATCGCCACGGGCTGATCGTTTTCGTAGACCACGCTCACCTGGGTCTTGCCGTCAGGCAACAGGTAGCCGAGACTGCCGCTGTGGCGCACTTCCGCCAGGCGCCGCGCCAGGCGGTGGGCCAGGCTGATCGGCAGCGGCATCAGCTCCGGCGTTTCATCGCAGGCGTAGCCAAACATGATGCCCTGATCGCCTGCACCCACCAGATCGAGGGGGTCGCCGGCGTGGTCGTCGGCCTCATTCACCCCCTGGGCGATATCGGGCGACTGCTGATCCAGGGCCACGAGCACCGCGCAGCTGTTGGCATCGAAGCCACCGGCGCGGGCGCCGCTGTAGCCGATCTGCTCGATCACGCCGCGCACCAGGGTGTTGAAGTCAACCCGGGCGGTGGTGGTGACCTCACCGGTGATCAGGCAGAGGCCCGTGTTCACCACGGTTTCGCAGGCCACCCGCGAGGCCGGATCCTGAGCCAGCAGTGCATCGAGCACGGCATCGCTCACCTGATCACAGATCTTGTCGGGGTGACCTTCGGTCACCGATTCCGAGGTGAACACGTAGCGCGATGGCGCCCCGGCGGTGCTGCTCATTCGCTCAGCGGGTTGGCAAATAGCCCACCACCCTAAGGGCCCGTGAGGCTGAGCTCGCTCCAGTGGTGAATAAGGGGATGGGGCTCGGCCAAGGGCGGTGGAGTACTCCAGGCCGCGGTGTAACCGAGGGCCAGCTGATGCGGAATCCCCGCTGCCACCGCCATGCGCAGATCACTGTTGGCATCGCCGATCAGGGCGCAGCGCCCTGCCGCCACCCCGAGCTGCTCGCACAGGCCATGCACGGCGGCGGGATCCGGCTTGCGGGGGCGATGTTCCGCACTCCACAACCCGGCAAACAAGCCCTCCAAACCATGGCTGGCGAGGAAGTGCTCGATGCCGGCCATGTCGTCGTTGCTGATCACAGCACACACCACACCGGCCGCATTCAGCTGCTCGAGCCAAGGGCGCAGTCCATCGGTGGTGGTGCTGGTGGCCGCTGGAGCACCCAGGCTGCGGCGTGCATCCTGTTGATCGGCCTCGGCAAACACCCGCTCGCTCAGGGCGAGGGCCTCAGGCCAGCCCATGCCCACCTGCACCAGGGCGGTGGCGGTGGCAATCAGGTTGTGATCACGGCTGGCCACGGCGGTGATGCCCGCCGGACAGATCGCCGCAGCACGGAGGCCATAGGCCCGCTCCAGCAGCTGCTGGAGCTCGGGCAACAGGTTGGCTGGCACAACCGCGGCAGCCTGCTCCAGGCAAAGAAAAACCCTGGCCGAAGCCAGGGTGAGGAGCTGAGGCTCGCTGATGCTGAGGGTGCCGTCCTTGTCGAACAGCACAGCATCCACATCGCCCAGGGTCGTGCCGCGCAGTTGCAGGCACACCATGGGGATCAGTCGAGGGTGACGCCCATGGGCTCGTTGTCTTCGGCCTGCTCGAGCAGCATCTGCTTGTAGCGGGCGGCCATCTCCTCGGCCTTCTCGAACACCTTCTGGGGATCGGTGAGCATGTCGCCGGGCTCGGGCTCGAGAGCCTTGGTGGAGAGGGAGATGCGACCGCGCTCGGCGTCGAGGTCGATGATCATCACCTTCATCTGATCGTTCACGTTGAGCACCGTGTGCGGTGTCTCGATGTGCTCGTGGCTGATCTCGGAGATGTGCAGCAGGCCGCTCACACCACCGATATCAATGAAGGCGCCGTAGGGCTTGATGCCGCGGACGGTACCGATCACCACTTCGCCCACTTCCAGGCGGTTCATCTTGCGCTCCACCAGGGCGCGGCGATGGCTGAGCACCAGGCGGTTGCGCTCTTCATCCACCTCAAGGAACTTGAGGGGCAGGAAGTCGGCAACGAGCTCTTCCTTGGGCTTGCGGGTGCTGATGTGGCTGCCGGGGATGAAGCCGCGCAGGCCTTCCACGCGCACCAGTGCACCACCACGGTTGGTGGCAAACACTTCGCTGTAGATGGTGGCGTCTTCCTTCTGCAGCTGACGCACGCGCTCCCAGGCGCGCTGATACTCGATGCGGCGGATCGAGAGGGTGAGCTGACCGTCTTCGTTCTCTTCGCTGAGGATGAAGAACTCACGCTCCTCACCGGGCTCGAGCACATCGCTGATGCTCTCCACCCGGTTGATCGACACCTCCTGCATGGGCATGAAGGCGGCGGTCTTGGCGCCGATGTCGATCATTGAGCCCTTGGGCTCGATGGCGAACACGGTGCCCTTCACCACGTCGCCAGGCTTGAAGTTGTAGTCGTACTTGCTCAGCAGCGACGCGAACTCATCCAGGGTGAAGCCCACGGCATCGAGATCGCGGCCAGCGTTGCGGCTGCTTGAATCATCGGCACTGGGCACCTCTTCCGGAATGCCGAGATCGAAATCGGCGGCCGCCTCAGCGGCGAAATCCTGATCCCCGGCGAGCTCCTGCTCGCTGGTGGTGAGATCGGAAGGGGTCACGGTCATGGAGAGTCGGCGGCCTGCCTGTGGCAGTACGAGAGAGCCTCTGTCGCCGCCCGCCAACGGGCGCAGAGGAATCTCACACTATACAAACCAGTGAGACGCCCCCTTCAGCCCACAGCCGCCAGACGCTTCCCGCCGCTGCGGCGGCTCGGGCCTTCCTTCAAGCCCTCAAGCGTGGCGACGAAATCGCCCACGCTCTGGAACTGGCGATACACCGAAGCAAAGCGCACATAGGCCACATCACTCATCTCGGCCAGCTGCAGCAGCACCAGTTCGCCGATTTCGCCGCTGCTCACCTCCCGGCCGCTGCGGCCCTGCAGCTGCAGCTCCAGCTCATCCACCACAACTTCCAAACGGCTGGGTTCCAACCCTGTCTTTTCACACGCGCGAATCAAGCCATGCAGCAACTTGCTGCGATTGAAGGCTTCGCGGCTGCCATTGCGCTTCACCACCGTGATCGGCACCGTTTCCACCCGCTCGTAGGTGGTGAAGCGAAATTCACAATGCAAACATTCGCGGCGGCGGCGCACACTGCGGCCGGAATCAGCGGAACGCGATTCGAGAACGCGGCTGTCGGTGTGCTGGCACGAAGGGCACTGCATGGCCCGAAAGTCCGCCGGAAATGTGAAGCAAGTGTAGACAGTCTTCGTCCACTTGAGAAGGGAGATCTGGCCAGGGATTTTGTTCTGTGCTCCAGGCAAAGCCGCTCCAGACCGTGAGACTGACGGCCTGGAGCTGTTGCAGACAACAAAAAACCCCTGCCGTGGCAGGGGTTGAGCGGTGCTCCTGGCGGAGCTGAATCACTTGCCGATCTTCGGGGGATCGCGGAAGGCGATCGCGAAGAACAGGGTGGAGATCGCCAGGGCCAGGATCAGGATGTAAGCGAAGCTTTCCATGGTTGAACCTCGTGGCGATCAGCTGAGGGTGGTGCCGGCGGGGGGCACGTAGCCCTCCGGCAGACGGCGGGTGGAACGGTCGCCCAGCTTCTGGAACAGACCGAACTCCACCTGTTCGCCCAGATCGGGGTCGATACCGGCGAACACATCGCGGTAGAGGGTGCGAGCACCGTGCCAGATGTGACCGAAGAAGAACAGCAGCGCGAAGCAGGCGTGGCCGAAGGTGAACCAGCCGCGGGGTGAGCTGCGGAAGGTGCCATCGGAGTGGTAAGTCTCGCGATCGAATTCGAACGCTTCACCCAGCTGAGCCTTGCGGGCCAGGCGTTTCACGTCGGCAGGGTCGGTGAAGGTCTGACCGTTGAGGGCGCCGCCGTACACCGTGGCGGTCACGCCGGTCTGCTCGAAGGAGTACTTCGCTTCAGCGCGGCGGAAGGGGATGTCAGCGCGAACGATGCCCTGGCTGTCTTCCAGAACCACAGGGAAGTTCTCGAAGAAGTTGGGCAGACGGCGCACTTCCAGATCGCGACCCTCTTTGTCGGTGAAGGCGATGTGACCCAGCCAGCCGGTGGGCAGGCCATCACCGTTCACCATCGGACCCACACGGAACAGACCGCCCTTGGCAGGGCTGTTGCCCACGTAGTCGTAAAAGGCGAGCTTCTCAGGAATCGTGGCGTAGGCCTGTTCCTTGCTGGCGCCGTTGTCGAGTGCGGTCTGCACGCGACGGTTGATCTCGGTCTTGAAGTAGCCCTGGTCCCACTGGTAGCGGGTGGGGCCGAACAGCTCAACCGGGGTGGCAGCAGCGCCGTACCACATGGTGCCGGCTACCACGAAGGCAGCGAAGAACACCGCAGCGATGGCGCTGGAGAGCACCGTTTCGATGTTGCCCATCCGCAGAGCCTTGTAGAGGCGCTCCGGCGGGCGGGTGGTGATGTGGAAGATGCCGGCAATGATTCCGACGATGCCAGCAGCGATGTGATGAGCCACGATGCCGCCCGGGTTGAAGGGGTTGAAGCCTTCAGGTCCCCAGGAGGGCTGCACCGGCTCGAGATGGCCTGTGATGCCGTAGGGGTCTGACACCCACATGCCAGGGCCGAACACACCGGTGAGGTGGAAGGCGCCGAAGCCGAAGCAGGCCAGACCGGCCAGCAGCAGGTGGATCCCGAAGATCTTGGGGAGGTCGAGGGCGGGCTCGCCGGTGCGAGGGTCCTGCCAGATCTCCAGATCCCAGTAGGTCCAGTGCCAGATGGCGGCCAGGAAGAGCAGGCCGCTGAGAATGATGTGGGCTGCTGCCACACCTTCGAAGCTCCAGAAGCCTGGGTCAACACCGGTTTCACCGGTGATGCTCCAGCCGCCCCAGCTGCCAGTCACGCCCAGGCGGGCCATGAACGGCATGACAAACATGCCCTGGCGCCACATCGGGTTGAGCACCGGGTCGGAGGGATCGAAGATGGCCAGCTCATAGAGCGCCATGGAGCCGGCCCAGCCGGCAACCAGAGCGGTGTGCATGAGGTGCACGGCCAAAAGACGGCCCGGGTCGTTGATCACGACCGTGTGCACCCGATACCAGGGCAATCCCATGGGGGTTAGGTCCGGGGTAACAATCAGCCGTCCGCTCCGGAGAACCGGTAGGCGGTTGGCAACACGATCAGGTTTAGCCAGCCGAAACCAGCAGACACTTGATCCGTGCTGGCGATGGTAAGGGGTTCCTGTGGCCCACTGATTCGATCGCAGCACAGCTGAAACGTGCCGTGATGCCTTGGAGCCCGCCACCAGCGGAGCAGAGCTCCCCAGCGGCAGATCCAGCAGGCGGCGGCGGTTACAAAACGCAACCCTGAGGCTCAGAATGCGGCGGTTGCCCAGGGATTGCCATGCCCGTGATTCGATTTGTGCGCGAGGGTCGCGACGTGGAGTGCTACCCGGGTGAAAACCTGCGGGAGGTGGCCCTGCGGGAGGGCATCGCGCTTTACGGCCTGAAGGGGCAGCTGGGCAACTGCGGAGGCTGCGGCCAGTGCATCACCTGTTTTGTGGATGTGGTGGGCGAAAGCAGCCCCGGCAGCCTCAGCGGCCGCACCGCTGTGGAAGAGCAGAAGCTGCGCCGCCGCCCCCAAACGTGGCGCCTGGCCTGCCAGGCGCTGGTGAATCAATCGGTGCTGGTGCTCACCAAGCCGCAGACCGGCCTGGCGGACCTCGATCAGAAGGTGCAGAAGGCCAAGGCCGAACCCCTGGCCGCCGGCCCCACGGCCTGGCCGGTGCAGGCCAGCGAGGAGGACCCTGCCGACGAAACCACTACGAGCGATGAAGAGGCCTGATCGGCGCCTTGCGGCGGTGATACCGTCTTCGCGCTGAAGGCTTTTGCAATGGAAACCAACGATCTCGGCTTCGTCGCCAGTCTGATGTTCGTGCTGGTTCCAACCGTGTTCCTGCTGGTTCTGTACATCCAGACCAGCAGCCGCCAGGGTTGATCACCGGGCCGGCTGGCCTGCCCACACCTCAACACACCACCGATCCCCGAAGCGGTTTAGCCGCTCCGGGGATTTTTGTTGGGCGCTGGTTTGAGGTCGCAGCGATCGGGCCGCCGCGCCTGGATGCATCAGCGGCGGCCTTCGGGCTCACGCACCAGCAGCACCGGCGCCGGGGCGTGCACGCGGATGTAATCGCTCACCGACGAACCGAGCAGGCGATCGATGTCGACCAGGCCGCGAGCCACCAGGGGCCGGCGATCCTGCGAGGCAATCACCAGCAGATCCGCTTTCTCTTCCTGGGCCACCGCACACACGCCCCGGCCGATATCGCCGGTGCGGTGGATCGCCTTCATCTCCACGCCAAAGCCGCGGGCGCGCTGCACGGCCTTCTCGAGCACCTCATCCGCTGGGGATTTGCCGCCGCGCGATGGGGTGATGTCCTGCCGGCTGATGTGGATGCCGGTGAGGCTGGCGCCGGGAGTGTCGCGCACCAGCTCGCAGGCGAGGCGCAGGGCGTCGTCACCCACGCCGGTGCCATCCACAGCCACCATCACGCGGTTGATGTGGCGCACATAGAGGTCGTCGCGCACCAGCAGCATCGGCCGTGTGGAGAGCTGGAAGACGTATTGGCTGGCGCTATTGCTCAGGATCGACTGCAGGCGCCCCAGCCCGCGGGAGCCCATCACGATCAGATCGGCGTTGAGCTCATCAGCCACCTTGAGCACCGTTTGCTTGGTGTCGCCCTGGCGAATGATCGTGTTCACCTCGGCCGGGTTGAGGCCAAGGCGCTGCACGGCTTCCGCCACGATGCCGGCGGCCTTCTGGGAGTGTTCCGCGTAGCTCTCTCCCGCCTGCTCCGACACCACATGCAGGAGGTTGATTCGGGCCTGCTTCACGGCTGGGATGTCGCGCAGCATGCGCACCATCTCCTCAACGTGGCCCTTACCGGAATCGGCGATCAGAAGGTTGCGGAACACAGCCATGGCAACGCGCTGGGGCAGCCTATGGCTGATCCGCCGCGGCGGACCAACCGCAGCCAACACCGTGACGGAGCAACAACAACCGCAGCCCTGGCGCCTGATCCGGCGCGTGCTGCCGCAACACACCGATCACGCCGGCGTGATGTGGCATGGGGCCTATCTGAGCTGGCTGGAGGAGGCCCGGGTGGAAGCCCTCAGCGCCGCCGGCCTGGCCTACGCCGATCTGTCGGCCGAGGGCCTGGAATTACCCGTGGTGAGCTTGGCGATCCAATACCGCCAGGCGCTGCTGCACGGCGAGGAGGTGTGCCTGAGCAGCTGGGTGCTGCCGCGCCAGGGCGTGAAGCTGCCCTGGCGCAGCCAGTTTGTGAAGGCCGATGGCAGCGTGGCCGCCGAAGCCAGCGTGGAGCTGGTGCTCGTGGACCTCTCCGCCGGGCCAGGGCAGCGCAAGCTGATGCGCCGGCTCCCAGCCAACCTGAGCCGCGCCGTTGAACGCCTGCAGCAGGGCGCAGCCTGAGGCCCACCGCTCTCGCTATAGTACTGACGTACTGGCGAGGTGGTGTGCATGGGAACCGTGGTGCAGGCGCCCTTTGCCTCGGCCGCTGCAGCGGCAGCCCTGCGAACTGCATCGAATCCAATCCAGGCGGCCCGGCAACGGCCCCGCGGGCACGATCCCGCCATTGAGCGAGCGCGCCTTTGGCGCCTGGTGTGGTCGGGCTGTCCGGGGATCGGTTGGCAGCGGATGGAGCGGCTCGATGCGATGTTCGGCAGCCTTGAGGAGGCCTGGGGTGCCAGCTCGGAGCGGATTGACCATGTGCTGAGCGGGAAGCCACGCCTGAGCCGGCGAGAGCTGGAGGCCTTCGAGCACTACCGCAGCAGCCATGGGCCGGCCCCGATCAGCCAGCCCCCCAGTGCAGCGGAACGGCGGCGATGGGCGCAGCCAGCGCGGCTGCTTCCGAGCGACATCACCTATCCCGAAGCGCTGTTCCAACTCGATCGCCCGCCGCTGCAGCTCTTCTGGCGCGGGCAGGGGTCGCTGTGGCGCGCCCTGGGCGAGAGCCAGGCCGTAGCTGTGGTGGGCACGCGCCGCCCCTCCCGCCATGGCCTCACGATGGCGCGGCTGATCGGGCGGGCCCTGGCCGAAGCAGGCTGGCCGGTGGTGAGCGGGCTGGCCGAAGGGATCGATGCAGAGGCGCACGGCGGCTGCCTAGAGGCGGCCGGGCGGCCGGTGGGTGTGCTGGGAACACCGCTCAACCGCGTCTATCCGCGCCATCACACGCAACTGCAGGCCGCCGTGGCGGAACAGGGCCTGCTGGTGAGCGAGCTGGCGCAGGGAACTCCGGGCCGCGCGGGGCACTTCGCCCTGCGCAATCGCCTCCAGGTGGCGCTGGCCCAGGCCCTGGTGCTGGTGGAATGCCCTGCCAGCAGCGGCGCTCTGCATTCGGCGCAGCTGGCCTGGGATCTGGGCATCCCGATCTGGGTGGTGCCGGCCGATGCCGGCCGCATCAGTGCCGCCGGCAGCAACCGCTGGCTGGGGCAGGGCGCTACACCCTTGATCAACCCGGCTGATCTGATCTCCAGCCTGGGTAGGGGCCCCCTCCACCCAGCCAGCCAGCGGAGCACTGCCGCAGCCGATGCCCCCCTGCTGCAGCGTGAGGCGGCCTTGCTAGCCGCCCTGGGGGCTGGGGCCTCGCTGGATCACCTCTGTGATCGTTTGCGCCAGAGCCCAGCGGTGCTGAGTGAGCGGCTGCTGCGGCTGGAGCTGGCTGGGGTGCTGCACAGTGAACCCGGCCTGTGGTGGCGGCCCTGCTGAAGCAGCGCTGCTTAGGGTTGAGCCATGGGCCACGCGATTGCCGCAGCTGAACTCCTGCAATGGCGGCGGAGGCAACTGCAGGCCGGCGGGGAGGCCAGTGAGCTCGATTGGTTACTGGATCTAGAAGGCGGGATCCGCTGGCAGGCGCTGCAGCAACTGCGGCTCTACCCGGATCAGTCCGTCACCCTGGCAAAACCGCTGGATCGGCTGGAGGCGCTCTGGCAACGCCATCTCAGCAGCGCTGCACCCCTGCAATACCTGGTGGGGCGCTGCCCCTGGCGCGATCTGGAGCTGGAGGTGCGGCCCGGTGCCCTCATTCCCAGGCAGGAAACGGAGCTCTTGATCGATCTGGCCACCGATCGGATCGCCGCGGAGCGCAGCCCCCTGCTCTGGGCGGATCTAGGCACGGGCAGTGGCTGCCTGGCCCTGGCGCTGGCCCTGGCCTGGCCTGGCAGCCGTGGGATTGCGGTGGATCAATCCGCAGAGGCCCTGGCTGTGGCACGCCGCAATCTCGAAACCCATCAGCGCCTGGATGTCGTGGAGCTGCGCCAGGGCAGCTGGTGGCAGCCGCTGGCGGATTGCGCAGGCGCATTGCAGCTGGTGGTGTCGAATCCGCCCTACATCCCCACGGCTGTGTGGGCCGAGCTTGAAACTGGCGTGCGCGACCACGAGCCCGCATTGGCCCTCGATGGTGGTGCCGACGGGCTGGCAGCGATCCGCACGATCGCGGCGGGAGCCATGGCCCATCTGGCCCCGGGGGGCTGGATCCTGCTGGAGCACCATCACGATCAGAGCAGCGCTGTTTTGGCCCTGCTCCACGCAGCGGGGCTGGAGCAGGTGGAAGCTCACCGCGATCTCGAAGGGATCTGGCGCTTCGCCAGCGCAAGGCGCCCGGGCGCTACACCCTGAGCGCATCTCCCCACCAGCCATGACCAGCCTCCGCTGCAGCCCCCATGAGCTCGCCGCACGGCTGCTGGCAGGAGAAGCGGCGCTCTTCCCCACCGACACGCTGCCAGCCCTGGCCAGCCGGCCTGAAGCCGCCAACCTGCTGTGGGAGCTGAAACAGCGGCCGCGCCACAAACCGGTGATCCTGATGGCGGCCAACTCTGAAGCGCTGCTGCACTGCCTCGGACGCCCGATCGAAGCGGCCTGGCAAGCGATGGCCAATCGCTACTGGCCAGGGGCCCTCACCCTGGTGCTGCCGGCCCAGGGCCCCTGGCTTGAGCAGCTCAACCCAGGTGGCAACAGCCTGGGGCTGCGGCTACCCGCCTGCCCGGCGGCGCTGGAGCTGCTGGCCCTGAGCGGCCCGCTCGCCACCACCAGTGCCAACCGCTCGGGGGAGCCGGCGTGCCTCGATCACCACGAAGCAGAAGCACGCTTTCCCCAGGTGGCGCAGTTGGGCCCGGTGCCCTGGCCCGCTCCCTCGGGCCAGGGCAGCACGGTGATCGAGTGGTTGCCGGCCGGCGGCTGGAAACTGCTGCGAGCCGGTGCTGTGATGCCCCCAGAGCTCAGCGCCAACGGCGCATCGGCATGACCGCCCTGATCCTGCTGATTGCAGCGCTACTGGGGCTCAACCACTGGCTGCTTGAGCCGGCTGTGCAAGCCAGCAGTGAGCTGCTGGAACTGAAGCTGCTGCCCTGGCTGGCACTTGGCGTGGCGGCCTGGCTCTTGGCCGGTCGCGCTGGCGACCGCTGAACAACAGCAGCACCCAGCTTCACAGAGCACGAGCCACAAAAAAAGCCCCCGGCCGGAGCCGGAGGCTGCTGTCGTCCCTCGAAGAGGGCAAGAGGTGAGAGAAAGCGGCTGCAAGCAGCCGCTTGGGATCAACCGAACTTGCCGGAAGTGGAGGCGATCAGGAAG
>VGQC01000039.1 GCA_016882385.1 Cyanobacteria bacterium M_DeepCast_100m_m1_067 | reverse complement strand
CGACAAGCTCAGTGTCGTCTTGATCGCGGTGCTGGCCCTGGTGTTTCTGGGCGAGCCGCTGGAGCTCAAGGCCTGGCTTGGGGTGGTGTTGATGGCTGCCGGTGCTGCTTTGGTGGCTTGGGTCTAGCCAAGGGGTGTTGTGGCAGCGGGGGAGCCTTTCCTGAAAGGACTGGACACAATGGCCCCAGGCTTGAGGAGCCCGATGCAACTCGCTGAACTCAAGGCCCGCGCACCTCAGATCGATGCTCTGCTAGCCCAGTGCGGAGCCAGCAACCTGGCTGTATTCGGGTCGGTGGCGCGCGACCAGGCCCGTGCCGGCAGCGATGTGGATCTGCTGGTGGACCTGCCCCAGGGCACCAGCCTGCTGGATCACTCCGCCCTGAAGCTCGAGCTGGAGGATCTGCTGCAACAGAAGGTGGATCTGATTCGCCGCCGCAACCTCAAGCCGTCCTTGCGGCAACGGGTGGAAGCAGAAGCCGTCGCGCTGGGATGAGTGAGCGCGACCACGAGGCACTCAGCGACATCCTGGGGGTACTGGATCGCTGCGCTGAAGCAGGGAAGCCTGTTGGTGCCCGTGCCGGCCTGGGAGTCGCTGTGGGGACAGCTTGATCTGCTGGTGCCCAGCGCCCTCGCGGGATACCCCGCCCTTCAGGAGCTACCGCAGACGATGCGGCAAAGAACAGCAAGGAGATCAGCCGGTTAGCTGGCTTAATCAACGCAAGCGGCGGCCGCAACCAGTACCCCGCGAGGAATGGCCATGCTCTTCACTTAGAGGTCTCTAAAACATGAGCAATCATCTGACTCACCTCCTTATTGGCATTGAGGGGTACAAGCTCAACTTCTGGATGGGCGAGGGGGAAGACACGTAACACTTCATCGGCAAAAGCCTGGCCGATCAGGGCGACACCCTTGAAGTCGAGCACCACAGTTCGGAATTTTTCAAATCGGGCGATCAGGCGCTTGGCCTGCGACCTCGACACAAGATTGTCGTCGCCGTATTGGGCCAGACGAACGGGTACAACGGTTTTCGTGAAACCAAAGTCATCGCCAGTAGTGAACTGTTTAAAGACCTTATTGACGTAGCGAGACGTATGGTTGCCGAGCTCCATCCTGACGGTAGTGCCTCCACTGGCGTCGGTTTCGAGAATCCAGTCTTCTGGGGCTTTGGCCTGATGACTGAAGCTCACAGAGCCCGATGTGATTGAAAAACAATCGAACATGCGCGAGCTGAAGAAGATGCCTTCTCCGGAGTGACGCTGTGGATCCGTGGTGAATTTGCCCTTGGCCAGCTCCAACACGGCATGGCGTTCATCCAGAAGGCCAAGGGCTGCCTGGATCTTGCGGAAGATGCCAACACCGTCATCACGAATGCCCACCTCCGACGCAGCTGCTGTCTTGGTCACGGCCACCGAGATGGTCCTGGCCTGGGCGTGATCCAGGGCGTTGTTGAACATCTCCGTAAAGCCGTACTGCCAGATGCCCATCACGTTGGTGGCCAAGGGCTCGAGTTGCGGGCGGACGTCCCGCATCCAGATATCACCCTCATCGCCACTGGAGGCCACTTCGTAGTGCTGCCGCCATGAACTGAGCTGGGCCAGCGCATAGATGCGGCTGCGGGTCTTGCCGGATTCGATCAGCGCCCCTTCTTCCACCAGCCGTTGAATGTGGCGATGAACGGCCTGACGGGAACAGTCGAATTTCTCGGCCGCACGGCGGACGATGTCCGCGGGGTGCTTGGTCACATTGGCGACGATGAACGTGCGCACCTCCACTCCACGGCCTCGAATCGCTGGCAAGGCACCACTCGACAGATGCCTGATTGTCAACCTGACACGGCTGCATTGTCAACATCATTGTCAACCTCCGCTGGGTGACAGCCCAGGCAAGCTCAAGTCCCTGACAGCGTTCTGGGGAGGGATGGCCGGATCGTGCGAGCTCACAACGCCGCAGCAGCTCCTGGGGCGGCGGAGATCGCCTGAGCCCGTTCACCAACCGTGAGCCCAGGCAACGCAGCTGAGCGATCAGCGCTGGCCCGGTTCAACTCGCGCTCCAGGTTGAGAATGCGCTTCTCATGCAGGCAGTATTTGCAACCACCCATGGTTTGGAGATGCTTCTCAGGGGTGATGGAGATCTCCTTTACCGGATGGCTGGTGCAGCGAATCTTGATCGGCGTCTTGTAGCTCTTGTAAACAATGGCCGAGTAGTCGTATTGATCGCCAAACCGGGATCGCGCCCGTTCCAGAAAGAGCTCACGACTGATTGGGTTCCCCATGGCCAGGCCCCGATCGCATCAGTCACGACGTCAAAGATTACGGGGGATCAAGCCTGCACCGCCCAGGCCTTCACAGTGCGTGATCCAGTGAAAAAGGGGTGGATTCGAGGCCACAACGGAGCTTCTCCCTACGGTGCCATTGAGCGCCATGAAGGGAGTGGTGATCAGGCAGGGAGGAATCCCTGCTTTTTTATGGGATCCCGGTGCGAATCTGGAGCACCATTGCCCGCCGTCTGCCGCCCATGGCCCCCGAGTCTCCCGAGCGTCCAGCCTGGTTGAACTGGCTGTTCCTGCTGGCCTTCCTGTGGAGCTCGTACCAACTGGCGGGGCTGTGGTTCCAGCGGCTGCACAGCTGACATCAATGGTTGGGGGCGAAGAAGGGCTTGTTGCGCGCCTCGAGGACTGGGCCCCAGGATCAGCGGCGGGGCGAGGGCTGGGGCAAAAAGGCCCGCACCAGACGAATCAGTCCCGCCGCCACCAGGCCGAGGGCCGCGATGGCGACCAGCACCAGCAGCACCACGGCCAGCAACTGCAGCAAACCCCAGAGCGCCTGCTGCACCCCTCCGATCAGGTTGGCCAAGGCGGTGCTGAGCACCAGGAACGTGTCGAAGCGCTCAGGCAACTGCAAAAGGGCGATCAGCAAGCCCACCCCGGCCGCCCCCAACAGCAGGGCAACGCCAGCCTGTCGCCAACGGACTGGCCGGCGGCGGCGGCGAAACACCCGCCGCGTCGAGGTGCCGGTGGTTGGAAGCTGCAGGGCACGGCGGCGGGGAGACGTCATACCTCGAGGGCGTAGCCGGCACCGCGCATCCAGCGCTCAAATTCCATCAACACCAGCTCGTTGGGGCAATCGATCAACGAGAGATCAGCCACGGTGCAATCCCCCTGACCGCCGTGGTGCAGCGACAGGCGGAATTCATCGCCGCTGAGTCCACAAACCTCCGGATCGCTGCGCACCACCACATCCAGGGCCGCTCCGAGCCGCGCCACCCGGATCCGCAGTTCCGACCAGGTCATTGCCGCCATGGGCTCATTGTCACTCAGTGTGGCCAGCCGACCGGCGACGTCAAGGGGAGGGAGTGGCACCCTGGGCAGCAGGCTGGCTGGAGTCGGGCCGGGCAGCCGGGGCCGCGGCGGGCTTGGGCTCAGGGATCAGCAAACCCAGACCCGAGGCCAATACCAGGGCCAACACGCCGCCCAGCGGAGCAGCCAGGCGCTGGGCGAGAGGGCGCCGCTCCAGCAGCTCGCGGGCCCGCAGGGGCACCGGGGCGGGCAACGCCAGGGGAAGCTGCAGGCGCGAGTCGAGCCGCAGCTGATCGAGCACCCGCACCAGATCGGCCAGCTCGGCGTCATCGAGGGCGAGCTGCAGGGGCGGTGTGTCGGGCTGGCTGCTGCGCAACAGCAGGCTGTGGCCCCCCTCGGGGGCAGGGCCAATCTCCACCGGCTGGGGCTCGGCGCCGAAACGCCGCGGTACGCCGCTGATCAGGTAGCGGGCGTAGGGCAACACCACCTGCATCAGGGCCAGCAGGTGCTCTTTGCGGCCCTCCAGCTCGGGGCGGCCCGCCCACTGCAAGGACCAGCCCGTGATGATGCCGAGCGCAGCCCCGCTCTGGCCCACCGACACATCCGGCAGACCCTCCACCTTGAGGCGGCAGCTGAGTTGGTCGAACTGCAGGGTTTGTTTCATGACTGGGCATCGAGGAGGCTGGCCCGCAAGCGCTCAAAGCCGCCCACACCGGAACCCAGCGACAGGGCCTGCACCAGCAGCCGGGCCTGGCGGGCGCCAGCAGCCGGATCCAGCAACAGTTGCACGCCGCTGCGGCGGGGGTTCATCCGCTCGCGAATCAGTTCGGCCAGGCGACCGCGAAACAAGGCCCAGCGCTGGCTCAGCACCTCGGGCGGCTCGGCCGTGGAGAGCAGGCCGCGCAGCAACGGGTAAAGGCGATCGGCCAGGGCGCAGAGGATGCGGATCAGGGCATCGGTTTCCGCTGGCTCCAGCGCGCCGCGGCGGGTGGTGCGGCGCAGGGGATTGGTGCAACGACGCTTCCACAGCTCCACCCGGTTGGGGAAGAGGCTGGTGAAGCCCATCTGCTCACTCATCCACACCATCGCCTCACCGCCATTGAGGTCGAGAGCCTCCACGCTGAGCAATAGCAGGTCGAGGCGTTCCAGGCCCCGGCGGGGAAGCCGGGTGCTGGGTTCCGGCGCGGTTGGATCCTGGGGCATGGCTGCGATGATGCCAGCAAGTGCACCCACCCGTCACGTCCATGGCTCCAGACCTGCGGGAACTCGTGCGGGATGTGCCTGATTTTCCCAAGCCCGGCATCCTGTTTCGCGACCTCACACCGCTGATGCGCGACCCCGACGGCTGGCAGGAGGTGATCCGCCAGCTCACCGCTGTGTGCGAGCGGCTGCAGCCCGACTTGATCGTGGGCATCGAATCGCGCGGCTTCATCGTGGGCACCGCCCTGGCCACGGCGGTGCGGCTGGGCTTTGTGCCAGTGCGCAAGCCCGGCAAGCTGCCCGGCACCGTCACCGGCGTCGACTACGCCCTGGAATACGGCAGCGACCGCCTGGAGATCCACAGCGATGCCCTCGCCGATGGCTCCAAGGTGCTGATCATCGACGACCTGCTCGCCACCGGTGGCACCGCGGCGGCCTGTGCCGAGCTGGTGGAGGCCGCCGGCGGCCAGTTGTGCGGTTTTGGATTTGTGGCCGAGTTGGCGGCCCTGGAGGGACGGCGCAAGCTTCCCGAGCAGCAGCCGGTGGAGTCGCTGATCATTTACAGCTAAGCCCATCGACCGCTGAGCTGGGAACGTGTGGCGGGCGCGCCCTACGGGTTGCTGTCCTGCCAAGCCAGCAGGGCATCGAACTGCTCGAGACTGATCAAACCAAAGCGCCAGAGCACCACCGGCAGGGGGGCCTGCTCCTGTTGGGCCTGGCGCAGGCCCAGGGCCAGGGCGCTCTCACTCAAACCAAACTGATGGCGCAGCAGCCGCACCAGGGCTGGCGACGGCGGCGGCTGGGAGGTGGTGCTGATCACCATGGGCAGCTCAGCGGGGGTTAGGGGTTAGGGGTTAGGGCGCTGGGAACGCCTCAATCCTGATCAACGCCGCAGCAGCTGGCAAGGACCGTGGGTCATGGCCGCCAGGCTCAGCTGCCGCAGGGGCGCCAGGTGGGCCAGCAGGAGCAGGGCAAACCGGCGCAGGGGCAGCAGCAGGGGCGCGCGGTTGGAAAAGACACGCACCAGCAGGTCGGTAGCCAGGAGGGTGAGCAGCAGATCGGGCCAGCGGCGCAGCCCGTAGGCCGCTGGCAGCCGCTCCACCGCCAGGCGGCCGGCACGCACCCGCCGGGCCAAACGATGCAACTGGGCCACATCCCGCCAACACAGATTCAGGCCCTGGCCGCCCACCGGATGGCAGCGGTGGCCGCTCTCCCCCACCAGCACCGTGCGGCCGCGGTGTAGCCGGCGGGCCAGCAACAGCGACACCGGAAAAGCACGCGGGTCGTCGAGCAGAGCATCGGGTTGGAGCTGATCCGGCAGGGCCCCGGAGAGAGCATCGAGGAAGGCGGCATCGCCCAGGCTCTCGAGTTGGCGGCAGCGCTGGGCCGGCGCACTCCACACCAGCTGAAACTGCCCCGCCCCCAGGGGCAACACCGCAAACGGCCCCTCCGGCCGGAGCAGCTCCCAGGCCTGGTCGTCGGCGCTACCGCGCAGCTGAACCAGGGCCGTGAGGCAGCTCTGGCGGTAGGGCCTCTGCAGCACGCCGATGCCGAGGGCCTCGCGGCTGGGGGAATGGGGGCCATCGGCGGCCACGATCAGGTCAGCCACGCTCAGATCAGCCGCGCTCCGATCAGGCGGGTGCGCAGGATCCGCTGTTGCACCCACCCCCAGCTCCAGGCTGATGGCTGGGTGGGCGGCCAGGCGCTCCAGCAGCACGCCGAGCAGGGGACGGTGCTGGGCCACCCAACCGACCGCCGCTCCAGGGGCGGCCGCCAACTGCCGGCCCAGATCAACCAGGCCGAAGGGAACCTGCTGATCAATGGCCAGATCCAGCAGCTGCAGGGAGCGGAACGGCACCATGGCCCCCTGAAGCTCCTCCCACAGCCCCAACTGGGCGAGCAGGCGCTGGCTGGAGTGGGTGAAGGCGTAAGCCCTGTTGCGCTCAAGGAGGCTGGCGGCGGGCAAGGGGTCGCTGATGGACACCTGCCAGCCGGCGTCCGCCAGGGCGAGCGCCGCCAGGGCTCCGGTGGGTCCCGCCCCGTTCACCTGGGCCCGCAACACCGAATTGGAAGGAACCATGGCGGAGGTAGGGCAGCCCGGGGCAGGGTCACAAAAAAGCCGCAGCAGGTGTGCTGCGGCGAAGGCTTAGCAGGGGCCTCAGCCGATGCCGAGCAGACCGCGGGTGAAGGACTCACCGCCCAGGGCGAATTCGGTGGCGAGCAGGGCGATGAAGCCGAGCATGGCCATGCGGCCGTTGAGCTTCTCGGCGCGCTCATGGAAGCCCCAGCCGCTCTCGGTGGACACCACTTCCATGCGGGGCTCGGTGGCAAAGGCATTGAGGCGACCGCCGTCTTCGGTGGTCACGGTGGCGCCGCGGATGGTGGCGGCTTCGATGGAGGGGGTGGACTGGGTCAAGGGAACCTCTGGCGTGGCGATACCCGAATTGTAACGCAATATTGCAACCTGTAACGGATCTCGTCGCGGCCCGTCCTGGCTCGCCCTGGCTGTTAGTGGCGGGCGAGCCCGTGGAGCGTGCCGCGGGAAGCCTCTCCCAAGGGCGATGACGGGTTGTTCAACAAACTGTTGAACAACCCCCAATCTCAACAACAGCCCACACGCGGCAAGCCAACACGTGCAACGCCAGGCGCCCCCAGCCCAGCGTTGGCGTCAGCGGAACCGCTTCAGGCAGAGCTCTTCAAAGGCTGGCCGCAGCAGGAACGGGTACTCGCCCACCCACAGCTTCAGCTGGGGTAGCCAAGCGTCGCTGATCGCGCCCACCCGCGAGAAGTCCTTGCGCTCGCTGAGCACCAGCACCCGCACCACCATGCCGGCCCGGATCTGCTGGTGCTTCTTCTCGAAGGGGAAGCGCACCTTGCCGAGGTAGCCCTCCTCATCCGCCAACTCCAGGGTGAGCCAGGTGCGCCGGTTTTCCACCAGCTCGAGGCGGCCATTGTTGTTGGCCTGCTCGCGACGCTCCTCAACGATCTCGCGGGTGTAAAGGTCGGCGACCTCACCCTCAAACAGGGCCGCGGCGGGGTAGCGGCGCAGGGTGGAATTCTTTTGGCCGGCCTCCAGGATCGGGCCCCAGAGCAGGTAGAGGGCAAACACCACGCCCACCACCAGAAACACCGGCCCAAACTGGCTGGAGAACAGCAGGGTCTGGCTGATCAACAGGGTGATCACGGCGCCGATCACCGAGATCAGCACCCGCTGCAGCACCTTGCGCGGGTTGCCGGTGCAGGCGTTGAACTGGGGTCCCGTGGCGACCGCCGGGATCAAGCGCGGCAGTTCGCCCGGGCGAAGGGGAATCAACATCAGAGCAACCTCTCGAGGCCATACACCAGACCGCCCAGCTGGCGCACCTTGCGCACCGTGAGCAGCACTCCAGGCATGTAGGCCGAACGGTCAATCGTGTCGTGGCGCAGGGTGTAGGTCTCCCCTGGGGCGCCGAACATGACCTCCTGGTGGGCCACCAGGCCGGGCAGGCGGATGGAGTGGAGCCGCAGGCCGCTCTCGCGTTGACCGCCGCGGCAGCCGGCCAGGGTTTCGTGCTCCTCCACCTGCAAAGGGTTGAAGGATTTACCCAGCTCCTCCATCAACTCGGCCGTCTTGATGCAGGTGCCGCTGGGGGCATCGGCCTTGCGGTTGTGGTGCAGCTCGGTGAGCTCGGCGAAGTCGTAGAAGCGGGCGGCGGCGGCGGCGGCCTGCTGCAGCAGCACCATGCCCACCGAGAAGTTGGGGATCACGGCCCCGCCCACCGAGGCCTTGTCGGCAAAGGCGGCCAGATCGGCCAGCTGCTCCGGGCTCAGGCCGGTGGTGCCGATCACGGGATGCACGCCGTAGGCGATCGCCCCGCGGGTGTGCTCAAAAACCACCGAGGGGTGGGTGAAATCCACGAGCACCGCCGCACCACCCTGCCGGGCAGCCTGACTGGCCTGGCAGAGAGCTCCTTCGAAATCGGCGGTGATCGCCACCTCCAGCTCGCCCAGCCCGAGTTCGCTGCCCACATCCGTGCCCTCCTTACCCGGTGTGGTGTCGATCGCCCCCACCAGCTCGCAATCCGCCGCCGCCTGCACCGCCTTCACCACTTCGGCGCCCATGCGGCCCAGGGCACCAGCCACCACCACGGGGATCGGCGCCGGGGGAGTGGAGGCAGAGCTGGACATGACGACGGATCGCAATAGTCGCGAGCCTATGGCTCAACAGCCAGTAGCGCTCGCATCCCGGCGCCGCCCCGTAGATTCCTTGCCAGTGCTCACTACCGCCGCGCGCATGTTCACGCAGGTCCGCTCCACCAACCGCCGCGTCACCCCGGGCGACGTGAACGGCCGGGCCGTGATGAAGGCCGTGTATGTGGTGCTCGAACCCCAGTACCAGAACGCCCTCACCCAGGCCGCCACCTCGCTCAACGCCCAGAACGGCCCCCTGGCGATCGCGTTGAGCGGCTATTTGATCGAGGAGCTGCGCGACCCCCAGAACTACGCCGACTTCCAGGCGGATGTGGCCGAAGCGGATGTGTTCATCGCCTCGCTGATCTTCATTGAGGATCTAGCCCAGAAGGTGGTGGAGGCCGTAGCCCCACACCGCGCCAGGCTCAAGGCGGCGGTGGTGTTCCCCTCCATGCCGGAGGTGATGCGACTCAACAAGCTCGGCACCTTCTCGATGGCCCAGCTGGGCCAAAGCAAGAGCGCCATCGCCAGCTTCATGAAAAAGCGCAAGGAGGCCGGCGGCGCCGGCTTCCAGGACGCGATGTTGAAGCTGCTCAACACCCTGCCGACGGTTCTCAAATACCTGCCGGTGGAGAAGGCGCAGGACGCCCGCTCCTTCATGCTCAGCTTCCAGTATTGGCTGGGCGGCACGCCGGACAACCTCAGGAATTTCCTGTTGATGCTGGCCGACAAATACGTTTTCCCCAAGGGCGACAGCAACCGGCCCGCCGTGGTGGTGGCCGAACCCGAGGTCTTCCCCGACCTGGGCATCTGGCACCCCCTAGCGCCGGGGATGTTCGAAGACCTGAAGGAATATCTCAACTGGACCGCCAGCCGCAACGATCTGAATGAGGCGGCCCGCAAGGGCCCGGTGATCGGCCTGGTGCTGCAGCGCAGCCACATCGTCACCGGCGACGAGGCCCACTACGTGGCGATCATCCAGGAGCTGGAATTCCGCGGCGCCACCGTGATTCCGGTGTTCTGCGGCGGGCTCGACTTCACCAAGCCGGTGAATGCCTTCTTCTACGACCCACTCAACCCCGAGATGCCCTTGGTGGATGGGGTGGTGTCACTCACCGGCTTTGCCCTGGTGGGCGGCCCCGCCCGTCAGGACCATCCCAAGGCGATCGAGGTGCTGAAAAAGCTCAACCGCCCCTACATGGTGGCCCTGCCGCTGGTGTTCCAGACCACCCAGGAGTGGGAGGAGAGCGACCTTGGCCTGCACCCGGTGCAGGTGGCGCTACAGATCGCCATCCCTGAACTCGATGGCGCCATCGAGCCGATCGTGCTGAGCGGGCGCGACGACGCCACCGGCAAGGCCCACACCCTGCAGGACCGGGTGGATGCGATCGCCGAACGGGCGATTCGCTGGGCCTCGCTGCGGGTGAAGCCGCGGGCCGAGAAGAAGCTGGCGATCACCGTGTTCAGCTTTCCGCCCGACAAGGGCAACGTGGGCACCGCCGCCTACCTCGATGTGTTCGGCTCGATCCACCGGGTGCTCGAGGAGATGAAGGCCAAGGGCTACGACGTGCAGAACCTGCCGCGCGACTCCAAGGCGCTGATGGAAGCCGTGATCAACGATCCCGAGGCGCTCCAGGGTGCACCGGAGCTCTCGATCGCCCACCGCATGAGCGTGGAGGAATACGAGCGGCTCACTCCCTATTCTGAGCGCCTCGAAGAGAACTGGGGCAAGCCCCCCGGCAACCTGAACAGCGACGGCACCAACCTGCTGATCTACGGCCGCCACTTCGGCAACGTGTTCGTGGGGGTGCAGCCCACGTTTGGCTACGAGGGCGACCCGATGCGGCTGCTCTATTCGCGCAGCGCCAGCCCCCACCACGGCTTTGCGGCCTACTACACCTACCTGGAGAAGGTGTGGCAGGCCGATGCGGTGCTGCACTTCGGCACCCACGGCTCGCTGGAGTTCATGCCGGGCAAGCAGATGGGCATGTGCGAAACCTGCTACCCCGATTCGCTGATCGGCGCCCTGCCCAACCTCTACTACTACGCCGCCAACAACCCTTCGGAGGCCACGATCGCCAAACGGCGCGGCTACGCCTCCACGATCAGCTACCTCACCCCGCCCGCTGAAAACGCTGGTCTCTACAAGGGCCTCAAGGAGCTGGGCGAGCTGGTGGGCAGCTACCAGCAGCTGCGCGAGGGCAGCCGGGGCGTGCAGATCGTCAACGCGATCGTGGAAACGGCGCGCCAGTGCAACCTCGACAAAGACGTGACCCTGCCCGAGGTGGATGGCTCGGAGCTCGACCTCGACGGCCGCGACAGCGTCGTCGGCGCGGTGTACCGCCAGCTGATGGAGATCGAAAGCCGGCTGCTGCCCTGCGGCCTGCACACGATCGGCAAGCCCCCCACCGCCGAGGAGGCCATCGCCACCCTCGTGAACATCGCTGCCCTCGAGCGCGAGGAAGACGGGCTGCGTTCCCTGCCAGCCCTCTTGGCCGAGAGCCGGGGCCGCACGATCACCGACGTCTACAAGGGCAACGATGAGGGCGTGCTCGCCGACGTGGAGCTCAACTGCACGATCACCGAGGTGTGCCGCGCAGCTGTGGGCGCGATGGTGAAGGCGGTCACCGGTGCCGATGGCCGCGTCACCCTGCGCGAAAACTTCGGCTGGCTGTTCACGCTGCTCGAGCAGTTCGGCTTCAAACTGCCCAGCCCCTGGCTGAGCGCCTGCCGCAGCGCCGGCTTCCCGGATGTGGATCAGGCCGAGCTCGACAAGCTGTTTGGCTATCTGCGCTTCTGCCTTGAGCAGATCTGCGCCGACATGGAAATGGAGAGCCTGCTCAAGGCCCTCGATGGCGAATACGTGCTGCCCGGCCCCGGCGGCGATCCGATCCGCAACCCCGGCGTGCTGCCCAGCGGCAAGAACATCCACGCCCTTGATCCTCAGTCGATCCCCACCCGCGCCGCCATCGCGGCGGCCAAGGTGGTGGTCGACCGGCTGATCGAGCGCCAGAAAGCAGAGCAGGGCGCCTGGCCTGAAACGATCGCCTGCGTGCTCTGGGGCACCGACAACATCAAGACCTACGGCGAATCGCTGGCCCAGATCCTCTGGTTCATCGGCGTGCGGCCCGTGCCCGACTCCCTCGGCCGGGTGAACAAGCTCGAGCTGATTCCCCTTGAAGAGCTGGGCCGCCCCCGCATCGACGTGGTCGTGAATTGCAGCGGCGTCTTCCGCGACCTGTTCATCAACCAGATGGGGCTGATCGACCAGGGCGTGAAGATGGCGGCCGAAGCCGACGAGCCCCTGGAGATGAACTTCGTGCGCCGCCACGCCCAAGAGCAGGCGGCAGCCCAGGGCGTCTCCCTGCGGGATGCGGCCACCCGGGTCTTCTCTAATGCCAGCGGCAGTTATTCCTCCAACGTCAACCTGGCGGTGGAGAACAGCACCTGGGAGGAGGAGAATGAACTGCAGGAGATGTACCTCTCCCGCAAAACCTTCGCCTTCAATGCCGACAACCCCGGCGAGATGAACCAGAACCGCGACGTGTTCGAATCGGCGATGAAAACCGCCGATGTGACCTTCCAAAACCTGGATTCGGCCGAGATCTCGCTCACCGATGTGAGCCACTACTTCGATAGCGATCCCACCAAGCTGATCCAGGGGTTGCGCGACGATGGCAAGGCACCATCGAGTTACATCGCTGACACCACCACCGCCAATGCCCAGGTGCGCTCACTTAGTGAAACAATTCGCCTCGATTCGCGCACCAAGCTGCTCAACCCCAAGTGGTATGAGGGCATGCTGAACAGCGGCTATGAGGGTGTGCGCGAAGTCGCCAAACGGCTCAACTTCACCCTGGGCTGGAGTGCCACCAGCGGCGCGGTGGACAACTTCGTCTACGAGGAGGCCAACGACACCTTCATCAACGACCCGGAGATGCGCCAGCGGCTGATGGAGCTCAACCCCCACAGCTTCCGCCGCATCGTGGGCACCCTGTTGGAAGTGAACGGCCGCGGCTATTGGGAGACCAGCGATGAGAACATCGCCCAGCTGCAGGAGATCTACCAGGAGATCGAAGACCGGATCGAGGGTGTGACAGAGGCCTGAAGGGCATCGGCCATGCGGGCGGTCTGCACGATCGGCCCCACGTCGTGCACCCGCAGGATCCTGGCCCCCTGGGCGATGGCAAAGCCGCACACCGCCGCCGTGCCCCAGAGCCTGGCCCGAGGCCGGGGTTCGTTCAGCACGTCCCCGATGAAGCGCTTGCGGGAGGGGCCTACAAGCAGCGGAAAGCCCTCGGCCGCCAGCAGCGCCAGGCCCTGCAGCAGCGCCAGGTTGTGGCCGGTGTCCTTGGCGAAGCCCAGCCCCGGATCCCAGATCACCTGGGTCGAGCGCACGCCCGCCGCCAGGGCGGTTTCGGTGGCCTGCTTCAGGCCAGCCCGCACCTCACCCACCACATCGTCGTAGTGCGCCAGCTGATCCATGTTGCGGCTATCGCCGCGGCTGTGCATCAGCACCAGGGGGCACCCCGCCGCCGCCACCAACCGCAGCAAGGCGGGATCGCGGCGACCGCCGCTCACATCGTTAATCCAGTGGGCTCCATCCGCCAGGGCGACCTCGGCCACGGCGGCGTGAAAGGTGTCGATCGAGAGCAGGGCGGTGGGATGGGCGGCGCGAATCGCGGCCAGGGCCGGGCGCAGCCGCTCCAGCTCCCGCTGCGGCCCCACCTCCTCGGCACCGGGCCGCGTGCTCTGGGCCCCCAGATCAAGCAGATCAGCCCCCTGGGCCAGCATCAGGCCGGCCTGGCGCACGGCCGCCTGCGGCCGATCAAACCGGCCGCCATCACTGAAGGAGTCGGGGGTGAGATTGAGCACCCCCATCACGGCGGTGCGGTCCCCCCAGGGCAATCGGGGATCCCCCATCAGGGCAACCTCAGCGGCCGTAGTTGGCGATGCGGGCGAAGCTCACCGGGTCAAGCGAGGCGCCACCCACCAACACGCCGTCGATCTCGCTCTGGGCCATCAGGTCGTCGATGGTGGCCGGATTCACCGAGCCGCCGTATTGCACCGTGACGCTGGCATTGCCAACCCAGCCGCGGATCAGCCCGCAAATGCGGTTGGCCTCCTCGGCGGCACAGGTTTTGCCGGTGCCGATCGCCCAGATCGGCTCATAGGCCACGATCAGCTGGGTGGGGTCCACATCCTCGAGCCCCTGCTCGATCTGGCGGTGAATCACCCGCTCGGTTTCGCTGGACTCGCGCTGGTCGAGACTCTCGCCCACGCAGAGGATTGGGATCAACCCATGGCGCTGAGCGTTGCGGGCGCGCAGATTGATCTGCTCGTCGCTCTCGCTGTAGTACTTGCGCGGCTCGCTGTGACCGACGATCGCGTGGCTGACGCCGTGCTCCAGCAGCATTGGCGCCGAAATCATGCCGGTGTAGGCGCCCTGGTCCTCCCAGTGCACGTTCTGGCCGGCGATCTGCACGCCGGCTCCCTCCAGGTGGCGGCAGAGGGTAGGGATCGAGGTGAAGGGCGGTGCGATCACCACGTCCCGATCACCCGGCAGATCGGCGATCAGCGGTCGGAACGTGGCCGCAAACACCCGCGTCTCAGCGCAGGTCATGTGCATCTTCCAGTTGCCCGCGATCACGGCCTTGCGCACTGGCCCATCCCAACGACGTCAGCAAAACCTAATAGGCCGCCGGTCGCGTCCTGGAGGCTGGATCAAGGCTTGGGGCGGGGAGCGTCCCGGGGCGGAGTGAACAGCACCTCGCGGCCATCGAGGGCCACCGCATCCCCCAGGGCCAGCTGGCGGCCGCGGCGGGTTTCGATGGCGCCATTGACGCGCACATCCCCCCGCTGAATGCGCAGCTTGGCTTCACCGCCGGTGCCTACCAGACCCTGGTACTTCAGGAATTGATCAAGTTTCAAAGGTGAGCCCGCAACGGTGGCGATACCGTGACTGCATGCTTGCACCGTCGCCGGCCGGCTTCCGTCACCTCTGGCCGCTGCTGAAGCCTTACCGCAGGCGCCTGCTGGCCGGGGGGCTGTGCATCCTCATCTATGTGAGCTGTTGGCCGCTGCTGGCCTGGCTGGCCGGTCAGCTGATCCCCGCCATTGGCGCAGGCAACTTCCCGGTGGTGTTGCGCACGATCGCGGCAGCCCTGGGGCTGTTTCTGGTGCAGAAGGCGGCCCAGTTTGGTCAGGACACCCTGTTGGCCGGCCCAGCCCTACGCGTGAGCCAGGAGCTGCGCCGGGGACTGTTTGCCCGTCTGCAGCGCCTGGAGTTTGGCGCCCTGGAGAAGCTCTCGGCCGGCGACCTCACCTACCGCCTCACCGAAGACGCCGACCGTGTCGGCGAGGTGATCTACAAGACCATCCAGGACACCACCCCCAGCGCCCTGCAACTGGTCGTCGTGCTGGGCTACATGGTGTGGCTCGACTGGCCCCTGGCCCTGGCCACCCTGCTGTTGGCCCCCCTGGTGGTGGTGCTGGTGAGCAGCTTCGGAGCGCGGGTGATGAGCGCCGCTGAACGCAGCCAGAAGCAGGTGAGCGAGCTGGCCGGCCTGCTGGGTGAAGCGATCGGCGGGCTGCCGCTGGTGCGGGCTTTTGCCGCGGAACCCTGGCTGCAACAACGCTTTGACGCCGAGATCGACCTACACCGCCGAGCGCGCTATCGCACCCTCAAGCTGCTCGCCCTGCAGCATCCGGTGGTGGGCTTCCTGGAGGCCGCCGGCATTCTCACGGTACTGCTGATC
>VGQC01000038.1 GCA_016882385.1 Cyanobacteria bacterium M_DeepCast_100m_m1_067 | reverse complement strand
GCCAGCGACTGCCGCTCCAGCAGGAGCGCCCCATCGGCCAGCACCAGCGCCTGCCAGCCGGGCTCCAGCACGGTGGTGGTGGTTTGATCAACCACCAGGGCTGGGCCCTGGAGCTGCTGCTGGGGGCACAAGCGGTCGCGATGCCAGAGGGGCACCCTCTGCCAACCCACCTGCTCACCCAGCCAAAGGCGTGTGCTGACGGCGGCAGGCGCGCCATCCCCAGTCGCAGCCCCATCCCCCCCTACTGCCCAACCGGACTCCGTCCCACAAGCGGGCAGCTGCTGAGCGGGAGAGGTGATGTCAACCAGCAACCGCTCAACTATCCAGTCATCGCCAACTGGGCAGTAGCCATAGCGCTGCTGATGGCTCGCGGCATAGGCCTCCCGCAGCGCAACCAACACCGCCGCATCGCCGACAGCGCCATCAGGGGCGGCATCCTGAGCCGACCAGGGCACCTCCAGCCCCCGCTCACTACCGGGCGCCCGCAGCTCCAGCCGCACCTGGATCCGGGGGGAGGCATCACCCAGATCGCCCGCCTGCCGCAACCCATCCAGCCCCCGGCGCACCAGGGCAGCGCAGTGCTGGCGCAACTCGGGCAGCGAGGCAGGCTCCAGCGGCAGCCGTGGTGAGCACTCCAGCAACAGCGATTGCTCGGCCATGCCGAGGCCATAGGCGGACAGCACGCCAGCGAGCGGATGGAGCAGCACCCGCGATAGGCCCAGCACCTCGGCCAGGCGGCAGGCGTGCTGCCCGCCAGCGCCGCCGTAGCTCACCAACAACGCCTCGCGCAGGTCGTGGCCGCGCTGGATCGAAATGCGGCGCAGGGCACCGGCCATCGTCTCGATAGCGATTTGCAGCGCCCCCTCGGCCACCCGCTCGGGCGTGATGCCAGGAGCCACCGCAACCATCGCGGCTGCCAGCTCAGCAAAGCCCCGCGCCACGGCCTCATCATCGGCGGGTTGATCGGCGGTGGGACCGAACAACGCCGGCAGGGCTGCGATGGGCAGCCGGCCCAGCAGCAGGTTGGCATCGGTGATCGTGAGCGGACCGCCGCGGCGGTAGGCCGCAGGCCCCGGATCGGCGCCGGCCGACTCCGGCCCCACCCGCAGCCGCAGGCCATCGAAACGCAGGATCGAGCCGCCGCCGGCGGCCACGGTGTGGATGGGCAGCATCGGCGCCTGCAGCTGCAGACCCACGATCTCGGTGGCGGGGCTGCGCTCCCAGGCGAGATCGCCCCGACTGCCATCGCAATGGAGGCCATCGAAATGGAAGACATCGGTGGAGGTGCCACCCATGTCGAAGCCAACGATCGGCTGGGGTGGCAAGCCGGCGGCCTCCAGGGCCAGGCGACCCACCGCAACGGCCCCCACCATGCCCCCCGCCGGCCCCGAAAGGATCGTGTCCTTGGCCAGCAGCACCTCCGGAGCCGCCAGGGCACCACTGGAGCGCATCACCCGCAGCCGGGTGGCTTGACCAAGGGCTACCTGCACCTGGCGCAGGTAGCGGCCCAGCACCGGAGCGATCGCGGCCTCGATCACGGCGGTCTGGCCGCGGGGCACGAGCCGGGGCTGACTGCTGAGCTGGTGGGAGAGCACCACAGCCTCAAAGCCCAGGGGCTCCAGCCACGCGCCCAGCTGCAACTCCTGGCCGGGATTGCGGGTGCTGTGCAGCAGGGCCACGGCACAGCTGGTGTAGCCGTCGGCCTGGGCTGCAAGCAGCTGCTGTTGCAACCCCTCGTGCAGCGACAGGGGCTCCAGCTCGGAGCCATCGGCCGCCAGCCGACCCTCCACCTCCAGCACCCGCAGGCGCAGGGGCTGGGGCCGCTCGATCGCCAGGGCAAAGATGTCCGGGCGGTGTTGGTCGCCGATGCTGAGCAGATCGGCAAAGCCCCGGTTGATCAGCAGCACCACCCCGGCCCCGCGCCGCTCCAGCAGGGCATTGGTGGCCACGGTGGTGCCGAGCCGCACCTCCTGCACCAACCCCGCTGGCAGGGCGCCGCCGGGGGGCAGGCCCAGCACCGCCCCGATGGCCCGCACGGCCGGATCGCCTGGGCCATCGGGCTGCACCGAGAGCACCTTGCGCACCACCAGCGCACCGGCAGGACTCCGCCCCACCACATCGGTGAAGGTGCCGCCGCGATCAATCCAGAATCGCCAGCCCGCCACTCAGCGGTAGTTCTCGAACTGCAGCGGCACTTCGACGTCCTGGGCCTTGAGCAGGCTGATGGCCTGTTGCAGGTCGTCCTTGTTCTTGCCGGTGATCCGCAGGCTGTCACCCTGGATCGAGACGGTCACCTTCTTGAGTTCATCGCGGACGGTTTTGCTCAGGCTCTTGGCCAGCTCCTGGCTAAGGCCCTTGCGCAGCTTCACCACCTGCTTGACCCGGTTGCCGCCGACGGGCTCGGGGGTCTGGAAGTCAAAAATCTTCAGGGAGAGATTGCGCTTGGTGGCCTTCTGACGCAGCACATCCTCCACGGCCTGAAGGGTCATGTCGCTGGCGGTGGTGATGGTGAGGCTGGTCTCCTCCACCTCGATCTCGGTGTTCGAATCCTTGAGGTCGTAGCGGGTGCCCACGTCGCGGCGCACCTGGTCGATCGTGTTGACAAGCTCCTGGCGATCGAAATCGCTCACCACATCAAAGGAATAGGTGTCGGCCATGGGGCTGGTCGGTCGGGCGGAAACGTGCGCGAATCGTAGGTGCGGCCTGCCAACCTGGATCCATCGTCCACGCTGCCTGCCGCCATGAGTGCCTCCCTCGCCCCCTTTGCCTGGTCGCTGCTGCTGGCTGCCGGTGTGGTGGTGTTCAGCACCGTGCCCCTCGGGGCCGCCCGCTCCCAGGCGAATTTCCAGATGGCCGACCTGGCCGCCCCGAGGGCGATGTTTGAGCGGCTGCCGGCCTGGGGGAAGCGCGCCGCCTGGGCGCACCAAAACTGCTTTGAGGCCTTCACGCTGCATGCTCCAGCAGCCCTGCTGTGCTTGCTGGCCGGCGTCAGCAGCCCGGTGGCCCTGATCGCCGCCTGGCTGCACCCCGTTTTGCGCCTGGCCTACATCGGCGTCTACGTGGGCAACGTGCCTGCGGTTCGCGGCCTGTGCTGGGCTGGCGGCCTGGTGTGCTCCGGGGTGCTCTATGTGGAAGGGCTGAAGGCGGTGCTGGGCGCTTAGCCACCAGCCACCTAGTCGAAGAACATCACGCTCACCACCTTGCCCATGTCCTCGGCCACGCGGCAGCTGGCCAGCAGGGTTTCGCTGTCGTGGAAGGCGAAGCAGATCAGCTGGTCGCAGCGGCTGATGATGTCCTGGTTGCAGAGGCTGCTGGCCATCGGCAGAGGCAACTCGTCGTGCTCGGGCTTCTCCACCAGATGCAGCACCCGCTCCAGCTGGTCGCGCGATTCACCCGGCTGACGATCGAGGCTCTGGGGCAGCAACACGGTGAGCCGGGCCGGATCGATCTCCAGCACGCTACGGATCACGGCTGCATTGACCCCCTGGGCTCCGGAGGTGATCAGGTTGTGGCCCTCCTGGGCCAAGGAGCGGGCCACCAGTTCCACCAGGTGAATGGACACGACCGGTACGTGGCGACTGCCCAAAATGGCAATGCGCCGTTTGCTCCGGTCCTGGAGCATCGCCAGTTCCTGGGCAAGGGTGTCGATCCGATCGAGCGACGGAAGATCAAGGGACCGGGTCACCAGTAGCCCGCAGCCTGCGCCTTGAAACTAGCAGCGTTATTTCGCCATCGCGGGCAACTGCAACCGCCTGAACAGCGGTTCGAAATTGCAATGCTCCTCCACCAGCCGGAAGGCGAAGCTGGCCTTCACCGCTTCATGCAGGCGCACGTGGCCAAAGGCCTGCTCAATCACCTCGACCGTGGTGAGGGTGTCGTGCTCAACCTTGAGCAGGGGCACGTCCAGTTCCTCGGCCCGGTTGAGCAGCTGGGGCAAGGGTTCACCGGCCCCGGTGAGGATCAGGCACTGGGTGGAGGCCTCCAGGGCCGCCAGCTGGATGTCGGTGCGATCAGCCCCGGTCACCACGGCCATGTTGCGGCGACGGCGGAAAAACTCCATCGCCGAGTTCACGTTCATGGCACCGATCGAAAGGGTTTCCACCAACAGATCAAGCCGTTCCGGACAACAGAGCACCTGGGCCCCGAGCCGCAGGGCCAGCTCCTCCACCGTGACGCTGCGCAGCAGGGGGCTCTGGGGCATCACCCCCAGCACGGGCAAGCCGAGCTGGGCCAGGGCCGGTATCAGCTCAGCCCGCAGCTGGGGCACCAACTCCGGTTTGACGGCATTGAGCACCACCCCCGCCAGGCGCTCACCGAGCTGGGCCTGGGCGGCCAGCAGCGGATCGATGCTGCGGCTGTCCAACCATGGATGCACCAGCACCACCGTGGCCTCGAGACCCTCGGCCAGCTGGGCCAAGCTGAGGCCATAGAGCAGGCCCTCATGGAGGCTGCCGGCGGCTTCCAGCAGGGTCAAACCATCGGGGGCGGTGGCCAGCTGCTGGCGCAAGAGAGCGAAGCCAGGGCCTGGCTCCAGATCGCCCTGCACCAAGCGCTGCTGGGCCGTCGCCCCATCCAGCACATGCAAGGAGGGGATCAGATGGGCCTCCGGTAGCCCCAGGGTGGCGCCGATGAAACGCACATCCGCATCCAACAGGGGCGACTGGCCCCAGTCCGTGGAGTTCTCATCCAAACTGGTGGCGAGCGGTTTGCCAAAACGGACAGGAATGTCCTGACGGCTGAGCTGGCGCGCCAGGCCCAGCACCACGGCGGATTTACCGCTGAAAGCTTCGCAGGACCCGATCAGCAAGGTGGGGGCCATCGGTCAACCTCGCCGGGGCATGTCTTGACCGTAAAATTTAGGCGGCGCTGCCCACCGGTTCGGTGGCGATTGGGGGCTGTCCGAGCAGCAACCAATGCCAGAAGCTCGGCGGCAGCTCATCCCCTTGCCGCTCCATCAACCACTGCACCAGCTGGTGGCAAGGCAGATCAAAGGCGTAGGCCACCTGCGGCAGGTCAGGAAAGCTGAGGTTGCAGTGGAGCACTTCAAGGGGCGCCGTTTCGCCACTCCAACGCAGCTGCAAGGCGTGGCTGCGGCCGCCCTGCAGCAACCGCCTGCCGGCCCACTCCCCCGCCAGCAGGCTGGCCAGCGCCTCCTCCAACAACGCCTGATGCACCAAGCCCCCGCAGTAGGGAGCGAACAGGGGCACCAGGGGCGCAACGGCTTCAGGGGGGGTGCCAGCAGCCATGCAGGCGGCAGATCCATCGGCGGAATCCCACCATGGTGACGTCTCAGCCGCCGTTTGCACCAGGCCCATGTCCCGTTCTTATGCGTGCACCGTTGCCGTGACCGGGGCCAGCGGCAGCCTCGGACAAGCGTTGCTGCGCAGGTGGTCGCGCCAGGGCGCGCAGCTGGTGGCCCTCACCAGCAGCACCCGGCCCCTCGACCTGCTGGACGACGCCGGCGACACCATCTCGCTCGAGCAGGTGTCGTGGCAGATCGGCGAAGAGCACGCCCTACGGCCACTGCTGGGGCGGGTGGACGTGCTGGTGCTCAACCACGGTGTCAACCAGCAACAGGCCCGCAGCCGCGAAACCACCGACCTGGCCCTGGAGGTCAACGCCCTCAGCAGCTGGCGGCTGCTGGAGCTGTTTGCCGAGGTGGTGCAGCAGCGACCCGGCGACGGCCGCCCCCGGGCGGAGGTGTGGATCAACACCTCCGAGGCGGAGATCCAGCCCGCGTTCAGCCCGCTCTACGAGCTGAGCAAACGGTTGCTGGGCACGCTGGTGAGCCTGCGGGCCCTGGATCTGGCCGGAGCCGAGGGGCCCCTGCGGATCCGCCGGCTGGTGCTCGGCCCCTTCCGCTCGGCCCTCAACCCCATTGGTGTGATGGGGGCCGATTTCGTGGCTGGCCAGGTGCTGGCCCAGGCACGGCTGGGCTTCAACCTGATCATCGTCACCCCCAACCCACTCACCTACGTGCTGATGCCGCTCACCAGCCTGGGGCGCTGGGCCTACTTCAAGCTGCTCACCCGGCCCGGCAGCTGAGCTGAAGCTTAGAAATCGCGGTCGGTGAGGATTTCGCAGCCGTCGCTGGTGACGGCGATGGTGTGCTCCCACTGGGCCGACCAACGGCCATCCACCGTCACCACGGTCCAGCGGTCTTTGAGGGTGCGACAGGCCTTGCTGCCGGCATTGAGGATCGGCTCCACCGCCAGGGTCATGCCCGGGCGCAGCTTCATGTTGGGCAGATCCCGGGTGCGGAAGTTGAACACCGAGGGCTCCTCGTGCAGATTCCGCCCCACGCCGTGGCCGGTGTAGTCCTCCACCACCGCGAAGCCATGGGCTTCCACGTGGTCCTGCACGGCGCCAGCGATATCCAACAGGGTGTTGCCAGCCTTGATCTGGGCCAGACCCTTCATCAGCGATTCCTGGGCGACCCTGCAGAGGGTTTGGGCCTCCTGGGTGGCGCTCTCACCCACGCACAAGCTCACACAGCTGTCGCCGTGATACCCGTCGAAGTAGGCGCCGGTGTCGATCTTCACCAGATCGCCGGCCTGGATCACCCGCTTGCTGTTGGGGATGCCATGCACCACCTCATTGTTGATCGAGGCGCAGATGCTGGCGGGGAAACCGTGATACCCCTTGAAGCTGGGGGTGGCGCCCATCTCACGGATGCGCTTCTCGGCGTGGCGGTCGAGGTCTCCGGTGGTCATCCCGGGGGCCGCCATCTCCAGGATTTCGCGCAGCACTGTGGCCACGATGCGGCTGGCCTGGCGCATGGTGTCGATTTCACGCGCCGATTTGATTTCGACCCCGCGGCGACCTTTCTGAATGCGGGGCCCAGTCTCGAGCACGGCGCCACTGGCAGCAGAACCCTTGGTGCTGGCCAGCAGATCGGCAAACAGATTCATGCTGGGAGACGCCGGCAGCGATGGAAAAGCTCACCTTCAAGCTACCAATGGGACTGGATCGTTGCGGGCTAGGGGGTGGCGTTTGGCTGGAGGGCGACACCTCAGCCGGTACACTGTCGGTTTGGCCAGGCGTCGCGGAGCTGAGATGGCAACGGAGTCGACAGACAATCAAGCCGTAACCCCGGCAGAGCAGGGTTCTGAGGAGGTCAGCGCCACCGCGGTGCAGGCCAAGCCCGCCACGTCCCTCAAGGTCACCACCGGCAAGCTCAGCGCCCAGGATCTGATCCGCGCCTTTGAGGCCGAACAGCTCAAGGACGAACTCCCCGAGATCTACGTCGGTGACACCGTCAAGGTGGGTGTGCGCATTCGCGAGGGCAACAAGGAGCGCGTGCAGCCCTACGAAGGGGTGGTGATCGCCAAGCGCCACGGCGGTCTCAATGAGACCATCACCGTGCGTCGCATTTTCCAGGGCATCGGTGTGGAGCGGGTCTTCATGCTGCACAGTCCCCAGGTTGCTTCCGTGAAAGTGGAGCGCCGCGGTAAGGTGCGTCGGGCGAAGCTCTTCTATCTGCGCGATCGGGTGGGTAAAGCCACACGGGTCAAGCAGCGCTTCGACCGCTGAGGTTGCCAGCATGTTTCCGCACGACCTGATGAGCAATCTTCAGGTCGTGCGGTTTAACAAAATCAGCCTCATGTTTACGGGGCATCGGCCTTGCGCCGTTAGTTCAGTTGGTAGAACGCAGGTCTCCAAAACCTGATGTCGGGGGTTCAAGTCCTCCACGGCGCGTTCGATGTCCCAATTTGCAGTTTCCTGGTTCCGAGCATGGAGTTGGATCTACAACCCGGAGATGTGGTCAAGGTGCTCGAGTCGGCCGCTTTGGGCTGGGTTCGGGCACGGGTGATCCGGGTGAAATCCGGTGGCCGTGTGGTCGTTCAGAGCGATCAAGGCCGTGAATTCACGGCACGCGGAAATCAGGTGCGCCTGATTGAGCCTGCGGGCTTTCGCCCCTGAGCAGCCTTAAGGCTGCGCAATGCCCATTCGGGATGCTGGTCTGATTTGCATTCGCTGGTCTTTTGCCCAGTTGGTTGACGATCGGACCGGTGATCACGGATACTTTTCAAGTCGTCCAAGGGTCAAACCTTGATCACGACCTGGATCACGACCTGGATCACGATACAGAACGCCGACAAGGCTGACTGGGACTGTAGTTCAACCGGTTAGAGCACCGCCCTGTCACGGCGGAAGTTGCGGGTTCGAATCCCGTCAGTCCCGTTTTCAATTCTTCAGGAGTCGTCCCTGTGGGTGCTGCGCAGTCCGTGGCAGGGCAAGCTTCTCGGCCCGTGCGTGTGCGACTGGCCCCGAGCCCCACGGGAACCCTTCACATCGGCACCGCCCGCACGGCGGTGTTCAACTGGCTGTTCGCCCGGCGCCAGGGCGGTGCGTTTCTCCTGCGCATCGAAGACACCGACAAAGAGCGCAGCAAGCCCGAATACACGGCCAACATCCTCGACGGGCTGCAGTGGCTCGGGCTGAACTGGGACGCTGAGCCGGTCATCCAGAGCGCCCGCATTGCCGAGCATCGGGCGGCGATTCAGCAGCTGCTCGATTCCGGCCACGCCTACCGCTGCTTTGCCAGCGAAGCGGAGCTCACCGCCATGCGCGAGCAGCAGGCGGCCGAGAAAAAAGCCCCCCGCTACGACAACCGCCACCGCGATCTCACGCCCGAGCAGCAGCAGGCCTTCATCGCCGAGGGCCGCCAAGCCACCATCCGCTTCCGCATCGACGACAACGCCAGCATCACCTGGACCGACCTGGTGCGCGGCCCGATGCGCTGGAGCGGCAGCGACCTGGGCGGCGACATGGTGATCGCCCGCCGCGCTCCGGCCGATCAGATCGGCGACCCCCTCTACAACCTGGTGGTGGTGGTGGACGACGCCGCCATGGCGATCAGCCACGTGATCCGCGGCGAAGACCACATCGCCAACACCGCCAAGCAGCTGCTGCTCTACGAAGCCCTGGGCGCTGAAGCTCCGGTGTTCGCCCACACACCCCTGATCCTCAACCAGGAAGGCAAGAAGCTGTCCAAGCGCGATGGCGTCACCTCGGTGAGCGAGTTTCGAGCCATGGGCTACACCGCCGAAGCCCTGGCCAACTACATGACCCTGCTGGGCTGGTCGCCGCCGGAGGGCATGGGCGAACGCTTCACCCTGGCCGAGGCGGCGGCGGTGTTCGATTTCGAGCGGGTCAACCGGGCCGGCGCCCGCTTCGACTGGGACAAGCTCAACTGGCTCAATGGTCAGGTGCTGCATGGCCTCGGCCCCGAGACCCTGCGCGAGCAGTTGCTGCCCCTGTGGGCGGCCGAGGGTTGGGGAAGCGCCTCAAACAGCTCAAACAGCCCCGAGGCCAACCCCGGGTGGCAGATCGAGCTCTGCAGCCTGATCGGCCCGTCCCTCAGCCTGCTGGCCGATGGGGTGGAGCAGGCGCGCCCCTTCTTCACCACCCCGGAGCTGCAGGAGGCGGCCGCAGCCCAGCTGGCCAGCGAGGGCGCCCGTCCCGCCCTGGCCGCCCTACTGGAGCGGCTACCCGAAGGTGCCCTCGAGGCCGATCAAGCCCAGGTGCTGCTGGGCGAAGCCTGTGCCGCCGCCGGGGTGAAAAAAGGGGTGATCATGAAGAGCCTGCGGGCCGCCCTGCTCGGCAGCCTCCAGGGCCCCGACCTACTGGCCACCTGGTTGCTGCTGCACCGCAGCGGCGCCGACCGCCCCCGCATCAGCTGCTGCCTCTGAGCCTGAGCCCTCATCCTCAGGATCCACCAGTCCCAGCCAGCGGGCCAGGGGACCGGCGCTGAGGCCCTGCAGGCCCACGGTCAGCAGGATCGTCAGAAACACGAGCCCCTGCAAGCGGCCGGCCCCCACCACCCCAGCCTGCTCCAGGCGAATGGCAAACAGGCTCGCCACCGCAGCTGTCACGATGCCGCGGGGCGCCAGCCAGGCCAACAGGGCCCGCTGCGGCAGGCTGAAGTCGAGGCCCCAGGTGGCCAGGCCGATCGCCACGGGGCGCACCAGCAACATCAACACCAGCACGCAGGCCACCCCACCCCAGCCCAGGGGGCTGAGCTCGGCCCAGCTCACATCGGCGGCCAGCAGGGGGAACAGCATCGTGATCGCCAACTGGGCCAGCTGGCGGATCAGGGCATCGAGCTCGGCGGCGTCGGTGTCAGGTCGGCGGCCCACCACCACCCCGGCCGCCACGGCCGCCGGCAGCCCCGATTCCGGCAGCAGCAGCTCACAGCCGCTGAACATCAGGAACAGGCTGCCCACCGTGAGCTGCAGCCGCAGGGCCCCGGCCGGCTGAGCGGGAATACGGCGTAGCGCTTCGGCCAGCAACCAGCCGCACACGGCCCCAATCGCCACCCCACCGCCGAGCCGCTGCAGCAGCCCCAAGGCCAGCTCCCGCCAACCGTGCAAATCGCCGAGCGCCAGCTCCAGCAGCAGCAGGGCGAGCACAGCCCCAATCGGCTCGAGCACCAGCCCTTCGCCGTCCAGCACCTCGCCCAGGGGCGACGAGAGGCGGATCTGGCGCACCAGCGGATTCACCACCGTGGGCCCGGTGGCCAGCACGATGGCGCTGAACACCGCCGCCAGCGACCAGTTGAGCCCGGCCAGCCAGTGGGCGGCCAGCAGGCCGGCGGCAAGGGCCAGCACCAGCCGCACCAGCACGATGCGCAGCACCGCCTGCCGGGTGCCATCGTCGGGTAGGCGCAGGTTGATGCCGCCGTCAAACAGCACCAGGCTCACCAGTAGGCCCACCACGGTGCCGAGGCCCGCACCCAAATCAAGGGGCTCCACCAGCCCGAAGCCGGAGCGGCCGATCACCAGGCCGGCGCTGAGCAACAGCACCACGCCGGGCAGCCCGGTGAGCCAGGCCAGGGCTTGGGCGATCGCGCCCGCAAAAACCGTGACCCCCCAGAGCAGACCCAGCCGCTCAGGTGTCATTCATCGAGGGCGTTGAACTTGGGCTCCACGTGGATGCCGATCACGCCGCTGGGACGCACCACCAGGTATTCGCCCTCCAGATCACCAATCGGCACGTTCACGAAGGTGTCAGGCGCCGAGGCGGTGAGCACGCCGCCGTACCACTGCTGAAAGGCCTCCAGGGTCTGGAAATGGACGGTTTCGGTCTGGCCGCCGCTCATGTGCAGATGCATGGCGTAGCGGCGGGGGATACGAGACATGGCGTCGCGGCCGGCGGCGGGGGAACGGAGAACTCGGGCGTGCCCACAGGATGCCCCAGAGCCTCAGAGTTGCGCCAGGCCAGAGCCTGCAGCGCAACATCGCCGGCCACATAGAGGGGATGACGGGGCTGGCCGGCGGCCGTGAGGCCCAGGGCCCACAGGCCACGACCCTGCAACAACGCCAATACCGCCCGATCACGCCCCCGCCAGGAACCCTGATTGCCCCAGCCCAGCCACACCGTGGCCTGCGGTTGGACCGCCAGGCGTTGCTGGAGCCAGGCGTCGGCCTCGGCGCCCACCGGATCCGCAGCGCGGCGCAGCACCGCCGGCGATGGGCTGATGCGCGCAAACAGGTTGAGCACCTCAAGGCTGCCAAAGCCCCAGCGGCGGGCAAAACCCAGCAACCGCCGCAGGGTGGAGTCGTCGCGCCGGCCATCGGCCCGCGAGGGGTTGAGGCCGATGAAAATCAGCCGTGGCGCCGCCGGCTCCCACACCCGCTCCAGCCACCAGCGGTATTGCCCGCAGGAGCTGAAGGTGGCTGTGGCGGTGGCGGTGGCGGTGGAGCTCAGCACGGGACAGCACCAACGTCACGTGTCCGAATTGTGACCACAAAAGGAACCACATGGCGGACAGCTCCCCATCGAAGACCGTCAGCGTTGGGCACACCCCTTAGCCTGACGCCATGCCCAGCCTGGCCGCCATTCGCGAGCAGCGCCGCAGCGCCAGCCTGACTGCGTTGCGTGCTGGCGCCGCAAACGTGGCTGCCCGCCACTCCGGCGGCGAGGTGTGGCTATTCGGTTCACTCGCTCGCGGCGACTGGGATGCCTGCTCCGACGTCGATCTGCTGGCCATCGCCCCAAACCAGGAGCAGGCCGAGGCCCTGGCCGATGCACTACTCGACGCCCGCCTCGGTGACGACGTACTGGCCCTGAGCCAGGAGCGCTGGCAGCAGCTGAAGCAGGGCGACGATCCCTACTGGCTGGCCATCAGCCGAGACGCCCTGCGCCTCGACGCGCCATGACCCCGCGGGCCGAAGCCTGGATCCGCCAGGCCCTCAACGATCTGGACGCGGCGCACCTCACCGCCGGCCAGGGGTTCCACGCCCAAGCCTGCTACCTGGCAGGCCAGGCTGCCGAAAAAGCACTCAAAGCCCTGCTGCTGGCGGCAGGGATCACACCGCCCTACAGCCATTCCCTCGAGAAACTGGTGGAGCTGCTGCAACAGCAGGGCCTGCAGCTCCCGGGCCTCGCTGAGCTGCATCTCAAGGCGCTCACGCGCATGAACAGCGCCAGCCGCTATCCCCAGGGCGATGCGGCACCGGCCGATCTCTTCGATGCCAACGACAGCACCACCGCTCTGGGCACCGCGGAGGCCGTGGTGCGGATCGCCGCAGCCCAACTGCAAGCCTGAGCTCTGGCAGGCTGACCCGACCCATCGCCCCTTGCAGCACCGTGGCCCCTGGCACCAAGCCCCTGCTGCTGCTGATCGATGGCCACTCCCTGGCCTTTCGCAGTTTCTATGCCTTCTCCAAGGGCGGTGAAGGGGGCCTGAGCACCAAGGCCGGCGTGCCCACGAGCGTCACCTACGGCTTCCTCAAGGCCCTGCTCGACAACTGCAAAGGACTCAAGCCCAACGGCCTGGTGGTGGCCTTCGACACCGCCGAGCCCACCTTCCGCCATGAAGCTGATGAGGCCTACAAGGCCCACCGGGACGTGGCCCCGGAGCACTTTTTCGCCGATCTGGCCAACCTGCAGCAGATCCTGGCCGAAAGTCTCGACATCCCCCTGGCCATGGCCCCGGGCTACGAGGCCGACGACGTGCTCGGCACCCTGGCCAACCGCGCCGCCAACGCCGGCTGGCGGGTGCGGATCCTCTCGGGCGACCGCGACCTGTTCCAGCTGGTCGACGACGACCGCGACATCGCCGTGCTGTACATGGGCGGTGGCCCTTACGCCAAAAACAGCGGCCCTACCGAAATCCGCCGCGACGGCGTGATCGCCAAGCTCGGCGTCACCCCAGACGAGGTGGTTGACCTCAAGGCGCTCACGGGCGACAGCTCCGACAACATCCCCGGCGTCAAGGGCGTGGGCCCAAAAACCGCCATCAACCTCCTGGCCGCCTATGACCATGTGGACGGGATCTACGCCGCCCTGGAAACGCTGGAGCAGGCAGGCCCCAAGGCCAAGGATCCCAAGGGCGTTCTCAAGGGTGCCCTGATCGACAAACTCCGCGCCGACAAAGGCAGCGCCTACCGCTCGCGGATGCTGGCCGAGATCCTCACCGACATCCCCCTGCCCTCCGAACCCCGCCTGGAGCTGGGGGCGGTGCAGGCCGAGGCCCTGGCTGGCAGCCTCGAGGAGCTGGAGCTCTACAGCCTGGTGAAACAGGTGCCCAGCTTCGCCCAGCTGTTCTCGGCCGTCCCGCCGCAGCCCAGCGAGGTAGCCAGCCCAGCGAGCGGCGCGGCCAGCCCAGCCGCCGACAACGCTCGAACGACCGGTGAAACAGAACGTTCAACAAACCCAGATCAGCCAGACAGAAAGGAGCCGGACAGAAAGGAGCCGGACAGCAAGGAGCCCCCCTCGCTTCAGCCCCAGCTGATTTCCAGCCCCAAGGCCCTGGCGGCCCTCGTGTCCCACCTCAACGGCTGCACGGATCCGGGCCGGCCCGTGGCCCTCGACACGGAAACCACCAGCCTCAATCCCTTCCAGGCCGAGCTGGTGGGGGTGGGGGTGGCCTGGGGGGAGGGTCCGGCGGAACTGGCCTACATCCCGATCGGCCACCAAGCCCAACCGGCCGCCGATCTACTCAGCGCCCCCCCAGACGCGCCGGTCCAGCTGCCCCTCGATGCGGTGCTCACCGCCCTGGCCCCCTGGCTGGCCAGCGCCTCCCACCCCAAGGCCCTGCAGAACGCCAAGTACGACCGGCTGATCCTGCTGCGCCACGGCCTGCCGCTGGGCGGGGTGGTGATGGACACCCTGCTGGCCGATTACCTGCGCGATGCCGGCGACAAACACGGCCTCGACGCCATGGCCGAGCGCCACTTTGGCTTCAGCCCCACCAGCTACGCCGAGCTGGTGCCCAAGGGCGCCAATTTCGCGTCCGTGGAGATCGACGCCGCGGCCCAGTACTGCGGCATGGATGTGCACCTCACCTGGCGCCTGGCCCAGCTGCTGCGCCGCGAGCTCACGGCCATGGGCGATGCCCTGCCCCAACTGCTCGACCAGGTGGAGCTGCCGCTGGAGCCGGTGCTGGCCCTGATGGAGGCCACCGGCATCCGCATCGACACCGCCTACCTGGGCGAGCTCAGCGCCGAGCTCAAAACCACGCTGGATCGCCTCGAGGCCGAGGCCAAGGCGGCCGCCGGGGTCGACTTCAACCTGGCCTCCCCCAAGCAGCTGGGCGAACTGCTGTTCGACAGCCTCGGACTCGACCGCAAGAAATCCCGCAAAACCAAAACCGGCTGGAGCACCGATGCGGCGGTGCTCGAAAAGCTGGAGGCCGACCACCCGGTGGTGCCACTGGTGCTGGAGCACCGCACCCTCAGCAAGCTCAAAAGCACCTATGTGGATGCCCTGCCAGTGCTGATGGAGCCGGAAACCGGCCGAGTGCACACCGATTTCAACCAGGCGGTGACCGCCACCGGGCGGCTGTCCAGCAGCAACCCCAACCTGCAGAACATCCCGATCCGCACCACGTTTTCGCGGCGGATCCGCAAGGCCTTCCTGCCGGAAGCGGGCTGGAGCCTGATCAGCGCCGACTACTCCCAGATCGAGCTGCGCATCCTGGCCCACCTGTCCGGCGAGGAGGTGCTGGTGGAGGCCTATCGCAGCGGCGACGACGTGCACGCCCTCACGGCGCGACTGCTGCTGGAGAAGGACACGGTGACGCCCGATGAGCGCCGCCTCGGCAAAACGATCAACTTCGGCGTGATCTACGGCATGGGCGCCCAGCGCTTTGCCCGGGAAACGGGCGTGAGCCAGGCCGAAGCCAAAGACTTTCTCACCAAGTACAAGCAGCGCTACCCGAGGGTGTTTGCCTTTCTGGAGCTGCAGGAGCGGCTGGCCCTGAGCCGGGGCTACGTGGAAACGATCCTGGGCCGGCGCCGGCCGTTCCACTTCGATCCCAACGGCCTGGGCCGGCTGCGGGGCAAGGATCCTCTCGAGATCGACCTGGAAGTGGCCCGCCGCGGCGGCATGGAGGCCCAGCAGCTGCGGGCTGCGGCCAACGCGCCGATCCAGGGCTCCAGCGCCGACATCATCAAGCTGGCCATGGTGCAGCTGCA
>VGQC01000037.1 GCA_016882385.1 Cyanobacteria bacterium M_DeepCast_100m_m1_067 | reverse complement strand
CTGGCTCCCCTGCTGGCGGCCGGTGTCGACACGGTCGTGCTGGGCTGCACCCACTACCCGATGTTGCGTCCGCTGCTCACCGGGCTGCTGCCTCCCCACGTGCGGCTCGTCGACCCAGCCGCCTCTGCCGTGCGGCGGCTGGGCCCCTTGCTGGCCAGCATGGGGGGGGTGCCTGAAGGCGAGTTGTCCGGCGTGGAGGTGGTCCACCCAGCCCAGCGCACCCGGGTCTGTGTGAGCGGCTGCGCGGACGCCTTCGCCGATGGGGCCAGCCGCTGGCTGGGCTATCGACCGTCGGTGGAGCGGGTCGACCTGCGGTCGGTCGGTTGAGCCTTCTAGGATCGCGCCACGGCGGAGGTGTTGTGGCAACGGTTGCAGAGCTGCTCCAGCCCGTTGAGGCTGATCTCGATGCCCTGCTGGCCGACCTGCGCAGCCTGATCGGTGCCGGCCACCCGATTCTTCAGGCAGCTGCTGAACATCTATTTGCCGCAGGCGGCAAGCGGCTCCGCCCCGGGATTGTGCTGCTGCTTTCGAGGGCGGTGACCACGGATGGGGAGCTGGGTCCCCGCCACCGGCGCCTGGCCGAGATCACCGAGATGATCCACACCGCGTCGCTGGTGCACGACGACGTGGTCGATGAGGCTGCAACCCGCCGCGGTGTCGATACCGTGCACAGCCGCTTCAACCACCGGGTGGCCGTGCTGGCCGGCGATTTCCTGTTCGCCCAGGCCAGCTGGCACCTCGCCAACCTCGACGACCTCGAGGTGGTGAAGCTGCTCAGCCGGGTGATCATGGATCTGGCCGACGGGGAGGTGAAGCAGGGTCTGTTCCGGTACGACACGGGCCAGAGCTTCGAGACCTACCTCGAGAAGAGCTACTGCAAAACGGCCTCGCTGATAGCCAATAGCGCCCGGGCTGCCGGCGTGCTTACGGGCTTGCCTGCATCCCAGCTCGATGATCTGTATCGCTTTGGGCGCCAGTTGGGTCTGGCTTTCCAGGTGGTCGACGACATCCTCGATTTCACCGGCAGCGATCAGCAGCTGGGCAAGCCTGCTGCTAGCGATCTGGCCTCCGGGTACCTCACTGCACCGGCCCTCTATGCCCTCCAGGAGCGTCCGGCCCTGGCCGTCCTGATCGAGCGGGAATTCAGCGAGGAGGGTGACCTTGAGCAGGCCCTCGAGCTGGTGCGTGGCTGCGAGGCGATTCCCCGTTCGCGCGCCCTGGCCGAGGGCTTTGCCCAGGAGGCTGCCCAAGCCCTGGACTGGCTGGCACCCTCCGAGCCCCGCAGCGCCCTGCGTGCCCTGCCCGATTTCGTGCTCAGCCGGCTTTACTGATCATTCTCCTCCCATGGCCAGCAGGGGCGCCTGCAGGAGGCTGCTGAGAAACCGTTCGATGCCCGGGTAAATCCGCTGGCGCTCGCGATCGCTGATCTGGGCGGGCGGCACCACAAACACCTGGCAGCCAGCGGCGCGGGCGGCCTGGGCCCCGGCTGGGGAATCTTCAAACGCCCAGGTCTGCTCGGGCGCAACCCCCAGACGCTCGGCGGCCAGCAGGAACACATCCGGTGCCGGCTTGCCAGCCGCCAGCGCTGGATCGTCGCCATGGACCCGGGTGGTGATCACCTCCAGCCATGGGTGGGGCACCGTTTTGAGCGCCACGGCTGCGCGCGAGCTGCTGGTGGCGAGCGCCATCGGGATCGCGAGCGCAACGCAGCGCTGCACCAGCTCCTCGGCCCCCGCGGTGGGCTGGGCGTGGATCAGCAGCGCTTCAGCGATGGGCTGGCGCACGGCCAAGAGGGCTTCAGGGCTAGGGGCGGAGCCTTGGGCCGCTTCGATCCAGTCGACCACCTGGGCCGCGCAATCCAGGCGGCGACGGCCCCGCAAACCCAGCAGCTGGGCGTCTGTCAGCAGGCAGCCGAAATGTTCGGCCGCCTGACGCCAGGCCTGGGCATGCAGGGGCTCGGTATCGAGCAGCAGGCCATCGAGGTCAAACAGGCAGGCGGCAGGCTTCCCCATGCGTTCATTCTCGGCCACGGCTGACGGCTGTTACAGCGCCGATCGGCCTTGGCCGAGCCCTGGTGCTGCCCGCTTGAATGGCTTCAGGTTTCTTTGTTGTCGGCATCGCCATGGGTCAGGCCCCCACGATCGAGTCGGTGCTGCAGGAAGCGCGCCTGTTTGCGCCACCGGCTGAGCTGGCAGCGGGTGCCCGCATCGGTTCGATGGAGGCCTACAACGCTCTCTGCGCCAAGGCTGAGGCTGATCCCGATGGCTTTTGGGGAGATCTGGCCCGCGAGCAGCTGCACTGGTTTGAGCCGTTTCACACGGTTCTCGATTGGAGCAACCCTCCCTTTGCCAAGTGGTTTGAGGGAGGCACCACCAATCTCAGCGTTAACTGCCTCGATCGCCACCTCACGGGGCCCCGCGCCGACAAGACGGCCCTGATCTGGGAAGGGGAGCCGGGCGATAGCCGCAGCTTCAGCTACCGCCAGCTGCACGCCGAAGTTTGCAAAGCCGCCAATGCGCTCAAGGCGCTGGGTATCGGCAAGGGCGACTTGGTGGCTCTGTACATGCCGATGGTGCCGGAAGCGGCCATCGCCATGCTCGCCTGCGCCCGCATCGGTGCGCCCCATTCGGTGGTGTTCGGCGGCTTTTCCGCCGATGCCCTGCGTGACCGGCTGATCGATGGCCAGGTCAAGGCGGTGATCACCGCCGATGGCGGCTTCCGCAAGGACAAGCCAGTGCCCTTGAAACCAGCCGTTGATGAGGCCTTGGCGGCCAATGGCGGCGCGCCGAGTGTGCAGGCGGTGCTGGTGGTGCAGAGACTCGCCGGTGCTGGTGGTGATTGCGCCCTGCAGGCCGGCCGCGACCACTGGTGGCACGCCCTGGTGGACAGCCAGAGCGCCGACTGCCCGGCCGAGCCGATGGCCAGCGAAGACCGGCTGTTTGTGCTCTACACCTCCGGCTCCACCGGCAAGCCCAAGGGGGTGGTGCACACCACCGCCGGCTACAACCTCTGGGCCCACCTCACCTTCCAGTGGATCTTCGACATCAAAGACGACGACATCCACTGGTGCACGGCCGATGTGGGCTGGATCACCGGTCACAGCTACATCGTCTATGGCCCGCTCTCCAATGGCGCCACCACGGTGATGTACGAAGGCGCGCCGCGCCCCTCCAAGCCCGGCGCCTTCTGGGAGGTGATCCAGAAGCACCGTTGCACGATTTTTTACACCGCGCCCACGGCGATTCGCGCCTTCATGAAGAACGGCCGGGAGGTGCCCGACCAGTACGACATGAGCAGCCTGCGCATTCTCGGCACCGTGGGCGAGCCCATCAACCCCGAGGCCTGGATGTGGTACCGGGATGTGATCGGCGGTGACCGCTGCCCGGTGGTGGACACCTGGTGGCAGACCGAGACCGGCGGCGTGATGATCAGCCCCCTGCCCGGGGCAACCCCCACCAAGCCGGGTTCCTGCACCCTGCCCTTGCCTGGCATCGCAGCCGACATCGTCAATCACGAGGGGGCGTCCCAGGCGGCCGATCAGGGTGGCTATCTGGCGGTGCGGCGCCCCTGGCCGGGAATGATGCGCACCGTGCATGGCGATCCGGAGCGCTTCCGCAAGAGCTACTGGGAGGAGATCCGCCCGGCTGATGGCTCCTGGCTCTATTTCGCCGGGGATGGCGCCCGCCGCGATGCCGACGGTTACTTCTGGGTGATGGGCCGGGTCGACGACGTGATCAACGTCAGCGGCCACCGCCTCGGCACCATGGAGATCGAGAGCGCTTTGGTGAGCCACCCGGCGGTGGCCGAGGCCGCCGTGGTGGGCCGGCCCGATGAGCTCAAAGGCGAGGGCATTGTTGCCTTCGTGACCCTCGAGACGGGCCGCAGCGGCGACGAGGCCCTGATGGCGGAGCTGCGCAGCCATGTGGGCAAGGAGATCGGCCCGATCGCCAGGCCGGATCTGATCAAGTTCACCGATGCCCTGCCGAAAACCCGCAGCGGCAAGATCATGCGCCGGATCCTGCGGGCCCTGGCGGATGGTCAGGAGGTGAGCGGCGATACCAGCACCCTGGAGGACCGCTCGGTGCTCGATGCCCTGCGGGTCTAGATCGTCCGGGAGGGCTGGTCTCCCCAGGCATCGATGCTGGTGGCGATGCGGTCGAGGGCCCGCTGGCGGGCTGGGTCATCGGCCCAGCTGCCCAGCAGGTTTTGGCGCAGTCCCGCACTGGCAGGAGCCAGGTGATCGCCAGGTAGCTCGAGGAGCTCGGTGGCGTCCTCCGTCCGGCTTTGCAGCACGCCCAGCAACCGGCCGCTCTGGTCGATGCCATCGCGGTTGAAGCGCACCAGCAGGTTGCGCGGTTGGCGGTAGCTGCGGGCCACCTGGTGCAGGGTTTCCTCCGGCGATGGACTGAACTCACTGCGGAAGTTGAACTGCTGGCCCAATTCCGCCAGCAGCGGCACCGAGCGCTCGGCCGAGAAGTTGTTGAAGCTCAGGGCGACCAGGCCGCTGGCGGTGCGACCGCCGTCGGGGGCCAACAGATGCAATTTGCAGCCCAGGCTGTGGCCAAGCCGCAGCAGGGGCTCCGTGCTGTCATCGGCCTCGCGCAGTTGGCGAAAGCGACGCCAGGCCGTGTTGGCCTGGTCTTGATGGTCAAACCCCGGCACGTAACTCCAGGCCCGCACCAGCCAGCCCTTGGAGGCCAGCGCTTCCAGCAGCCGCCGGTAGCTGAGCTGGGGGGTGGCGGCCAGATAGCTGCCGCCGATGAATTCAATGCAGCCGCGTGGCCCTCCCGCAGGCTCCAGCTGCCAGATGTCGCCCCGCTGGCGCCAGCGCGTCATGGTCAGAGGGCCAGGCGCTGCAGAGCGGCCCGCGCTTCATTGCGGTGGGCGGCCCCGTCCAGCAGGTTGTTGAACACATGCCGGATCACCCCTTCGCCGTCGATCACGTAGGTCACCCGGCCCGGCAGCAACCCCAGCACATTGGGCACACCGAACGCCTGGCGCAGGCGATTGCCCTGGTCGACCAGCAGCGGGTAGGGGAGGTTGTGGCGGCTGGCAAAGCGCTGGTGGCTGGCCAGGTCGTCGCCGCTGACGCCCCACACCTCTGCGCCCAGGGCCTGGAGGTCGGCGTAGCTGTCGCGGAAGGCACAGGCTTCGGCCGTGCAGCCAGGGGTGTCGTCCTTGGGATAGAAAAACAGCACCAGCGCCTTGCCGGCGAGCTGATCGCTGCGGCGCTCGGTGCCGTGTTGATCAGGGAGCACCACCAAGGGGGCTCGGTCTCCGGCGGCAAGGCCCATGCCTGGATCGGGAATCGGTTCCTTCACCCTAGGCAGTGCCCTCTGGTCGTCGGAGGTTCGGGCTGGGACGATGGGGCAGCAGTGCCCTGGACACCGTGAGCGGCCCGATCGAGGAACAGCCCAGCCTTTGGCAGCAGAGCGATCTGCTCAGCCTGGTGCCCCAGGCCCCCGAGCTGGCTGCCGATCTCGAACCCAAAGCCGCGTCCAAGGTGGACCCAGGTCCAGCCTTGAAACGGGATCGCCGGCCCCAGCTGCCGCCCCTCACGGGCCGCTCGGACGCCACCCGGGCCGCTCCAACCAGCCTGTTGATCCTGGATACGGAAACCACCGGTCTGGAGCCCAGCTCGGCCCAGTGCATTGAGGTGGGGGCCGTGTTGTTTCACGTGCCCCAGCGCGCCGTGCTCAGCCAGGTGTCCTTCCTGTTGCCGGCCCAGGCCAATCCAGCCGAGGCCGTCAACGGCATTGCGGCGGCGGTGACGCAGCTTCCCCAGCCCTGGCAGGCCGGCCTGCAGCACTTCGAGGCCCTGCTGGCGGCGGCCGATGCGGTGCTGGCCCACAACGCGGCCTTCGATGCCCAGTGGTTTGGTCGTGGGCCCTTGCCACAGATCCACAAGCCCTGGATCTGCTCGATGGATGACATCCGCTGGCCTGCGGAGCGACACCTGCGGCCGGCACCGTCGGTGCGCGATCTGGCCCTGGCCTACGGCGTGCCGGTGTGGGCCGCCCACCGGGCCCTCACCGACTGCATCTACCTGGTGCAGGTGTTCGAGCGCTGCACCAACCTTGAGGAGTTGCTGCTGGCCGCGCTGGAGCCCAAGCTGCTGTTTCGCGCCAACCTCTCCTACGCCGAGCGCCACCGGGCCAAGGAAGCCGGGTTCCGCTGGAACGATCCGGTGCGGGGCGCCTGGACCCGTCGCCTCAGCGAGCGCGAGGCCCAGGCCTTGCCCTTTCCGGTGCAACCGGTGGATGCCGACCCCCTGGCGGCCTAGCTGCACGGATCTGTACCGATTGTCTTCCAATCTCCGAAGCAGAGCGGGGTGTTCTCACCATTGCTGTTCTGCAGGCGCAGGGTGGTGGTGCGGTCGCCATGGAGACCATGGCCAGTCGGGTGCGGTTTCGGGTTCTGCAGGTGGACGGCGGTCCCCAGCAGCGCGTGCTCCGCTGGCAGGCCGCGCGGTCTTGGGCGCGGTTGATCCGCGAGGCTGAGGCGCTGTGGCGGGTGGATGTGCGCGGTCTGCGCCGTCTGGCTGCCCATGAGTTGGGTCAGTTGCTGCAGGAGGTGCCGCCGCGCCTGCGACACCGCGTCAATCGCTGGCTGGAGCGGCTCCAGGTGGCGACCCGGCTGCGGTGATCTTTGGGTCCGTCGGCCAGTTCAGCGCGCTGCTGGTCACAAAAAAACCGGCTGGGGAAGCCGGTGGAAGTTGGATTGGTGCATTCAGCGGTATGGATGCTGAACGAGTGGTGATGGCGAACTCACTGCGGATGCAGCGCAGGACGCGGTGCCGGTTAAAAATCGGAGCGACAGGATTTGAACCTGCGACCCCCACTACCCCAAAGTGGTGCGCTACCAAGCTGCGCTACGCCCCGGCAGAAGGAAGCTACCACAACGCTTTGCGCGGTTTCAGCCGCTGGATCAGGCGACGGCTGAGTCTCTCCCGGCTGAGGCCCGCGTAGCCCGCAATCCGCTGACGCTGAGCCAGTTGGCGCAACTCCGCCAGCCCCATGCTGGCCAGCCGCAGCTCGGGCAGTTTCTGCCAAGCGGCGGCGGCGGCCGGCAGATCCGACCCGCGACGGGAGCCGCTGAAGCTCAGCAGGGCTCCCCCTGCCATCCATTCCGGCACCAGCACAAACAACACCGCCAGCAGTCCATAGAGCTCCACCAGCCCTTTGGGCAGGGGGTGCAGTTCTCGGTGCCGCGATTGAAGGCGGCGCGATGGGGGCTCGGTCACAGCAGCTGGGGGCTGGGTTGGGGGCGCCGGTCCAGGGTCTGGGGCGTGGAGTTCTCGCGCCACTGGAGCGGTGGCTCTGGACGCGGATTCAACCGCACGCTCCAGAACACCAGCGCAAAGCACAGGCCCAGGGTGATCAGGAGTCCCAGAATCACGACCCGATCCGGTAACGGGTTCATGGCTCCAGCCCTCTCATACCTGCTCCGTACGCAGGCATTCGAGCCGCCGCGACTGCTGTTCCATGGTCAACACGTCCCCCTTGAGCACCAGGGTCATCTGGTCGTTGCGGTAGCGGATGCCGGGTAGGTCGGAGGCCTCGCGGAACAGGGTTGAGCGGAAACGGCCGGCGATCAGGGAGGCCTGGGCGTCGTTGCGTTCCAAGGTGACCCGACGGGCATTGGGGCAGAGGAACTGTTCGGTGATGCCGTAGTCCTCCCACCATGGGGAGCCCATGGAGATCAGGCTGAGCGCCAACAACGACAGGGGGAACGACACGGGCAGCAGCGGCCTCTCTCAGGTCAAGCGAATGGGGGCATTGTCCCCCCGCAGCACGCAATGGGCCACCGACCAGTCGTAGGCATCCCACACCTGGGCATCGAGTTTGTAGGCGGCGCCAGGGAACTCGCCCAGCCGTTGGCCGCTGGGCTGGGCGGAGCAATAGGGACGGCTTCCCGGTTTGGCCAGGTATTGCTGGTGATAAGGCTCAGCAAACCAATAGGTTTGCTGGGTGCGCAGCTCGGAGGTGATCGGCCCGAAGCCAGCGCCGCTCAACAGGGCCTGGTAAGCGTCGCGGCTGGCCTCGGCCTGGGCCATCAAGGCTGGATCGTTGACGTAAATCACGGAGCGGTACTGGCTACCGCGGTCGTTGCCCTGGCGATCTCCCTGGGTGGGGTCATGGCATTCCCAGAAGAGTTTCAGCAGGTCGCTGAAATCAATCTGAGCGGTGTCCCACACCACCCGCACCACCTCGCTGTGGCCGGTGCGCCCGGAGCACACCTGGTCGTAGCTGGGTTGCTGGATCGTGCCTCCGGCGTAGCCCACGGCCGTGGTCACCACCCCGGGCAGGCGCCAGAACCCCTTTTCTGCCCCCCAGAAACAACCGCAGCCAAACACCGCTTCGTGCTGACCGGGTTGGGGGGCCGCCTCGATCGGGGTGCCTAGCACCGCATGGGGAGCTTGGGTCTGGGGAGCGGTCTGAAACAGCCCGAACACGCTCGATCGTGCAATGGAAGACGAGCCTAGGCAGCCCCTTTCGTGCCTGCGTCAGCCTCCAGCGCGATGTGGTTGAGCAGGGTGGTGGTGAAGGCGAACAGCAGGAAGGGCAGCGACAGCACCAGGATCAATCCCACCCCCACCAGGGCGAAGATCGGCTTGCTGGCTCCCATCAGCGCCAGTCCCGCCGCCAGGCTGACGAAGATCACCAGCATCCAGATCAGGATCTGGCCGTAAATATCGCCGAAGCTCAGGGTGCAGCGCAGCCGGTAGGACAAGCCGGTCAGTCGGGTGGCGGGCGACGGTGCGGGCTCCATGACTCCGGACGCGATGGACGATTCCTCTAGGTAAGCCGCGGCCGGCCGGCTTGTCTGGAGAGGGCAACAAGTGTTGAGATCACCCGCAGCCTTGAGCTGCTGCCGTTAGCCCGCAGCCTTGAGCTGCTCGGTGGCCTGCTCGCGATCCCACAGCCGCCGGTAGGTGCCGCCCTGGGCGAGCAGCTCGCTGTGGTGGCCCTGCTGCACCAGCCGCCCCTCCTCCATCACCAGCACCCGATCACAGGCGGCGGCGGCAGAGAGTTGGTGGCTGATCATCAGGATCGTGCGGCTCTGCTGTTGACGCGACTGTTCCTCGCGGACGCTGCGCAGGATCTCGGCGGCCGTCGTGTTGTCGACACTGGCGAGGGCATCGTCCAGCACCAGCAGGGGCGACTGCACCAAGAGGGCTCGTCCCAGCGCCGTGCGCTGGCGCTGGCCGCCGCTGAGGGTGATGCCCCGTTCACCCACCAGGGTGTTGTAGCCATCAGGGAAACCCTTGATGTCGCCCTCCAGCCGGGCCTGGCGGGCTGCCGCCTGCACGCGCTCCAGGGGCGCTTCGGGCTCGCCGTAGCGCAGGTTGTCGGCCAGGGTGGCGGTGAACAGGTAGCCCTCCTGAGGCACCAAGCCGACTCGGGCGCGCAGGGCCTCGAGATCGAGGGCGGTGATGTCGACCCCATCGAGCCAGAGTTGCCCCGGCTCCACCTCCACCATGCGTCCCAGGGCTCGGGCCAGGGTGGTTTTGCCGCAGCCCACGGGCCCCACCACCGCCACCAGTTCGCCGGGATGCAGCACAAAGCTGACGTCGACCAGCGCTGGTCGGGGAGCACCGGGGTAGCGCACGGTGAGACCGCGGGCTTCGATCGCGCCCCGGCTGGGTTGGGTTGGCGGTTGGGGTGACGGCGGCGACACGATCAGGGGGCGGCGGCGCAGCAGGTCCTCCACCCGCTCCAAGCTCACCTGGCCTGTCTGGAAGGTGTTGAGGGTGAAGCCCAGCAGTGCCGTGGGAAACACCAGCCGCTCCACAAACAGGATCAGGGCGACGAGGTCGCCGATCGTTAGCCGGCCACTTTCGAGTTGGCCGCTGCCCAGGGCCAGCAGCAGCAGCAGGCTGATCGAGGAGATGCCCTCCAACAGCGGGAACAGCGTGCTGCGGGTGCGGGCGAGTCCCAAGGCCGCATCCCGGTACATCCGGTTGCGTCCGGCGAAGGCGGCCTGTTCGGTGCTCTCCTGGCCGTAGATCTTGATGGCGCTGATGCCGGAGAGGTCTTCCTGGATCAGATCGCTCAGGGAGGCCAGCGCCTCCTGTTGGCGCCGCTGCTGGCGCATCATTCGGCCACCAAACAGGCGCACCACCATCAGCATCAGGGGATAGAGCCCCACCGCCGCCAGGCTCAGCCAGGGGTCGATGGCGAGCATCGCCGGCAAGGTGAGCGCGTAGGCCAACACCGTGTTGGTGAGGCTGAGTACGGCAAAGCCCAGCAGGCGCCGCACGTTTTCCACGTCGCTGGTGGCCCGGCTGATCACCTCGCCGCTGCCGGTGGTTTGCACCCAGCCGGGCTCTTGCCGCAGCAGGTGATCAAAGATCTGCTGTTTGAGGTCGGCCTCCACCTGCCGCCCCACGCCAAACACAAGCATGCGTGAGTAGAGCCGCACCGCTCCCATCACCGTTGCCAGGGCGACGATCAGGGCTGCCTGCGCCAGCACGTCCTGGAGGGCAAACCCGTCCTGCAGGTCGTCGATCACCCGCCGCACCAACAGCGGAATCGAGACGCTCAGCAGGTTCACCACCACCAGGGCGACCATTCCCTGGCACACCACCTTGCGGTGGGGCCGCAGGTAGCGGCCAATCAGATCCAGCCGGATGGCTCCCATCGGGGCCGGGTGCACAGGTGGCCCCAACCTAGGGACGCGCTTTTCCGGCAGGCTGGACACCTGATTGGGGCAGCGCCATGGCTTCCGGCAACCCGGCTCCCGGGCACCCGGCTTCGGGCAACGCGACTTCCGGCAACACCGACCAGAGCCATCCCCTCTATGCCACCGACCGCGACGTGGTGGACCGTCTGCTGGCGGCCGAGGTGCCGGCCGACGATCACCTCGTGGATGCGGCGCGTCTGCTCATGCGCTACGAGGGCTTTCCTGGCGCCCATGACCTCAGCGCCGACCTCGCCAAGATGTTGCGACTCTGGGGCCTGAGCCGGGAGGAGCTGCACAGCCGCACCCGCGCCATCTGGGAAGCGGGATTTCGGCCGGCGCCAGCGGCCAATGAGGCGGTGGGATCCAGTTTTGATACCGCCGATCAGGAGCAGGGCTGAACAACGTTGCTCGGGGGCATCGCCAATTTCCCCCTCTTCGGGTGATAGTGGAGGAGTCCCCATCACCCGGCCCGGCGTGCTTTGCACCCGGGCTTTTTTCTGGCTCCAGCTCTGGCTTCATGTCCGGCTCCAACGGACCTTTCCCTCCCCGATCCCCATGGCCCAAGCCCAACCCTGGCCCGCTCTCCTGGAGCAACTGCTGCAGGGAGATCCGCTCTCGAGCGAGCAGGCCACGGCCCTCATGCACGGCTGGCTGGATCAGCAGATTGACCCCGTGCTCACCGGCGGCTTGCTGGTGGCGCTGCGGGCCAAGGGGGTGACGGGTGGCGAGCTAGCGGCGATGGCCGCGGTGCTGCGGCAGGCCTGTCCGATGCCAGCGGCCCGCCCGTCCTTCGCCCTGGTGGACACCTGCGGCACCGGCGGCGACGGCGCCGACAGCTTCAACATTTCCACCGCCGTGGCCTTTGTGGCGGCTGCCTGCGGGGCGCCTGTGGCCAAGCACGGCAACCGCAGTGCCAGCGGCCGGGTGGGCTCAGCCGATGTTTTGGAGGCTCTAGGCCTGCATCTGCAGGCGCCAGCGGAGCAGGTGATCGGCGCCCTGGCCGATGCAGGGGTCACCTTCCTGTTTGCGCCGGGCTGGCATCCGGCCCTCGTCGGCCTGGCCCCCCTGCGGCGCACCCTTGGGGTGCGCACCGTGTTCAACCTGCTGGGGCCCCTGGTTAACCCCCTGCGGCCCGAGGCCCAGGTGTTGGGGGTGGCCCGGCCGGAGTTGCTCGATCCCATGGCCGAGGCCCTGGCTCAGCTGGGCCTGCGGCGAGCGGTGGTGGTGCACGGCCACGGTGGCTTGGACGAGGCATCCTTGGCCGGTGTCAATGCCCTCCGCCTGGTGGAGAACGGAACGGTGCAGCCCGATCAACTCGACCCCGAGCAGCTGGGCCTGGGGCGGGCGCCGCTCGCGGCCTTGGCTGGCGGTGACCTCTACACCAACCGGACCATCCTTGAAGCGGTGCTTCAGGGCCGGGGCACCCAGCCCCAACAGGATGTGGTGGCCTTGAACACGGCCTTGGTGTTGTGGGCCGCCGAACGGGCCGACAGCGTGGCGGAGGGACTCCAGCAGGCCCAGCAGGCCCTGGCGGCGGGTGGCGGCTGGCACGCCCTGGAGCGGCTGCGCGCCGCCCTCCCCACCCCCGCTGCGGGATGATCCATTCAACTGCGTCGAAACCGTGAGCGAGCCTGCTGCCACTGCTCTGCTGGTGCTGGCCGATGGCACGCTCCTGAGGGGCGCGGCCTTTGGTGCCCGCGGCACGGCCATCGGCGAAGTGGTGTTCAACACCGGCATGACCGGTTATCAGGAAGTGATGACCGACCCGAGTTACTCCGGGCAGCTCGTCACCTTCACCTATCCCGAGTTGGGCAACACCGGCGTCAACGCCGACGACCAGGAGGCCGATCGGCCCCACGTGCGTGGTGTGATTGCCCGCCAGCTGGCACCACGCGCCAGCAATTGGCGCTCCGAAGGAGATCTGGAAGCATGGCTGAGCCGGCACGGCGTGGTCGGCATCCGGGCCGTCGACACCCGCGCCCTGGTGCGCCATCTGCGTGAGGGGGGCGCCATCAATGGGGCCATCAGCACCGATGGCACCGCCCCGGGGGCCTTGCTGGAGCAGGTGCGATCAGCTCCCTCCATGCAGGGGCTCAACCTGGCGGCCCAGGTGTCGACCCCAGAGCCTTATCAGTGGGATCGCCCCTGTGGCGCGGCCTTTGACGCCCGGCTGCAGCAGCGCCCTGATCGCCCCTACCGCGTGGTGGCGATTGATTTCGGCATCAAACGGGCCATCCTCGAGCGCTTGGTGGCCCATGGCTGTGAGGTCACCGTCTTGCCCGCCGACGCGACCCTCGAGCAGGTGCTCCGTTATCAGCCGGAGGGGGTGTTCCTCTCCAATGGACCTGGCGATCCGGCCGCCGTCGCCACTGGCATTGCGCTGGCCAAGGGGTTGATTGCCCAGCCCAACCTGCCCCTGTTCGGCATCTGTTTGGGTCACCAGATCCTGGGGCTGGCCCTGGGGGGCAGCGCCTTCAAGTTGGGCTACGGCCACCGCGGCCTCAACCATCCCTGCGGCAGCACCGGCCAGGTGGAGATCACCAGCCAAAACCATGGTTTCGCTCTGGATTCGGATTCCCTTCCCGCCGAGCGGGTGCGCGTGACCCATCACAATCTCAACGACCAGACGGTGGCGGCTTTGGAGATGCGCTCTCAGCCCGTGTTCGGCGTCCAGTACCACCCCGAAGCCAGCCCCGGTCCCCATGACGCGGACCACCATTTCGCCCGTTTTGCCAGCCTGATGGCCGAGCGCCGCTGAAGCCTGTCGCACTTTTGTTGCGACTGCTGCAGCGACAAATTTGCTCCCTACACTTCGCCCCAGAACGGATCGGGGGCTGGAGCCATCAACGACCTGCAGCGATTGACGGTGTCCCTTCGAGGGGGCTTCGAGCAGCAGGCCCACTGCCAGCTGTTCCGTTTCACGGGCCAGCTTGACGCCTATTCCGACAAGCAGTTTGGCGAATTTGTGGCCTCTCACCGAGGCACCGGTCAGTCCCTGGTGATCGATCTCAGCCACATCGACTTCATCGACTCTTCCGGACTGGGAGCGCTCGTGCAGATCGCCAAGCAGTGCAACGCCGACCAGCAACAGTTTCTGGTGGTGGGTAACGCCCGGGTGGTGCAGACCGTGAAGCTGGTGCGCCTGGAAGAGTTTCTGCATCTCCAGCCCGATCTCGACACCGCCCTTGGCAACCTCGCGGCCTGAGCAGGGCAGCTCCTGCGCATCGCACAGCACGGAGTGGTTGGCAGGGCTGACGCCCCAGCCCCCCGGCGCCGAGCTCGGCCCCCTGCAGCTGGCCTGGCTGGGGGATGCGGTGTGGGAGTTGCACCATCGCCTGCAGCGCTGTCGTCGCCCCGCCCGCTCCCAGACCCTGCATCAGCAGGTGGTTCAAGTGGTGCGCGCCGATGCCCAGGCCCTGGCCCTGGAGTGTCTTGATTCCCTGCTCACTGAGGCTGAGCGCGATCTGGTGCGGCGCGGCCGCAACCGGGCCGGTCGGGGGCCGCGCCGGGGAGATGCGGCGGCCTACGGCCAGGCCACCGGTTTCGAGACGCTGCTGGGCTGGCTGTTTCTTCACAACCCTCCCCGGTTGGTCGAGCTGCTAGATCACTTGAAGGAGAACGATCCATAACCAGCGGAAGACGCCATGAGCCCACGATTTGATCGCCGCCCCGAGAAGCGGACGGGGGGCGGGGCCCGCGGGGCTGGTCGCCCACCCCGTTTCAGCGGCCCTAAGCCGGAGTGGCGCCGCGATGGAGCTGGCGAGGGCCGGGAGGGAAGCCGCGATGCCCGGCGGGAGCCCGGGGGACCTGCACCTCGTGGTGCTTCGCGTTATCAGCCCCGCCGCGATGGCAGCGCCGAGCGCCCCAGCAGCCGAGGTGAACGCCGCCCCTTTGAGCGCCGCAATGACAGCGACCGCCCCGCCTATGGCGAGCGCAGGCCGGACCGTTTCTCAGCAGATCGCGGTGCCGCCGATAGCAAGCCCTACGACCGCCGACCTGGTGGCCGTTTTGAGGGCCGGCCCCAGGGTCGTCGCCCCGATGCAGCAGGACGCCCCGACGGTCGCCGTTTTGAAGGGCGCCGTCCCGAGGGCCCGCGCTTCGAGGGACGCCGTTCTGACGGGGGGAGATTCGAGGGCCGCAGATTCGAAGGTGGCAGATTCGAGAGTGGGCGCCCGTCGCCAGGACGCTTTTCGCCCAAGCCGCTGATTGTCGATGCCGACAGCCTCCTGCCCAGTGGTGATGCGGAGCGCCACAGCGTTGACCCCAGCACCGACCTGATCTGGGGACGCCATCCAGCCCAGGCGGCCCTGGAAAGTGGTCGTCCTATCCACCGCATCTGGTGCACGCCGGAGATGCGGTTCAGCCCGAAATTTCTCCAGTTGTTGCGCGAGGCCAAAGCCTCTGGTGTGCTGGTGGAGGAGGTCACCTGGGCGCGCCTGGGGCAGATCACTGGTGGGGCCGTGCACCAGGGCATTGCCCTGCAGACCGCCGCTGCGGAAACCCTGGACCTGCCGACCCTGCTCGAGGGGTGCGCCGCCATCGGCGAACCGCCGCTGCTGATGGCGGTGGATGGCCTCACCGACCCCCAGAACCTGGGGGCGATTGTGCGCAGCGCCGAGGCCCTCGGGGCCCATGGCCTGGTTTTGCCCCAGCGCCGCAGCGCCGGCCTCACCGGTTCGGTGGCCAAGGTGGCAGCCGGGGCTCTGGAGCACCTGCCCGTGGCCCGGGTCGTCAATCTCAATCGCGCCCTCGACACCCTCAAACAGGAGGGGTATCGCGTGGTGGGCCTGGCCGCTGAGGGCACCGTCAGCTTGGAGGAGGCCGATCTGGAGGGCCCCCTGGTGATCGTCACCGGCTCGGAGGGCGATGGCCTTTCCATGCTCACCCGCCGTAATTGCGATCAGCTGGTGCGCATCCCCCTGCGCGGCGCCACCCCCAGTCTCAATGCCTCTGTGGCCACAGCCCTGCTGCTTTACGAGGTGGCCCGTCGCGGCTGGATGAAGGGGCTGCGGGGCTCCCAGCCCGCACCGCGCCTGGTTCGCCCCCAGCTCCCCGCGCCAGCGGCGGCGGCCACTGAGTTGGTCACTGAGCCTGAG
>VGQC01000036.1 GCA_016882385.1 Cyanobacteria bacterium M_DeepCast_100m_m1_067 | reverse complement strand
GGCTCAGCCGGCACCGGCTTGAGCGTCACCTTGACGTCGCTGAACAGGCCAGTGCCATAGATGCGCTTGATGTCCTCCTCGAGCTCGCGGCGGTTGAACACCTGACCGGGCCGCAGGGAGACCTCCCGGGTCACCACCCAGGGCTTGGTCTTGCCCCGGATCGGCTGGCCCTTGTCGTTGGTGGCCGAACCCTCCTTGTTGAGGAACTGAACCTCCACCCCTTCGACGGTGCCCTGACGCACTAGCAGTTCCACCACCCCTTCCGGACTCACCCGACTGGGCCCGGTGATCCGGGCCAGGGAATAGCCCTGGTCGGCATACCAGCGCTGCAGCTCCTGCATGCGGGTCTGCAGGGTGTTGAGGTTGAGGGTCTTGCCGTAGTCCGCCGCAAAGGTGTCCTTGACCACCTGCTCGGGCAGCTTCAGGTCGGCGGGATCGAGCTTGATCTCCTGCAGCACCGGGTTGGCCACAACAACAACAACCAGGCGCACGCCCAAGGGGCCATCCACGGGCTGGATGCGCACATCAGAAAACCAGCCGCTGGCGTAGATCGCCGAGAGGTCGGTCTGGAGTTCCGAGCGGGTCACCTGGGAGCCGGGGGTGGCCGCCATGGCGGCGTAGGCGGCCATCTCGAGCCGCTCCTGCTCCGGGTGGCCCTGGAGGCCCTCGATCACCACCTCGGCAATCAACACCTTGGGCTCAGCCTTGGCGGCGGGCTGGGCGTCTGGGGCCGGAGCCGGTTCCGCCAGGGGGTTATCGAGCTGCTCGGAAACCGGCCTGGATTCAGCCGGCTGTTCGCTGGCTGGCTGGGCGAGGGCAGGAGTCGCCGAGAGGAGAGCGGCACCCACCAGGGGCCACGCAGCCTTCAAACCCAGCAAGCCAGCCATGCGATTGGGGGGGCGGAGCGGACAAGCCGCAAATGTGCCTGACCTTACCCGTAGACCCTGGGTTGCGGACAGGCCCCTTGGACCCGTTTGAGGACCTCCCCGTAGGCCTCGACAACGCCACCCAAATCCTGGCGGAATCGATCCTTGTCCAAAATGCGGTCTTGGGCATCGGCCACGCCCCGATCCCAGAGGCGACAGGTGTCGGGGCTGATCTCATCAGCCACCACCAATGCACCGGTGGTGGTGAACCCCAGTTCGATCTTGAAATCCACCAACTGCAGCCCGACCGAGCCAAACAGAGCCAACAGCTCGCGGTTGACCTGACGGGCCAGATCCTCCAGCTGCCGGCGCTGCTCCGGGGTCACCAGCTCCAACTGCTCCAACCGGGCCTCGGTGAGCAGGGGATCGCCGTAGGCATCGTCCTTGTAATAGAGATCGAGTAGCGGTGGTTCCAGAGCCGTTCCGGGTTCGATCGGCATCTGCTTGCACAGCGATCCCGCCGCGATGTTGCGGATCACCACCTCAACGGGAATCACCCGCACGGGCCGGCAGAGCATCCAACGCTCTCCGTCAACCCCCAGGTAGTGGGTGGGCACTCCACGGGAAGCCAGGTGTTCGAACAGCAGGGCCGAAATCCGGCAGTTGAGCTCACCCTTGCCCGCCAGCTGGGCCTTTTTGAGGGCGTTGAAGGCCGTGGCGTCATCCTTGTATTCGACCGCCACCAAATCGGGCTGATCGGTGGCATAGACGCGCTTGGCCTTGCCTTCGTAGAGGAGTGAACCGAGGCTGTACGCCGTCATGGCTGGGACACGGGAGTAGGGGGAGCAGCATGGCCGCCGGGGGCGCGAGGAGAACGCAGTTGACGCTCCAGATCGAGCTGCCGTGCTGAGCCCGCCGGATCGCGGCGGCGCAGCAGCCATTCTCCGTAGGCATCGTCGATGCCGCCGCTCAGCCGCAAGCGGCGCTCCCGCACCCGCGCAGCCGACTCCGGGGTGCTGCCAGAGAGAGCCAGCTGCTGATCGAGGATCTGGGCCACCAGCCCCCACGCCCCCGCCGCGGCCGCCTGCTCGAGAGCCAGCTCCAGCAGGCGATCCTGCTCAGGGGCGGGCAGTCCAACCAGCAGAGCCACCGCCTGGGAGAGACGAACCGCCGTCGCGGCCCCAGGCTGGGCACTGCTGACCAGCACCTCGGCCGCCCGTTGCCGCTGGCCCAGGCTCTCGAGGTGGCTCGCCAGCAGATCCAGGGCCGGGCGCATCACCGGAGTGCCGTCCTGGCGCTGGCCAACCGGCAGCTCCAGCGATGCCAGAGACGCCAGGTTGCCGGCCGCCAGCCGCTCCAGGGCATCGGCAGCCAACTGGTGGTGCAAACCCGCCTGGGCGGCGCGCCACTGCAGCACCAGCCACTGCATCCGCTCGGCGCCCGCCGCAGGGCCGACGCGGCCAAGCACCTGCAGGGCCCCATCCGGGGCCCCACAACGCAGCAAGCTGTCGGCGTTGGCCAGCACCACCGCCAGGGGCTGGGGAGCCGGATGGATCGTCAGCAAACGCCGCTGCAGGCGACGCAACTCCGGCCCGTCGCCCCGTTGGAGGGCTGCGGTGCAGGCCCCATCGAGGGCGCTGAGATCACCACTGCGCAGCAGAGCCTCCGAGGCCGGATCAGGGGTCGCTGGTGGAGCCGCGGCCAAGGGTGCTGCACCGAAAGCGCCGCCCAGCGCCACCAACCCCATGCCCACGCCGAGGGCAACCCGCGCCTGCAGGCACCGCAACCGGGACAGGGTGTGCCAGGACAGGGGCTGCCGGGCTCGGGGGGAGAATGGCGCTGGGCTTGCCGGCATGTCGTACTACAGGGCACGGCGGCCCGCTCAGCAAGGTTCAACCTAGAAGAGCTGCTGCACCCCATCCACCCCCCGTTTCGCCCCTCACCCCGGCCCCATGCCCTCCGCCCCCTGCCCAACCCCCGCAAGGATCCTGGTGATCGGTGGCGGGGGTCGCGAAAACGCCCTGGGCTGGGCACTGGCGCGCTGCAGCGGTGTGGAGGCGGTGTGGATTGCCCCAGGCAATGGAGGCACCTCCGATCTCCAGGGCTGCCGGCAGCTGGCGATTGCCGAATCCGATCAGGCCGGGCTGATCTCCACCTGCCGCGACCAAGCGATTGAGCTGGTGGTGGTCGGCCCGGAAGCCCCGCTGGCTGCCGGTCTGGCCGATGCCCTGCGGGCCGCGGGGGTGCCGGTGTTCGGGCCGGGGGCCGATGGGGCCCAGCTGGAGGCCAGCAAGCAGTGGGCCAAAGCGCTGATGCTGGAGGCAGGCATCCCCACCGCCGGCTACTGGCCCGCCAGCAGCCGCGAGCAGGCCTTGGAGATCCTGGAGCGCGAAGGCCGGCCCCTGGTGGTCAAGGCCGATGGACTGGCAGCGGGCAAGGGGGTGACCGTGGCCGAGACCCTGGAGGAAGCCCGCGCCGCCATTGAAGAGATCTTTGCCGGTCGTTTCGACAGCTCCAAGGCCAGCGCCAACACCGGCGCCGAGGCTGATGCAGCCGGGGCAACCCTGGTGCTGGAGGAGCGAACCTTCGGGCCTGAAGTTTCGGTGTTCGCCCTCTGCGACGGCGAGCGGATGGTGCTGCTGCCCACCGCCCAGGACCACAAGCGCATCGGCGAGGGCGACACGGGCCCCAACACCGGCGGCATGGGCGCCTACGCGCCGGCGCCACTGCTCGATGCCGAAGGCCTGGCCGAGGTGCGTCGCCTGGTGCTCGAGCCCACCGTGGCTGCCCTGCGGGCCCGCGGCATCGACTATCGGGGCATCATCTATGCCGGTCTGATGCTCACCGAGAGCGGCCCCAGCGTGATCGAGTTCAACTGCCGCTTTGGCGATCCGGAGTGCGAAACCCTGATGCCCCTGCTGGGCCCTGAGCTGGCCCAGGTGCTGCTGGCCTGCGCCAGCGGCTGCCTCGACCAAGCCCCACCGCTCACGATCAGCGCGGGCTGCAGTGCCTGCGTGATCGCTGCCGCCCAGGGCTACCCCGGCACCATCCGCCAAGGCGATCCGATCACCAGCCAGCTGGAGCCCAGCGCCCAGCTGCAGCTGTTCCACGCCGGCACCCGCCGCGACGCCGACGGCAGCTGCCGCACCAGCGGCGGGCGGGTGTTGGCGGTGGTGGCCCAGGCCGACGACTTCGACAGCGCCTTCGAGCAGGCCTACGCCGGCCTGGCCCAGGTGCACTTCGAGGGGATGACCGCCCGCCGCGACATCGGCCATCAGGTACGAAGCCGATGAGCTGGCGTGCTGCCCTGGGCCGCTGGTGGGCGGAATTCAGCCTGCAGACCAAGCTGCTGGCGGTGGCCACCCTGGTGGTGAGCCTGCTGATGACGGGCATCACCTTCTTTGCCCTCAACGGCATCCAGCGGGATGCCCAGATGAGCGACACCCGCTATGCCCGCGATCTTGGGCTGCTGCTCTCAGCCAACGTCACGCCGCTGGTGGCCGAGGCCAACGACCGTGAGCTGGCGGCAGTGGCCGATCGCTTCTGGCGCTCCAGCCGCAGCCTTCGCTACATCTTCTTCGCCGACCCCGAAGGCATCATTTACCTGGGCATCCCGATCGGGGCCAGCTCCGGCAGCAGCGAGCTGCTGCTCAGCCGCCGGCTCGAATTGCCGGCCGACCTGCAGAAGCGGCCCGACACCCCGCTGATCCGCCAGCACCTCAGCCCGGACGGCCAAGTCACCGACGTGTTCGTGCCGATGGTGAGCGAGGGGCGCTACCTCGGGGTCTTGGCCCTCGGCATCAACCCCAATGAAACCCTGCTGACCAGTGCCGCCCTCACCCGGGAGGTCACCGTGGCGGTGTTCATCTCGATCTGGGTGCTGGTGATCCTGGGAGCGGTGTTCAACGCCCTCACCATCACCCGCCCGGTGAAGGAGTTGCTGCAGGGAGTCCGCTCGATCGCCGGAGGCAACTTCGAAACGCGTCTGGCCCTACCGGTGGGGGGCGAACTGGGCGAATTGCTGGCGGGCTTCAACACCATGGCCTCGCAATTGGAGGACTACAAAGCCGCCAACATCGAAGAGCTCACCGCAGCCCAGGTGAAGCAGCAATCGCTGATCGCCACCATGGCCGATGGCGCCGTGCTGCTCGATGCCGAGGGGGCGATCGTGCTGGCCAACCCCACCGCCCGTCGCCTGTTCCGCTGGGAAGGACGCAACCTCGAAGGCAACGACCTGATCGCCGAACTGCCCGAACGGCTGGCCATGGAACTGCAGTCCGCCCTGGACAGCGTCACCTGCCGCGACCGCGAAACCACCGATGTGCGTTGCAGTTTCGGCGAACCCTCCCGCACCCTGCGGATCGTGCTGCAGTCGGTGCGTGACGCCAGCGGCGAAAGCCTCAAGGGCATCGCCATGACGATTCAGGACCTCACCCGCGAGGTGGAACTCAACGCCGCCCAGAGCCGTTTCATCAGCAACGTCTCCCACGAGCTGCGCACGCCGCTGTTCAACATCAAGAGCTATGTGGAAACCCTCCACGACCTGGGCGACCAGCTCAGCGAGGAGGAAAAGCGGGAATTCCTTGGCATCGCCAACGCCGAAACGGATCGCCTCACCCGACTCGTCAACGATGTGCTCGACCTCTCCCGCCTCGAGTCGGAGCGGGTCTGGACCCTCGAACCGCTGGAGCTGGCCCCCGCCATCGAGCAGACCCTGCGCACCTACCGGCTCAATGCGGACGAAAAAGGCGTGACCCTGGCCTTTGACGCCGACCCCCTGCTGCCCCGGGTGCTGGGCAACTGGGACCTGCTGTTGCAGGTGTTCGACAACCTGGTGGGCAACGCGCTCAAGTTCACCCCCAAAGACGGACAACTGCAGCTGCGGGCCTACCCGTGGCCCGACCTCTGCCAGCTCTCCCCGAGCACGGCCCCGAACAGCGAGAGTCCGAGTTGCGAGCTCACCTCACCGCTGCCCAGGCTGCGGATCGAGATCGCCGACAGCGGCTGTGGCATCTCCCAAGCCGACCAGGCTCGCATCTTCGAGCGCTTCTACCGGGTCGAGAACGCCGTGCACACCGAGGCGGGCACCGGGCTGGGGCTGTCGATCGTGCGGGGCATTCTCGAGAAGCACGGCACCCAGGTGCGCATGGCCAGCGAACCCGGAGTGGGCACCACGTTCTGGTTTGACCTGCCCCTGGAGGATTCCGACACCGACGAGCTGCAGCTTTTGGCAGAGCGGCGGCGCTACGACCAGGCTGTCACCCTGTAATCAGCCCTGCACCTAGCGGTCGTTTTCTTTGCGGTCGTCGTCGGCCACGCCGCGCACAATCCGCGACAGCTCACTGCGCTCATCGGTGGTGATGCGGTGGGGAACACCGGAGATGATCCGCTCGAAGTTGGAGAAGGAGTCTTTGATCTCCGGCCCGTTGCTGGTGATCACGAATTCACGGATGCCCTTGTCGTGCCAGGACCCCCGCATCTTGAACACGTTGAGGGCGCGGGCCATCTCACCGCGAATCTCTACGTACTGCAGCAGCAGGATCGTGTCGGTGATGGTGGAGATGTGGGAATCGGTGATCGAGTGGCTGCCCATGAACTCCTCAGAGGTGTTCGTGAAGAAGCCGGCGATCTCCTCCTGCTTGGCATAGCCGGTAACGCCGATCACAAACTGGCGGAAGGCGTTGTGGCTCACCCCCCGAGCCAGGGCGCTGAGGGAATCGATCGCCATCCGCGACGGCTTGAACTGGCTGATTTCGGTCTTGATGATCTGGAGGTGGTCCTCCAATCCCGTGGATTCGGGATAGGCACAGATGATCTTGAGCAGACCGTCCTGCTCCATCTGCTCGAAGTCGATGCCCCAGCTGGTGGCATTGCGCAGCAGCTGGGCCCGGGATTCCTCGTAGGCAAACAGGATTGCCCGCTCCTTGTTGGCGCAGGCGTTCTCGACGAACTTGCTGACCAGCAACGTTTTACCGGTGCCGGTGGCGCCAGTGGCCAGGATGACTGAATCCTTGAAGAAGCCGCCGCCGCACATCTCATCGAGCCGCGGCACACCGGAGCTCACCCGCACATTGGAGCTGCGCTGGGTGAGACGCATCGCCCCCAGCGGGAAGATGCTGATGCCATGGGCTCCCATCGTGAAGGGGAATTCCCCCTTCATGTGGGTGGTGCCCCGCAATTTGAGAATCTCGCAGGTGCGCCGCCGCCGCTCACCCTCCAACACGTTGCGCAGAATCACCACGTTGTCGGAAACGAACTCCTCAACGCCGAAGCGGGCAATCGGACCATATTCATCGATGCGCTCGGTGGTCATCAACGTGGTGACGCCGATCTCCTTGAGGCGGGCAATCAGCCGGAAGATCTCACGCCGCACCACCGACACAGCATCGTATTGCTGGAAGACGGCCGTGATCGAATCAATCGCCACACGGCGGGCTTTGTATTTCCGAATCGCATAGTTAATCCGCTCGATCAGACCAGAAAGATCAAAGCTACCCGCCACATCTTGCCCCTCCGGATCCGGCGAAGCATCAAGGATGAAGAGCTTGTCCTGCTCGACCATCTCCTGCAGATTCCAACCAAAACTGGCGGCGTTGCGCAAGATATCGAGCGGCGACTCCTCAAAGGTGACAAAGATTCCAGGCTCGTTGTACTGGCGAATGCCGTTGTACAGGAAGTTGAGTGAAAACACTGTTTTGCCGGTGCCCGAGGTGCCGCTGATCAGGGTGGAACGGCCGATCGGCAGACCGCCATGGCACACGTCATCGAAGCCCTCGATCCCTGTCGGGAGCTTCTGCACCTGCATCAGGGGATTACTGGTGGGGCTGGGATCCTGCATCGACGGTGGGGGTCTGACGAAAAACTACTCAGGACAGAGGCCCCTGAGAAGGGAGAGGATCTGTAGGAGCGGCAGAAGGCGCGTCGCCGAACGAGGCATCAACGAAGGCCTCCTGAGCAAATGCCTCGTCAGACAGGGCGTCCTCCGTGAGCTCTTCGTAGAGAAGATCCAGACCGATCAGCACCCGCTCCCGGTCGGAGAGATCGCCAATGATCCGCCGCACCGGCGGTGGCAGGATCTTGGCCAGGGTCGGGGTGGCGAGGATCTTGTCCTCCTCTGCCAACTGGGGATTTTTCAGCACATCGATCACTTTGAGGGCGTAGACCCCCCGGAATTCCGTTTCCAGAATGTTGCGCAACGTCTTGAGGGCACGCATCGAGTTCGGCGTGTTGCCCGCCACGTAGAGCTTGAGGATGTAGGTCTTGCGTGGAGTCATGGTGAAGGAAGCTCCTGGGTCAAGCCATCGAGGACTGGCCGGACACCTCGACCGGCAAGCCAGCCAAGGGGGCATCGGGTGGAATCGAGCGGCGATACATCTCGCAGAGATGGGCCATCACATCGAGAAGGGCTAGTCGGTAATCCTGGAGAAAATCGTTCTTGTGTCCTTCCAGCTTGAGCTGCTTGGAAAAACCATCAATGAGATTCATGTGAATCTCAACAGTTTTGGTGATCGGCAGATCACTGAAAAAAGCCGTATTCACAAAGCTTTCCAGGGCCTGGTTGGCGGCGGCCGGATCCCGGAAGTAGCTGAGTAGCAGATCCCGATAGGTGCGCTCGAGAGAACGGATCAGCTCATGGCTCTCCAGCTCCGGCAGGTTGCGCAGAAACCGGGAGGGATCGCGCTTGTAGAACACGCCCACAAAGCCGAGCCGGCCCTTGAGCCGATTGGCCAACTTCCAGCGGTCGGGCGTGTCAGGGGTCTGGCCGGAGGCGGAGCTGGAGCTGGAGCTGGAGTCGCTTGCCGTCACCAGACCGTGCCGCAAGAAGCGAGACACCGCCGCATCAAGGCTGTAGCTGAGCTGCTCCAGCTGATCGGGGGGGAGGTGCACCTCCGCATCGTGGAATTCGACGCGACCACTCACCGCACCGATGACCACGGCCGGCAGCACCAGACCGAGGTCGGAGAGGGCCTGATAGGCCTTGGGATCGAGGGCCCCCTGCTCCAGCAGCACCGCATCGAATTCCTCGCGTCGCCGTTCCAGCTCCGCCAAGGGATCGCTGGCCGGATCCACCCACGCCAGCTGACAGCGGCCACCCGCCAGCCAACGCGCACAGGCGTCCTGCAGGCGGGGATCGCGGATCAGGGAAGCGATGGTGAGAGCCGGTTCGGGCATGGACCGCTTCGGCAGCGGGACAACCCGCAGGAGTGGCTCCCAAATGTTGACGAAAGGAGGGCCAGAGCGGGAGGATTGTTGTTTGTCTTTCGATTGTGTGCGCCAGGCCGAATGACGGCCATCCCTCCTCTTGTTGAGGAGGTGCCGTCAGCCTGTCCACGCCCTTGCTGCCATGAGCCCAACCCCCGACACTGCCACTGCGGCCACTCCCGCGCAGGACAACAGCACCGCCTCCGGTCCCTACGCCATCGTTGAGGCCTCTGGCCAGCAGTTCTGGCTGCAACCGAACCGCTACTACGACTTCGACAGGGTCGCAGTGGATGTTGATGGCAACTTCACCATCGACAACGTGCTCCTGGTCAACGACGGCAAAGCCACCACCCTCGGCCAGCCGTACGTCAAAGGTGCCAGCGTGGCGCTGAAGGTGATGGCCCATCGCCGCGGCCCCAAGATCATCGTTTACAAAATGCGCCCCAAAAAGAAGACCCGGCGCAAGAACGGTCACCGTCAGGAGCTGACCCGCGTGATGGTCGAGTCCATCTCCGTTGGCGGCAAGGCGATCGCCTGAAACCCGGTGCATCCCGCTCCACGCCTTCGTTCCTGAGACCCCTATCCCTGCTTCCTCCGATCCATGGCCCACAAGAAAGGCACAGGCTCCACCCGCAACGGCCGCGACTCCAACTCCAAGCGCCTGGGCGTCAAGCGCTACGGCGGTGAAACCGTGAGCGCCGGCTCCATCCTGATCCGCCAGCGCGGCACCTCCGTGCTGCCCGGCGTGAATGTGGGCCGCGGCTCCGACGACACCCTGTTCGCTCTGGTGGACGGCGTGGTGAGCTTCGACAGCATCAAGCGCGGCCTGCGCAGCCGCAAGCGCATCAACATTGCCGTCGGCTGAGCACAGCCCCGGAGATTTCCTCCTCGGCCGGCGGTGCTCCCGCCGGCTTTTTCATGGCTGCCCTCAGCCCAGCAACCGATAGGCCCGGGTGGTGATCAGATAGGGGTGGAACACCTCCAGGAAGCGGCTCTGGAGTGTGCGGAAGAAGGCCTCCACCAGCTCAGGGGCGTCGAAGTGGAAGGGGTACTCGCCCTGAAACCCCTTGAAGAAATACCAGTTGAGCAGGGCAATCCCTTGCGGTGCCAGGCGTTCGGCGAAAATCTCCAGCTGGGCGGCCGGATCGCTGAGGTGCTCGAGCACGTCCAGGCACACGATCGTGTCGAAGCGCGCAGGCAGGGCCGGATCGGCCAGATCCCGGAAGCAGCGCAGCTTGGCAGCCAGGCCCAGCTCGGCGGCGCGGGCCCCCACGAAGGCGCGGTTGTGGGGGTTGAGATCCACAAACCACACCTGCTCAACCTGGGGCAGGGCAGCCGCCGCCAGGGCATGGCTGCCGATGCCACCGCCGAAGTCGAGCACCTGACCGGTCGCAAAGCGCTGCTGCAGGCGCAGGGTGTCGGCGATGTAATCGGCACTGCCCAGGTGCCAGGCGGCCAGCTCGAGCAGATGGCCGGTGCCCACGGCGTCTTCGTAGAACTGCTCCACCTGGGTGGGGTCAAACGCCCCCGGATGCAGAGCAGCCAGATCGTTGGTGCTGCTGGGCAGGCGGCGCTCCAGTTCCTCCGGCGCGATCTGGAGGAAGGCGGCCAACTGGGGCCGCAGGGCAAAACCATCGGCCAAAAACTGCTCCACCGTTAGGGGAGACGCCACCGTTAGGGGGGATGCCAGCGCCGCCCCCTCTTGCCTCTCCACCACCAACGCCATCCCTGTGCAGATGGGAGCCAACCTAGGTGCCGGGATTCGGGGCCCCTTCAGGCACCCCGTCGAGCAACTCAGTGCCGTCGCCTGGCACCTCCAGCCAGCGCCGCAGCCAAGCCACCAAGCCATAAAAGGGCAGGGTGTCGGCCAGGGCCGCCAGCAGTTTGAACAGGTAGCCGCTGGCGATGAACGAGGCCAACTGGGGCAGCACCGGCTCGCCAGCGCGCACCGGCAGCACATGGCTGGCGTAGTGGCTGATCAGCACCACCGCCGTGGTGTCCACCAGCTGGCTCACCAGGGTGGAGCCGTTGTTGCGCAGCCACAGGGCCTTGCCGCCACTGACGCGTTTCCAGAAATGGAACAGGCGCACGTCGGTGAACTGGGCCGCCAGATAGGCCACCATCGAGGCCCCCACCGCCCCGAAAGCCAGGCGGCGCACCTCGAAGAAGGTGGCCTCCGGCGCCCCGGCCAGGCCCGGCAAGATGCCGCCGAGCCAGAGGATCAGCACGATCCAGCCGTTGAGCGCCAGGCCCACCCAAACCAGCTGCCCGGCTTTGCGCTCACCCCACAGCTCGCTGATCAGGTCGGTGCAGAGGAAGGTGACCGGGTAGGGCAAGGCGCCCACGGCTACCACGATCGGCCAGGTGCCGATGCTGCCCAGCTGCAGAAAGCGGGTGAGCCCAAGGATGTTGAGCATGCCCATGGTGCCGAGAAAGATGCCGGCCAGCACCAGAAACGCCAGATCGCGGCGCTGCTGCAGGGTCATCGAGGCCGAACATGGGACCCTGCAAGGCTGACGCTCCGATCCATGGCTGACCAGCCCTGCGGCTTTCTGGTGCTCGACAAGGCTGCCGGGCTCACCTCCCACGCCTGCGTCAGCCGGGTGCGGCGCGCCTACGGCCTCAAGCGGGTGGGCCATGGCGGCACCCTGGATCCCGCGGTCACCGGCGTGCTGCCGATCGCCCTGGGGCCCGCGACCCGGCTGCTGCCCTACCTGGAGGGTGACAAGACCTACCGGGGCGTGGTGCAACTGGGGGTGCGCACCGTCAGCGACGACCTGGAGGGAGAGGTGCTGGGCCGCGCCGCCGTGCCCGCCCTAACGGAGGCCGATCTGGAGGCAGCCCTGGCGGCCTTCCGCGGCACGATCCAGCAGGTGCCGCCCCAGGTGTCGGCGGTGCATGTGGAGGGCCAGCGGGCCTACGCCCGGGTGCGACAGGGGGAGCAGCTGCAGCTGGCGGCACGGCCGGTGACCGTGCAGCAGCTGGAGCTGCTGGGCTGGGATGCCGCGGCCGGCAGCCTGGAGCTGCTGGTGCGCTGCTCGGCCGGCACCTACATCCGTGCCCTGGCCCGCGACCTGGGGGAGGCCCTGGGCTGCGGCGGCGCCCTGGCCCGGCTGCGGCGCACCGAGGCCCTGGGCTTCAGCCTCGCGCAGGCGGTGCCCCTGGAGCACCTCGATCAGGCGCCCTTGCCGGCCCTGCTGGATCCCCTGGCAGCGCTGGCGCGCCTGCCCCGAAGGCAGCTGGATGAAGCGGAGCTGGCGGGCTGGCGCTGCGGCCGGGCCCTCGCAGCCACGCCCTCCCCAGCCCCGCTTGAAACCGGCCCACCCCTGGCCGCCGGTCAGCCGGTGGCGGTGCTGGCCCCGGATGGCAACCTGGCCGGCATGGCCCGCGCCAGCGATGGCGGCCTGCTGCAGCCCAAGCTGGTGTTCAACGCCACCGGCTAACCCTGTCGTTTTTTCCCGCACCCTCCGATGGCCGGCCACAGCAAGTGGGCCCAGATCAAGCGCACCAAGGCGGTGGTGGACGCCAAGCGGGGCGCCGTGTTCACCCGGCTGGGGCGGGAAATCACCGTGGCAGCCAGGGGTGGAGCCGACCCAGCCGGCAACTTCCAGTTGCGCACGGCGATCGAGAAGGCCAAGGCCGCCGGGGTGCCGAACGCCAACATCGATCGCGCCATCGCCAAGGGCTCGGGCCAGGGCAGCGGCGCCGGCGACGCCTTTGAATCCGTGCGCTACGAGGGCTATGGCCCCGGCGGGGTGGCGGTGCTGATCGAGGCCTTCACCGACAACCGCAACCGCACCGCCGCCGACGTGCGCCTGGCCTTCAGCAAGCACGGCGGCAACCTGGGCGAAACGGGCTGCGTGGGCTACCTGTTTGAGCAGCGGGCGGTGGTGCGGCTGGAGCAGCCTGGCCTGCAGGAGGAGGCACTGCTGGAAAGCCTGCTGGCGCTGGAGGAACGGGGCGGGCCGGCAGCCCTGGGCTACGAGCTCGATGGCCAGGGGGCCGAAGTGTTCGGCGCCTTCGAAGTCCTCGAAGCCCTGCAGGACGGCCTGCGCCACCAGGGCTTGCCCGTGGGCGGCTGGGAACACCGCTGGATTCCCCAAACCGCCTGCCCCCTCGGCGACGAAGACAGCCTGCGGGCCTTCTGCCGCATGCTCGATGTCCTCGAAGACCTCGACGATGTGCGCAGCGTCACCAGCAACCTGGAGGCCGACGAAGACCTGATGCAGGCCGTGCTGGCAGCGCTGATGGGCTGAACCAGCCCTGTCAGCCAGCCAACTCAGCCAGCCAGGGCTGCGGCATCGGCGATCACCGTGACCGCGGGATGCCCCTGCAGCCAGCTGGCTGGGAGGTTGTCGTGGGGCGGCTCCTCCAGAACGCGCCGCAGGATCCCGGCCTTGGCCGCACCGGTCACCACCAGCAGAATCCGCTCGGCCGCCAGGATCTCCACCAGCCCCAGGGTGATGGCCCGGGCCGGCACCGCCCCTGCATCGCCGCCGAAGGCGCCGGCGTTCTGGGTGCGGGTGGCGGGACTCAGCTCCAGACAGCGGCAGGGGGACTGGGCACCGCAGGGGGGTTCGTTGAAGCCCACGTGGCCGTTACCTCCCAGACCCAGCAGCTGCAGCCCCAAGCCCCCGGCGGCGGCGAGGGCCGTCGCATAGCGATGTGCTTCCGCCTGGGGATCGGCCGCCAGACCATCGGGCAGCCGCACCTGATCGGCCCGCAACCCCAGGGGCCGCTGCAGCTGATCGGCCATGAAGGCGGCAAAGGAGCGGGGATCATCGGCCGCCAGGCCCACGTACTCATCGAGGTTGAAACTCAGCCAGCCATCGCGGATGGCCTGCTGCTTCTCGGGACTGAGCCGGCCCAGCTGCAACCGCAGCGCCGCATACACGGGCTCCATGGTGCGCCCGGTGGCCAGGCCCAGGGGCTTGCGCAGCGCAGCCTGCTGCGCCTGACACACCAGATCGGCCACAGCCGTGGCCACGGCCTGGGCGTCTGGCAACGCGAGCAGCTCCACGCTCAGGGAGTGCCGTAGGGACGCAGCTCGGTACCGCGGTAGTAGTGGCGCAGGATCTGGTCGTAGCTCTGGCCGCGCTGGGCCAGGCCATGGGCCCCCCACTGGCTCATGCCCACCCCGTGGCCATAACCGCGGCCGATCGCCAACAGCGACGGTGGTGGCACCTGCACGGGCGGGGCGGCCTCCGGATCGGACGGCTGGGGCTGGGACGACAGCGGGGGGAGGGCCGGCAGGGAGGGTGGCAGGGCCGCCAACTCGGGAGCCAGCACTTCAAAGCGCACCAGGGTGCTCTTGAGGCCGAGGCGACTGCGCAACTGGGCACCCGTCAGCACCAGGGTGCCAGCGGGGCCGATCACCCGCGCCTGGCGCACCCGTCCGGAGCCGGTGGTGGCGAGCACCTCGATGCGCTGGGCGCCGCCGATCTCGCCGAAGGCCTTCTGCAGCTGCTCGGGCTCCAACCGCTGCTCCCAGGCGTGCACCGGGCTGTGCTGGTCGAAATCGGGAACGCTCACCAGGTAGGGAAGCTGCTGACTCCAGAGATCGCCGCTGTTTTCGGTGCTGCCACCGGCGCTGCTGTGAAACACCGCGTTGGCCAGGCTGGAGCCGTAGAGCAACACCTGGCCGCGGGTGCTGGCCACCGCCTCGCGGGTGGAGGGCGTTTCGGCATCGACGCCTTTGTACACCTGGCTCGACACCGTGGCGCTCACATCAAAGGGGGCCGCGGGTTTGCGCTGCCGCAGGGCATAGGTGCGGGCCGCTACCGCCTGGGCCCGCAGGGCCGCCTGGGGCCAACTGGCCGGCATCTCGCTGCCCACCACGCTGGGTAAATAAGCCTCCAGGGGCACGTGATTGATGGCCCGCACGGCGGAGCCACCCACCAGGAGCTGCAGCCGCCCGCGGTAGCCCCGCTGTTGCAGCTGGAAATCGGCTCCATCGCCGGCAGGCCGCGCCGCCGGCTCGAGCCAGAGCTCGGACACCTGGGGCAAGCGCTCCACGGCACCGCCGCGCTCCAGCACCAGGCCGCCAGCGGCGAGCTGCAGCACAACCGCCTCGCTGGGGGCCACCGACCAGCTCTGGCTGCCGGCCCTCAGCACCAAGGGCTGCTGGCGTGCCGCCAGGGGCATCAGGCCAGCCTCCAGCAGCAGCACCCGCACCTGGAGCTCAGCAGCCTGGGCCTGCAGAGCCATCGGGACCACCCCAGCCAGCACCACAGCCGCCGCGGGCCCGGCAACGAGCCAGGTCGCCGACCAGGCGAGGACACACTGGCGTGGGGAGGGCAGCGCCAAAAGAAAGATCCCTGCTCAGGGGGCCATTGTGCCCGGCGTGGCAGCATGCGCCAGAGGCGGCACGACCGTGCAGGTCACCTTTTTAGGCACCAGTTCCGGCGTGCCCACCCGGGGCCGCAATGTGTCGGCCGTGGCGCTGCGGCTGCCCCAGCGCAGTGAGCTGTGGCTGTTTGACTGTGGCGAGGCCACCCAGCACCAGTTCCTGCGCAGTGAGCTGCGGGTCAGCCAGCTGCGGCGGATTTTCATCACCCATATGCATGGCGACCACGTGTTCGGTCTGCCGGGGCTGCTGGCCAGTCTGGGGCTGGCGGGCACCTGCACGGGCATCGATCTCTATGGACCCGACCCCCTGCGCGACTACCTCGAAGGGGTGCTGCGCACGTCCTCCACCCGCATCGGCTACCCGCTGCGCACCCACCGGGTGCAGGAGGCCGCCAGCAGTGGCGCCCTGCTGCTCGACGACGACGACCTCACCGTGCGTTGCACCCCGCTGACCCACCGGGTGCCGGCCTTTGCCTACCGGGTCGACCAGAAACCGCGGCCCGGCCGCTTCGACGTGGAGCGCGCCCGGGCCCTGGGCATCCCGCCCGGCCCGATTTATGCCGAGCTCAAGGCCGGCCACAGCGTGACCCTCGACGACGGCCGGATCATCAAGGGTGCCAGCCTGTGCGGCCCCGACCGCCCGGGCGCCAGCGTTGTGTATTGCACCGATACCGTGTTTTGCGAAGCGGCGGTGCAGCTGGCCGCCGGGGCCGACCTGCTGATTCACGAATCCACCTTCTCCCACGCGGAGGCGGAGCTGGCCTACCAGCGCCAGCACTCCACCAGCACGATGGCGGCCCAAACGGCCCTGGAGGCCGGCGTCAAGCAGCTGGTGCTGACCCATCTCAGCCCCCGCTACATGCCGGGCAATGCGATGACCCCCGACGACCTGGTGGCGGAAGCCCAGGCCATCTTCGCCAATACCGTGGTGGCCAAGGATTTCCTCAGCATCGACATCACACCACCCGAACCGGCCACGGCCTAGGCCTGCAACAGTTCACGCGATTCCGCTCCGGA
>VGQC01000035.1 GCA_016882385.1 Cyanobacteria bacterium M_DeepCast_100m_m1_067 | reverse complement strand
CGCCGAACACGAGTTCCTCGGCGCTGCGGCCGCCCAGCAGGGTGGCGATCTGGCCTTCGAGGTCTTCCTTGGAGTTGAGGAAGCGCTCTTCGGTGGGCAACTGCAGGGTGTAGCCCAGGGCGCTCATGCCCCTGGGCACGATAGAGATCTTGGCCACCTTGCTCCCGCCGGGCATCAGGTGCCCCACGATCGCGTGGCCCACTTCGTGGTAAGCCACCACTTTCTTCTCGTCGGGCTGGAGCACCCGGCTCTTCTTCTCCAGGCCCGCCACCACGCGCTCAATGGCTTCGTTGAGGTCGGCCTGCTCCACTTCGGTGCGGTAGGCGCGGGCCGCTAGTAGGGCGGCCTCGTTCACCAGGTTGGCCAGATCGGCCCCGGCGAAGCCACTGGTGGCCTGGGCGATCTTGTCGACGTCAACACTGGCGGAGAGCTTCACCTTCTTGGCGTAGATCTCCAGAATCAACTTGCGGCCCGAGAGGTCGGGGCGATCCACCAGCACCTGGCGGTCGAAACGGCCCGGACGCAGCAGCGCGGCATCGAGGGTTTCCGGTTGGTTGGTGGCCGCCAGCACGATCACAGGCTTGTCCTGGCCGGTGAAGCCGTCCATCTCGGTGAGCAGCTGGTTGAGCGTCTGCTCCCGTTCGTCGTTGCCGCCGACCACCCCCATCGAGCCGGAACGGCTCTTGCCGATGGCATCGAGTTCGTCGATGAAGATGATGCAAGGCGCCTTTTTCTTGGCTTCTTCAAACAGATCGCGCACCCGGGCAGCGCCTGCACCCACGAACAGCTCCACGAATTCGGAGCCGGAAATGATGAAGAAGGCCACGCCTGCTTCACCTGCCACGGCCTTGGAGAGCAGGGTTTTGCCCGTGCCGGGAGGGCCCACCAGAAGCACACCTTTGGGAATGCGGGCGCCGATGGCGGCGTAGCGCTCGGGTTTTTTGAGGAAGTCAACGATCTCGGCTAGCTCGGCCTTGGCCTCATCCACGCCAGCGACATCGGCAAAGGTGACCCGCGATTCCTCATCGGGCACGTAAACCTTGGCTTTGCTCTTGGTGAAGCTCAATGCTCCCTGGGCACCGCCGCCCATCTGGCGGCGTGCGAAGAACTGCAGCACCAGGATGAAGATCAGCGGCGGCACCACCCAGCTCAGGGCCGTGGTGATGAAGCTTGGCTTCTGCGGCGGTGCGGCGGCGAACTCCACCCCGTGTTGCTCCAGCCGCTGGGGCAGATCCATGTCGAAGATCGGCGTGGTGGAGAGCACGGTGGGGGCACCCTCCGCCTCGGGCTCCTTGAGCTCGTAGCGGATCTGGTCGGAGGTGATGTAGGCGCGCTTGACGTTGCTGCTGTTCACCTGGTCGATGAACAGCGAATAGGGCACCCGCGGCACCTGGGCGGCCGGGTTGGGCAGGAAGTTGCTGAACAGCAGCAGCACGCCGAAGCCGATCAACACCAGGTTGATGATTCCGAAGCGGCGGTTAGGGCGGTTGTCGTCCTGGCGGATCGCCATGGTGCGGCAGCCAAAGGTGAGCCCAAACTAGGGCTGTTGTTCCCGGCGGCGATCCGGCGGGGGGTTGGGAGAACCGAACGCAACCCCACCATTGCTGCCATGTGTGGTCGCTTTTCGCTCACTGCCGATCTCGACCGCCTGCTGCCGCAGCTGCAGGGCCCCCTGCCGCCGGGGCTGGCGGCCCACTACGCCCCCCGGGCCGAGGTGCGCCCGGGCGAGCCGCTGTTGATCCAGCGCCAGGAGCACGGCCAGCTTCAGGTGGCCCTGGCCCTGTGGGGGCTGCTGCCCGAGTGGGTCAAGGACCCGGCCACCGCCCACCGGTCTGTGCATGCCCGCGCCGAGACCGTGGCGCTCAAGCCCAGTTTCCGCGGCGCCTGGCGCCACCGCCGCTGCCTGATCCCCGCCGATGCCTTCTGGGAACAGGGCCGTTGGATCCGCCGGCGCGATGGCGCGCTGTTCTGGCTGGCTGGCCTGTGGGAGCGCTGGATTGGCCCGGATGGCAGCGAGCTGGAGAGTTGTTGCGTGCTCACCAGCGCGCCCAATGCCCTGCTGGCGCCAATCCACCGGCGCATGCCGGTGCTGATCCCCAGGGGCCTCGAGCAGGCCTGGCTGGAGCCGGTCGATGGCCCCGGCCTGCGGGCCCTGGAGCCGCTGCTGCTGCCCTGGGATCCGGCTGGGTGGCAAGCCGATGGCGGGCCGGTGGCGCTAGACCAGCCCCAACTGGAGCTGAATCTGTGAGCCTGGAACAGTTGGATGCCTTCGTGGCCCATGCCCGCCGCAGCCCGGAGCTGGCGGCCCAGCTGGCCGAGCCGCTCGAGCTGCCGGCGTTTCTGGAGCTGGCCCGCGGCGCCGGCTACCCGCTCGAGGCGGCTGATGTGATCGCCGCGCAGCAGCGGCAGGAGGCCAGCCTCAGCGATGCGGAGCTGCAGGAGCGGGCCGGAGCCGAAGGCCGGCGGTTGCGCAATTTCATCGTCGCCTGAGCTCGCCATGGCGGCAGCCGTCGAGCGCGTGGCCGACTACCCCCGGCCGCCGGCACTGGTGGAGAGCGCCGCCCAGGTGCGGGTGGAGGCTCTGGGCCAGGTGCTGGCAGAGAGCCATCGCGCGCTGCGGGTGCTGGAAACCTTCCATCCCCCCACCGTCTACCTGCCGCCCGAGAGCGTGCGGTTGGAGCTGCTGCAGCCCAGTGCTGGCACCAGCTTCTGCGAGTGGAAGGGGGTGGCCCGCTACTGCGATGTGGTGGTGGATCCGGGCGGCCCGGCCGAGCGCCGCCTGCGCCGGGCGGTGTGGACCTACCCCGAGCCCACCCCGGCCTTCGCGGCGCTGGCGGGTTGGTTTGCCGTGTATCCAGCCCTGATGGATGGCTGCTGGTTCGATGGCGAGCGGGTCACACCCCAGCCGGGCGGTTTCTACGGAGGCTGGATCACCTCGGCGGTGCAGGGACCGTTCAAGGGGGATCCGCTGCATCCGGAGCTGAGATAGACCCATGGTCTGAGAGCACCGTGCGGGTGGGGAAGGGCATGGCGGCCCCGGCCTGCTCCACCACCTCGCCGATCAACAGCAACACCTGCTGCCTCAGCGCCCAGGCCGCTTGCAGGTCGCCGCTGGCGCTGAAGCACAGCAGCCGCAACAGCAGGCCCGAGTCGCCGTAGTCGACGAAGTGCACCAGCCGGTCCCTGACCCGGTCGACCCCGGTCAGGGTCTCCAGCCGCTCCCCCAGCGTGTGGCTGATGGCCTCGATGCGGCCGCGGTCGTCGTAGCGGAGGCCGAATTCGATCCAGATGCGGCGGTTGTCGATCTGGGCCAGGTTTTGCACCGCCTGGCTGGTGAAGATGCCGTTGGGGATGTAAATCCGCTGGCGGTCGGGATCACGCAGCTCGGTGTAGAACCAACCCACCTTCTCCACCGTGCCCAGCAGGTTGAGGGCCGGCAGGTTGATCGTGTCGCCGAGGGTGAAGGGCCGGTTGATGTAGAGACTCAAGCCGCTGAGGCCGTTTTCCACGATCGTGCGCGCGCCGAAGCCCAGGGCCGCGGCGCCGAAGCCCCCCGCGGTGATCAACACACCCGCCGACACCCCCAGCAGCTCGAGCGCCTTGAACAGCACCACCAGCAGGGCGGCGCTGCAGAACAGCTTGTCGAGCACGTCGAACAGGAAGAGCTGGTCTTTGGGGGTGAGGTGCGGCAGCAGTTGGGCGGCGTAGTGCGCATCGCGCTGCTTGAGTTCTCTGCGCCAGCGCAGCAGGGTCCACACCACGCCGATGCTGACCAGCAGATCGCGCACCTGCAGGCCCTGAACCGGCCCCGCCAGCCACCAGCCCACACTGCTGAGCAAGACCGTTCCGGCCAGGCTGAGCCGACCGTTGAACAGCAGGGCGCGAGCCAGGGAGCCACTGCGGCAGCGCCGGCCAAGCCAATCCAGCAGCAACCACACGACCAGGGCCAGCAACGCCCCCGCCAGGGGGATCTGCAGCGCGAAGGGCAGGGTGGTGGCGGGCATGGCGCTCAAGGGAAATCCAGGGGCGGTGTGGTGAGCTGCCAGAGCAGGTCGGGGCCGAGGGCCTGGGGGGGGAGGGCCTGCCAGCTCGGCACGTCGGCCATTGCGGCGTAGCCCAGCTCGCCCAGGGGGGTGCGGGCCGGCTCGCCACCCATCAGTTTCGGGGCGATCACGGCGGCCACCTCCTGCACGCAGCCGTCGCGCACGGCCGCGGCGGCCAGCTCCGCGCCGCATTCCCACAGCACCTGGTTGCAGCCGCGGGCCGCCAGGGCCTCCAGCAGCAGCCGGGGGCTGCAGCGGGGCAGCTCCAGCCGGGGTATGCCCTGCTGATCGAGGGCGGCGCAGGCCTGCGGTGGCGCCTCGGGGCCATGGGCCACCAGGGTGGGCGCCGTGGTCTGATCCCAGAGCTGGGCGCTGGTGGGCAGATCCAGGCCGCGGCTGAGCACCACTCGCAGGGGTTCGGGGTGGCGCAGTCCACGGCTGGTGAGCAGGGGGTCGTCGGCGCGCACGGTGCCGCCGCCCACGATCACCGCATCACAGCTCGCCCGCAACCGGTGCACCCAGCTGCGGGCCTCGGGGCCGCTGATCCACTGGCTGGCGCCGTTGCTGAGGGCGGTGCGGCCATCAACACCCATGGCCCACTTGAGCAGGCCCAGGGGCCGGCCCGTGGCCAGTCGGTGCAGGAAGGCGCGGTTGAGGGCGCGGGCCTCGGCTTCGGCCACGCCGCAGATCACCGCGATGCCGGCGGCCCGCAGTTGGGCCAGGCCGCCCCCTGCTACCTGGGGATTGGGGTCGGCCATGGCCACCACCACCCGGGCCAGGCCGGCGGCGATCACCGCCTCGCTGCAGGGCGGCGTGCGGCCGTGGTGGCAGCAGGGCTCCAGGGTCACCACCAAGGTGCCGCCGCGGGCCCGCGCGCCCGCCTGGGCCAGGGCACCCACCTCGGCATGGGGCTCGCCGGCGCGGGCGTGATACCCCTCCCCCACCAGCGCTCCGGCGGCATCGAGCACCACCGCCCCCACCAGGGGGTTGGGGCTGGTGCGGCCGGCGCCCAGGGCCGCCAGTTGCAGGGCCCGCTGCATCCAGGGGCGCCAGGGGCCTGATACGGGGGGTGGCACTGAAGAGATGGACGCCCTTGCCAAGGTTGACCCTTCCATGCTGGCTTTTCTGGCACTGCTGCCCAGGGCTCTGGTTAGCTTCTTCTATGCCCTGGCGGCCCTGCTGCGCTTTTTTATTGATGGAACCGTTGAATCTGCTGACCAGCCAGGAGCGACCGCTGCCTTGCTGGGTGGGAGCCTCGCCGCCTTTGTCGTGGCGTCAGCGGCTCTCCTGGTTGATCTCGGCCTTGAGTGGCACGGTGGAAATCGTCGAAGAGACGGCCAGGCTGCGAGACGAAAACGCCAGGTACGACGCCTGGAAGGAGAAATTGAATACCGCCGAGCGCTTGCGGAAGTCCTGCTCGACCCCTCAGACGCCAGTCGACAGCGATTGCGCGAGCTGATCAGCATCGAGCTCTGAAGGGCTCACGATCGGAAGGAGCTCACGATTTGGAGGAGTTCACCCCGTGGCGTTCGGCAGGCTGCGCCATTCCGCCACCACAAACGGCGGCACCGGCAGTTCAACAAACACCCCCGGCAGTATCAGGCGCAGGGGCCGGTCCTGCTTGAGGTCGGCCAGCAGCGGGGCCAGGTCGAATTCGGCGGCGGCGGCCCGACCATCGCCCGCCAGCTGGGGATTGGCCAGGGTGACATCGGCCAGCTCCCAGCGGAAACGGCCGCTGCGCACCTGCAGGGCGGTGGGGTGGTCGAGGCGCACCTTGCCGGGATAACCGACGATGCGCAGCTTCAGGGGGCCGCCAGGGGGTCCTTCGCGGTAAGCCACCACCTGCCAGCTCTGGTAGTCGAGGTCGCGCAGGCTCTCGAGGCTGCGCACCACCGGGGTGCCGTTCTCGTCGGGGTGGGCGTGAACCAGGGCCTGGGCTGCAGGGGGCAGGCCCAGCAGGAGGGAGATGGCCAACAGAGGGGCGAGCAGGAGGACAAGCAGGGGTTTCATGGCTGGCGCTCCGCCCCGGGGATCGCTTGCCAGTTGGTGTGGGTAGCCCAGAGGGCCCAGATCGCCATCGCCCGCAGGTAGTGGCAGGCCCGAAAGGTGTTGACCCCGGTGATGGCTTCCGGGGTGCGGAACTGCAGGCCGCCGCTGTACACCTGCTCGACCACGGCACCGGTGATGGCGAAGGCCGTGCCGGGTTCCCCCATCAGGCGGTAGTAGGCCGCCAGGCCGAAGTTGATGCCGGTCCACACCTCCAGCGGGTGGGTGCCGTTGGGATCGAGGGGCGTGCCGTCACGGCGCAGGCCGTTGGCTACCCCGAGCTTGCCGCCCTGGAAGCCCTCAAAGCAGGCCTCCCGCACGGCCCGCAGCGCGCTCCGGGCCCGCTCATCGGCCACCACCGGCGGCAGACCCAACAGCCGGGCATAGAAGTCGCCGCAGAGCTGGTCGGCCATCACCACCGGCGTGCCGCTCTCGGCGTCGATGTTGTAGTACTCGCCGTTCCACAGCAGCACGTCGAAGTTGGCCCGGCTCTGCTCCAGCCAGCTGCCGAATTCCCGCTGCTCGCCGCTGGTGTCGAGCCCCAGCTCCAACTGCAGCTGCTGGGCCATCGCCAGGGCAGCTTCGAGGGCCGCGATCCAGAGGGCGCCGCAGTAGGCGCTCACGCCCTTGAGCGGCCAATCGTCGAAGGTTTGGTCGGGGGCGCCGCCGTTGTCGGGTAGCCCGTCGTTGTTGGCGTCGAAGCCCTTGAGATACCGCAGGGCCTGCACCGCCGCCGGCCAGCAGGCGGCCAGGAAGGTGAGGTCTTCGCCGCTGGGGGCCAGCTTGAAGGTGCGCCACACCTGCAGCACGTAGTCGCTGGCCAGGTCCTTCCAGAGGTTGCAGTCTTGATAGGCGGTGTAATTGGTGGCTTCAAACGGCCGCTCGTTGGGGGCGCCCAGATCGTGCGGCGTGGCGCCGGCCACCTTGCGGGGGGCTTCAACCCGGCCCTTGCCCTGGGTGAAATACCAGCCGATCGGCCGGGGCGTGGCATCGGCGGCCGGGATGGCGCGGGCGAAGCTGCGCAGCACGGCCTTGTCGAGCTCGGGCCAGAGTTGCAGCAGGGCAAAGGAGCCGTAGAGCCGCACGTCCAGGCTCTCGTACCAGGCGTAGTCGAGGCACTCCAGCACCCCAAACTGACCCACCGGATCGCCGCTGCTGGCGGCAGTCCAGAGACTGCCGCCGCTGGCCAGGTCGTAGAGCTCGTTGAACAGCGCCATGCGCAGGGCTTCGGGCAGATCCGTGCGCTCCAGCACGGGCCGTTGCCACGCCTCGATCTGGGCGCGCCAATCGCGCCAGTCGCGCAGGGCTTCGGCGGCGATGGCGGCGGCGCTGGAGCCGCAGCTGCTTTCGGTGCCGCCGGCCTTTCCGCCAAAAAAGTCGGTGTAGCGACGCAGGGCCCGGGTGCCGGTGGCGAAGGCCGTGACCGGCAGGTCCCAGCTGATCACCAGGGGGATCTCGATGCTGGCGCCGGGCTCCAGCTGGCACTTCACCGCCAGGGCGGCGCTGCTGGGGTCGCCCTCGCCGCTGCGGCGGTCGTTGTTGCTGTCGGGGATCGAGCCACCTGTGGCGAAGGGCTCCCACAGCTCGGCGCCACTGCCGTGGGGGTTCCAGCGGCTGCAGCGCTGCACCTCCAGGTGATCGGGGGCTGCGAGGCACCACTGCCCCTCCCCTTCTGCGATCGGCGTGGAGTGCTCGCCCTCCAGCAGCACGCCTTTCAAGCCCGCTTGCTCCACCCAGCGGTTGCGCTGTCCAGCGCTGCGGCCGATCGCCGGCACGTAGTTGTGCTCCGGGCTGCCGTCGTCGCGGAACTTGACTGCTGCTGTGGGGTCCGTGTTGCTGAACCAGCCCGTGGTGTTGCGCCAGCTCAGCAGCAGCGAGAGGTCGAGGGGGCGGTCGGTGGGGTTGGTGAGCGTCCAGACAAACACCGCCACCGGGTAGCTGGTGCGCTGGTAGTCGCCCGGGAGGATCGGACTGAAGGCCTCACAGCTCACCTCGGCCTGAAACACGCCGCTGTAGTGGGTGTTGCTGAGGGGGTAGCGGGCGGCGTAGGTGCCGCTGGATTGCTCCGGGGTGCTGGTGGGATACCAGCCCCAGGCGCTGAGGGGCTCGCCGCCCTCGGGGCGGGAGGCGTCGGCCTGGGGCTTCACCGCCAGGGCATGGGCACGGCTCTGGGTGCCGTCGCTTTCAAACAGGGCGAACTGGCAGTCGGGCAGGGTGCCAAACCAGTGCTCGCCGCCATCGAGGTGCCAGAGGTTGAAGCTGCCGTCGGGGGCGCGGCCGATGCAGCCGGCACCGAAGCCCCCCAGGGGCATGCCGTGGTTGGGGCCGTCGTCGAGGTTGCTGGCGTAGCGCACCGTGTAGGGCTGCTGCCAGCCCAGGCCGAAGGGCCGGCTCCAGCTGGCGGCGGGTGCGGCCCAGCTGTTGGTGCCCGCCTGGCGGTCCCCCTTGCCCTGGAGCAGCGAAGTCAGGGCGGAGAGGCCGAAGCGCGCCATGGGGGCAGAAAAGGTGCGCCCAGCTTGTCAGAGGTTGCTGGCGCGGCGATCCGAATCTCCCCCTGGGCTCTGGAAGCTGCCGTTCACCTCCTGATCCACAAGGGCGTCGAGGGTGACGGCGGAGCGCACCAGGGCTTGGTAGCGCTGCACCACCCGGCGGTTGCGCTCGATCCAGTTGCCCGGATCGCCGCTGGGCAGGCCGGTGCCGTCGCCGGCAAGCAGCTCCAGGTCGCCCTGCTGGGCCAGCAGGGCGAGCACCAGATCGTGAATCCGCTGGCGGCGGTCGCTCATGGCCAGGCCGAAGGGCACTCGGCTGAGCATCATGGCTCCAGTAACCGTGGGGCGCCCTGGCGCAGCAGGCTGTGTTGGAGGTGATCGGCACCGATGCCGGTGGCTTGGCCGCCCTGGCCCCCAGAGCCCTGGCGCTGGTGCGCCGGGCCCGCTTGGTGGTGGCGCCGGTGCGGCTGCTGGGCCAGCTGGCGCCCTGGTGGCAGGCCGAGCAGGCGGCCGGCCGGATCCCCCCGGACACCTCGTGCCCCGCTCTGCTGGCCAGCGACCGGCCAGAGCAGATCTATGGCCCCTTGGAGCAGGCCCTGGCCAGCGGCGAGCCGGCGGTGCTGCTCGCCAGCGGTGATCCGCTCTGGTTTGGCATCGGCCGACTGCTGATTCAGCACCTTGGTGCGGAGCGGCTGCGCTTCCATGCGGCCCCCAGCTCCCTGCAGCTGGCCTTCGCCCGCATCGGCCGCCCCTGGCAGGACGCCAGTTGGATCAGCCTGCACGGCCGCGATCCGGAGCCCCTGGCCGCCGCCCTGCAGAAGCGCCCCGCGGCCCTGGCGGTGCTCACCGATCCGAGCCGCGGTGGCGTGGAGGAGGTGCGGCGGATTCTGGCGGCCTCGGGCCTGGAGGCCGCCTACGCCCTTTGGCTGTGCGAGCGGCTGGGGCACCCCGAGGAGCGGGTGCAGCGGCTCGTCCCGCAGGCGCCGCTGCCCGCCGCAGTTGATCCTCTGCACCTGGTGCTGCTGATCGCCGCGCCGCCCGCTGCCCCCGCCGATCCGGCGGCTCTGCCCCTGTTCGGCCTCGACGACGGCCTGTTCCTCCAGCACGACGACCGCCCTGGCTTGATGACCAAGCGGGAGGTGCGCATCCAGCTGTTGGCCGATCTGGAGCTGCCCGACCGCGGCGTGCTGTGGGACATCGGCGCCGGCTTGGGCTCGGTGGGTCTGGAGGCCCTGCGGTTGCGTCCTGGCCTGGCCCTCTGGGCGCTGGAGGCGCGGGGCGGCTCGGCGGGGTTGATCGCCGCCAATGCCGAGCGGCTTGGGGTGCGGCCGGCGGGGATCCATGAGGGCCGGGCACCCGAGGCGTTGGCGCAACTGCCCGATCCGGATCGGGTGCTGATCGGTGGTGGTGGCCGTGAGCGGGCGGCCGTGCTGGCGGCGGTGCTGCAGCGGCTGCGGCCCGGCGGGGTGGTGGTGATTCCGCTGGCCACCGTGGAGGCCCTGGCGGAGCTGCGGCCGCTGCTGGAGCAGGCCGGCTGCCGGGTGGCGGTGGCCCAGCACCAGGCCTGGCGGGGGGCTCCCTTGGCCGACGGCACCCGCCTGGCCCCGCTCAATCCTGTGCTGGTGTTGAAGGGATGGCTGCCAGCCGCTGCAGGTTGATCAACCGCTGCCACAGCGCCGCCCTTGGGGCTTCGATCGCCAGCACCTGACAGCAGCGCTCCAGCCAGCCGTCTCGCTGCTGCAGCCGCTCGAGGGCCTTGCCCAGATCGGTGCGGACTGCATCGCCATAGGCCTCTTCCGCCTTGGCCAGCGCCCGCCGCCAGATGGCTTGGGTCAGGGGTAGATGGGCCAGATCAATGAGATCGCGGTTGAAGACTCCGTCGTCGTTCCAGCAGTCGGAATTGGCCAGCAACTTGCTGCAGATGAGGTCGTTCAGCGTGAGGGAGGCAATGCCACAGATCGATTCTTCTTCGCTGGGCATCTCCAGGCTGATCCGGCCCTCCAGCACGATCTCCAGCTTGACCGCCACCCCGGCGACGATCACCCCGGCGCGGATGCCGTATTGGTCTGTGAGCGGCTCCCGGCTCTCCTCGAGGGGGTGTTGGGGATCCTTCCAAAGTGCCCTCAGGCTGTTGTCCCGCCGGATCAGCTGGCGCAGTTCCCGGTAGCCCCGTCGATTGGACACCAGGAGATCCACATCCACCGATTGACGGAACTCCCCGTAGCGCAGGGCAATGGCCGTGCCACCGCCAAACAGGCAGTGGTGCCGCAGCAGCAGCTCCGGATTCAGCTGGCCCAGCAGAGTGGCGCTCGTGCGGCTGCAGCTCCTCCAGATCCAGCCGCCTGCGCTGGCGTGCATAGAGCCCGGCCGCTTCCGCCGGGCTCAGGGTGCCCGTGCCATGGACATGCCAGGCCAGTTGCTGCAGTAGGGGATAGACAGCTCGCTCGATCGGCTCGGCGGGGGCTCCGGCTCCAGCACCCTCCAGCGGGCCCAGGCATAGATCGAGGGCATCCAGCACGTTCATCAGGGCCCCCAGCGTCACCGACGCGGCGCCATTCTCGATGCGGTGCAGGGTCACCCTGGAGATCCCGGCCGCCGCCGCGGTGGCCATCGCACTCACCCCGAGCTCTCGTCGCCGCCTGCGGATGTTGGCGCCGACAGCCTGCAGGCGCTGAGGGCAGCGGCCCTTGGGGCGTGGCGCAGCGGAAGGCACGGGGAAGTACCGGGCGAAATGTTTTCCATTCTGGTCATCCGGTTGCCGTCCCTGTGTGATCAGGGTGGCTGGCCGCCAGGCGCATCAGCCCCAACCGGCTCAATCTGCACCGGCGTGCCCACCTTGATCCCCAGGGCTTCGGCTTGGCCGGCGGCCAGTTCGAGCACGCCGTCCACCTCCTGGTCGGGGCCGTAGCTGCGGCAGGGCAGCCGCAGGCAGGGTTGGGTGTGGGCCTCGATCGCCACCACTCGGCCGCCTTGCACAAACAGCATGTCGAGGGGTTCGGGGGTGCGGTGCATCCAGAAGCGCGCCAGCGAGGGCGGGCTGTAGGGGAACCACATGCCCTGCAGGGCTGGCAGGGGCGGCCGCAGTTGCAGGCCCTTGCTCTGTTTCTCGGGGGTGTCGGCCACCTCCAGGGCGATGCAGCGCTGGGGTTGCAGCGGGGCCAGGCACCACTGGGCCGTGATCGGGAGCCATTGGGGCGGGGGCGTGAAGCCGCACAGCAGCAGGGCCAGGCCCGCCTGTCCGCACCACCGCAGCTGGGAACGCCCACCCATCAACCGCGCCCCTCCAGCGGGGGCAGGCGCTCGCTCAGGCAGTAACCCTGGCCGCGGATCGTGTGGATCAGCCGCCGCTCGTTGCCCTCTTCCAGCTTCTGGCGCAGGTAGCGCACGTACACCTCGATCACGTTGCTGGTGGTGGCCTGATCGTCGTTCCACACCTGGCGCAGGATCAGCTCGCGGCTCACCACCGTGCCCTTGCGCTCCAGCAGCAGGAGCAGCAGTTGGTATTCCCGCGCCGTTAGGCCCACCGGCCGGGGGCCGCGTTTCACCTGGCGCGTGCTGGGGTTCACCACCAGATCGCCCACCTGCAGCAACTGGGCCGGCACGTTGGCGCGGCGCGTCAGATCCAGGTGCAGCCGCAATCGCATCAGCAGGTCGCTGGGGCCCATGCTCGAGAGCCAGAAGTCGTCGGCACCCGAGCTGAGGCAATGGATGCGAGCCTCCACCGTGTCGTCACCCACGTCGAGCAGCAGCGGAATGGTGCCCCAGCGCTGCCGCAGGGCTTCGATGCGCCCAACCTGGTCGGCCGACACCAGCACCGCATCCGGGCTGGCCTCTGGGCCGTGGTCAGCGTCGATCGCCAGCTGGGCTTCGCTGCTGCAGGCGTAGCCCGAGGCTTCCAGGCGGGCCGCCAGCGCTTCGGCTTCCGGGCCCACCAGCAGGATCAGGGCTTCGCTCATGGCGCCGTGCCGTTGGCGGGCTTGGCCACGTGGGGCAGGCCCCAGCCCAGCTTGTTGCGCAGCACCTGGAAAAACTCGTGGTCGGCCAGGCGCACGAAGCGCACCGGCTGCTCGCTGCGGCGCACCAGCACCCGATCTTCCGGCCAGATGTAGCAACCGGCGCTGCCGTCCACCACCATCATCAGCCGTTCCGGCGTGGCTGGAAACACCGTCACCGGCTCCCGGTCGCTGAACACCAGGGCCCGCGAGGCCAGCGAGTGGGGCGCGATCGGCGTCAGCTGCAGCACCGGGCAATCCGGGGTGATCACCGGACCGCCGGCGCTGAGGGAGTAGGCGGTGGAGCCGGTGGGGGTGGAGAGGATCACGCCGTCGGCGGCGATGTCCACCGGCGCGTGCCGGCCTACGGCGATCTCGAAATGGCACATCGAGGTGAGCGGCTCGCGGTGCAGGGCCATCTCGTTGAGGCAGAGCACCTCCCAGCGCCGCTGGTCGCCGCGCATCACGCTGACGATTAAGGATGTGCGCTCCTCCACCGTCCACTCGCCGCTGAGCACCTGGTCGAGGGCCCCCTCCAGCTGATGCAGGTAGGCCTCGGCCAGAAACCCCAGGTGGCCGGTGTTGACGGTGAGGATCGGCACGCCGACCGGCGCGGTCTGGCGGGCCGCCGAGAGCACGGTGCCGTCGCCGCCGAGCACCACCGCCAGGCTGAGGTCGCGATCGAAGCCAGCCGGCACACAGGCCGCGTAGCCGCGGGTGCGCAGGTGCTGGTCGGGGTTGGCAAAACCCACCATGCCGCCGGAGCTGCTCACCCGCACCACGCCATAGCCCGCCGCCGTGAAGCGCGCCTCAATGGCATCGGCGGTGGCCAGGGCCAGGTCCTTGCCGTCATTCACGATCAGTCCGACGCGGGGCACCGATCGGGGGCGCGGAGGGCAGCCTGAGTTTATGGGGGCTGGTTGGCTGCGCCTGGGCTGTCCGCTCAGAATTGCTCCAGAAAGCGCAGATCGCTGGTGTACAGGCGACGGATGTCGTCGATGCCGTGGCGCACCATGCAGAACCGCTCCACCCCCAGGCCAGCGGCGAAGCCGCTCCAGCGCTCGGGATCGAGGCCCATGCCCGTGAGCACGGCGGGGTCGACCATGCCGCAGCCCATCACCTCCAGCCAGCGGCCGCGCCACTGCACATCCACCTCGGCGCTGGGCTCGGTGAAGGGGAAGTAGCTGGCCCGGAAGCGCACCGGCAGATCGCCGAAGAACTGCTGCAGGAAGGCGGTCACCGTGCCGCGCAGGTGGCTGAAATCCAGGCCCTCATCGATGGCCAGCACCTCCACCTGGTGGAACACCGGCGAGTGGGTGGCATCCACCGCGTCGCGGCGATACACCCGACCCGGGGCGATCACCCGCACCGGCGGCGGGTTGTTTTCCAGATAGCGGATCTGCACCGGGGAGGTGTGGGTGCGCAGCAACCGGCCGTCCTCCAGGTAGAAGGTGTCCTGCATGTCCCGTGCCGGATGGTGCTCCGGGATGTTGAGGGCGGTGAAGTTGTAGTAGTCACTCTCGATCTCGGGGCCTTCCGACACCCGGTAGCCGAGGCCGGCAAAGATGTCGGTGATCTCCTCGATCGTGCTGATCAGGGGGTGGCGGTGCCCAGGTGGCGTGTAGCTGCAGGGAGCGGTGACATCGAGGGTTTCGCGGGCAATGCGCTCGGCCATGGCGGCGCTTTTCACAGCTGTCAGGCGCTCGCCCAGCAGCGCCTGCACCTGCTCCTTGAGCACATTGGCCCGCTGGCCGATCAGCGGCCGTTCGTCGCCGGGCAGCTTGCCCATGGCGCCCAGCACGGCTGAGAGCCGGCCCTTCTTGCCCAGCAGCCCCACCCGCAGCTCCTCGAGCTCGGCGGCGGTGCCGGCTGCGGAGATCTCTGCCGCGGCCTGGGTTTCCAGCTCCTGGAGCTGGTCGGTGAGCTGCTGCAGGGACACGGTGGCGCTCACGGCACGGGCGGAGGGATTGCCGACTGTAAGGAGCCGCCCCAGACCCAACCCCAGTACCGTTGCAGCGAGATGGCGCTGGGCCTGATGGCACCACTCAGGATCCTGATCAGCAACGACGACGGGGTCTTCGCCGAGGGCATCCGCACCCTGGCCAATGCGGCCCTGGCCCGCGGCCACCGGGTGAGCGTGGTCTGTCCGGATCAGGAGCGCTCCGCCACCGGCCACGGCCTCACCCTGCACACCCCCATCCGGGCGGAGCGGGCCGATGAGCTGTTTGACGACGGCGTCCAGGCCTGGGCCTGCAGCGGCACCCCCTCCGATTGCGTCAAGCTGGCGCTCTTTTCCCTGCTGGAGGAGTGGCCGGATCTGGTGCTCTCTGGCATCAACCACGGCCCCAACCTGGGCACCGACGTTCTCTATTCCGGCACGGTGAGTGCGGCGATGGAGGGCACGATCGAGGGCCTGCCAGCCCTGGCTGTCAGCAGTGCCGACTTCCAGTGGCGTCAGTTTGCGCCGGCCGCAAAGCTGGCCCTCGACGTGGCCGAGCGGATGCTGGCCGAGGGCTGGCCGGAGCGCATGCTGCTCAACCTCAACGTGCCGCCCAGGCCCGCCGAAGCGATCGGCCCGCTGCGCTGGTGCCGTACGGCGGTGCGCCGCTACACCGATCAGTTCGAGCAGCGGGTTGACCCCCGGGGGCACACCTATTACTGGCTGGCCGGCGAGGTGGTCAACGACCTGGAGGCCGAAGTGTCGGGACCAGCGGCCTGGCCCACCGACGTGGGCCAGATCAATGGCGGCGGCGCCTCGTTGACACCGCTGCAACCCGACATCTTCTGGCGCGGCGCCACCCGCGACCTGCCCGAGCTGGCTCAGGTTGAGCGGTAGATCCGCTGCAGCAACCACAGGCTGATCCACAGGCCGATCAGGTGGGCAAACAGCACCTGGGTGTTGCCCAGCACCGAGAGCATTTCGATCGAGGTGATCGGCAGGCCCACCACCCGTCCAGCAGCTCCGGGGGTGGCCTGGATCTGGGCGCCGAAGAATCCCGGCACCTGCTGGGAGGCCTGCACGAACAGGCTCCCTGCCAGCGACTGATAACCCAACACCGCCAGGGTGATGCCAGTCAGGTCGGCCAGCACGCCGCGTTTGATCAGCCGGGCCGTTTCCCCCTTGCTGGGGTGCACGGGGCTAGCCAGGGCGCGGCCGCAGCGCACCACCAGCCAGCTCTGCCAGATGCACCAGAGCAGCAACAGGAAAGCCAGGGTGGTGAGCGAAATGCCCGGGCCCAGGCCCAGGGCTCGGGATGAATTGGCCGCTAGGCGGCCGCCAATGTTGTTGAACAGCTGCACGCCCACCACCACGACACCCAGCACCACCTGGGCCCAGAAGCGCACCCAGCCCATGCGCCGCAGCGCTGCGGCAATCAGCTGCAGGTCGAGGCGGTCAGCCATTCAGCCATCGCGAGAAGAACAGGCCCCAAAGGTGCCATGGGAAGATCGCTTTGGCTCCTGTTGCCTTTGGGTTCCGTAGCGTTGATACCCCTGCGATCACCCCAGGAGGCGCGGCGGCCGACGGCCATTGCCCTCGGCAGCTTCGACGGCTTGCACCAGGGCCACCGCCGCGTGATCGCGGCTGTCACCGAGCGGCCTGTGGCTGCTTCTGCGCCCATCCCCACTGTGGTCAGCTTCTGGCCCCATCCGCGGGAGGTGCTGTATGGCGAGCCGCGACTGCGGCTCGATCTGCCCGCCGAGAAGCTGCATCTGCTCGAGCCCCTCGGCATTGAGCAGCTGGTGCTGGTGCCGTTCACCGGCGAGCTGGCGGCCCTGAGCCCCGAAGCGTTTGTGGAGCAGGTGCTGGTGGGCCAGTTGGAGGCCCAGTGCATCGCCGTGGGTGACAACTTCCGCTTCGGGGCCGGCCGCAGTGGCGACAGCCACACCCTGGCAGCCATCGGCCAGCGCCACGGCATCGACGTGCAGGTGCTGCCCATGCTCTGGGATGGTCAGGAGCGGGTGAGCAGCAGCCGCATCCGCCGGGCCCTGGCCGCTGGGGATGTGGCCGAGGCCCGGCGGCTGTTGGAGCGGCCCTATCGCTTCAGCGGCCGGGTGGTGCGGGGCCGGGGGTTGGGCCGGGAGCTCGGCTGGCCCACCGCCAACCTGCAGGTGGACGGGCGCAAGTTTCTGCCTCTGGAGGGGGTGTACGCCGCTGCGGCATCGGTGGCCGGTGGGCCGCTGCTGCCGGCCGTGATGAACCTCGGCCCCCAGCCCACCGTCGATCCGATGGCGCCCTCGGCGGTGGAGGTGCATCTGTTGGATCGGCGCTTGGAGCTCGACGGCCTGGAGCTGGTGGTGGAGCCGCTCCAGCTGCTGCGCCGCCAGCAGACATTTGCCAGTTTCGAAGCCCTCAGTGCCCAGATTGCGGCTGATGCCGATCAGGCGCGGGCCCTATGGGCTGGGGTAGGCGTGGGTGAGGCCCCAGCCGATGAAGGTGGCGATCCCGCCGAGCAGCAGAATCCCTGAAATCAGCACCAGCATCGGGCTGTCGGAGTTGCTTTTGTCCACTCCGCCCGGCTCGCCTGCCATTGGCCCCTG
>VGQC01000034.1 GCA_016882385.1 Cyanobacteria bacterium M_DeepCast_100m_m1_067 | reverse complement strand
CTGCCGTGCCCGGGAGCCCACTGGTGGATCAGTTGTTCGAGGCGCACGAGCTGGTAGCGGGTCTGCTCGTTGGGCTGCTCGGAATAAGCGCTGCGCAGGCTGCTGAGCTCAGCGTCGAGGGAGAGCAACACGGGATGGTTGTCGTTCAAGGACTGGCCCCTAAACCAATTGCCCAAATCTTAAGCCTTCCTTTAGCGAGGGGCTCTTGAAACCGCTGCATGTGCTCAGCCGCTGACGCCGGGAGTGTGGGGCAGGGGTCCGTCGCGGTCTGAGCGGAAGCTGAGGGGCATGGCCTGAACGTGCTGCTGAAGCAGCTCCAGCAGCCGCTCGAACACCTTGCGGGTGTGGGGAGCGGTGGCGCCCATCGCTTCGCGGCTGAGCAGCACCAGCTCCAACACCTTGCCGTCGGCTTTCGATTGCACATCGGCAAACAGCTGCATCCGCTGGCTTTCGCCGCCTCCGCGGATCATGGCGCTGAGGTGGGCCGGGGTGCGGTGCTCGATCTCGGCATTCAGGGCGACTAGCACCGGCTGGAGGGCCCCAAACATCGCCTCTGGCGCCATGCCGGGGCTGGGTTTGAGCACCACCAGAAAACGGGCCACAAGTACTCCCTTTGCTGTGAACGCTACTTGTTGCGACCGGCGCCAACGGGTTGGTCGGGGTCGAGCGGTAGGCCCTTCACAGCGAGGGCCAACCGCCGCGCCAGCAGCAGCAGCGGATAGGTGCGGCGTGCCCGCTCCGGCGTTGCCAGTAGGGGGCCCAGCAGCTGGAGCAGGGAGGTGCTGGGGCGCAGCCGGCTGCACATCCACTGGATCGCTTCGGCGCCGTGCAGCACCCGCCCTTCGGCGAGCACCACCGCTCCCTGGCTCAGGTCCCAGCCCTGTTGACGCAGTTGCCGGCGCAGGGCGTGGTCGCTGCGCCCATCCCGGATCGTCAGGCCCGCGATGCCACTGCGCAGTTCGGCCAGTTCGGCGAAGTGGCGGCAGAAGGGGCAGCCGCCGTCAAACACCAGCACCGGTGGCTCTGATGCCGGTTGCTCTGATGTCGGTTGCACAGATGCCGGGTGGTGGGCCATCGGCTGCAGCCTTGGGGATCGCTGTCATCCTGAAGGCAACGCAGGCTTCGTTGGTGTCGATGCCCCGATCGGGCCCTGAATCCATTGCCGTCATTGGTGCCGGGGTCGCGGGCTGCGCGTTTGTGGCCCAGCTGCGGCGGCTGGGCCATAGCGGCCCAATCAGCCTCTGGGAGACCGGTCGCGGGCCCGGTGGGCGGGCCAGCACCCGCCGTTTCCGCCACGATGCGGCGCTGCGTATCGACCACGGTGCGCCCTTGCTCAACATCACGGGCGAGACCGATCCACTGTTGCTCCGGCCTCTGCTGGCCGGCGGTTGGCTTGAGCCCTGGCCGGGGGTGATCGCCCAGTTGCAGGGGGAATCCACCCTCAAGCTGGGCTACTCCGACGCCCTGGGGCTGGGTCAGCGCTACCGGGGGCTCGCTGGCATGGATCACCTGGGCCAGGGTTTGCTCCACCTCGCCGGCGAGAACGTCGATGCCCACTACGGCACCCTCGTGCGCCACCTCAGCATCGAGGAGGGTGTCTGGCAGTTGTGGGGCCGCGACCGGGAGCTGCTGGGCCAGGCCAACTGGCTGGTGCTGAGCAGCACCTTGCTCGCCCACCCCCGCAGCCGCATGATCTTCGGCTGGGACGACGTGCCCCTGCAGCAGGCGGCGGCCCCGCTGGCGGATCTGCAGCTCGACCACGCCCTCACCTTGATCGCCGGCATCCGCACCGAGGCCCGCAGCAACCTGCTGGTGGTGTTGGATGCCGCGGCAGCAGGCCCCTGGCGGGCGTTGCCTTTCGACCTGCTCCATTTGGATGCGGCGGCCCAACAGCGCTGGGGGCTGCAGCGGATCACCGTCCAGCCTCTGGCCGACGGGCGCTGTGCCGTGGTGGCCCATTCCACCAAGGCCTTTGCCGCCGACCACCTCGATGTGTATGGCACCCATTCCGCCGTGGCCCGCATGCTGCAGTTGCCTCCGGATGAAGGCCGCGAAGACACCGTGGTGGCGGCTCTCACCACCGCCTTGGAGCAGGTGATGGGCCTCTGGTTGCCTCGGCTTGATTTGGGCCAAACCGAGCGCCAGCTGATGCGCTGGGGTGCCGCTTTCCCCCTGGCGCCGGGGCTGCCCTCAGAGCTGATGTTCTGCCCCCGCAGCCGGGTGGGCTTCTGCGGTGACTTCATCGCCGGTGTCGGTTTTGGGCGCATCGAAGGGGCCCTGCGCAGTGGTGAGCAGCTGGCCCACGAGCTGTCGGCCTTCACCTGAGCGGGGCTGTTTCATTGCAATTGATGCAGCGTTGCGACAGTTCCCCCGGACGGTGACCGATGTGATTGCCGCGTCTGGCCCAGGGGGGCTATCAGTTGACGGAGAGACGTCCTTTGCGTCTTGGAGTGCCATGCGGCCGGTTCCCTCTCCCACTGCTGCCTGCCCCGATCGGCATGCTCTGCCCCGGCGGTGGAGGCCCTTGCCTGTGGCTCCCGCCCAGCAGCTGGATGTGGTCAACCAGGCTGCCCGCTATTTCGCCCATCACTTTTCCGAAGTCATCGAACTCGACGTGATGGCCAGCTCGATCGGGGTGAGTGCCGAGTGGCTGGATCTCTGCTTTGACCACTGCCGAGGCAAGACACCGTTTCAGGCGTTGCAGCATTTTCGCCTCAGCCGCCTGTTTGAGGGCATTGCCGAACACCCCCAATCCACCCTCCAACAGCAGGTGCAACGCTGCGGTCTGGCCTCGGTGATGGCGGCCAACCGTCTGTTTGAGGAGTTGTTTGGGATTGGCCTGGCCCCCTTCCGCCGGGTCTGCCGTCGTGCGGCCGCCGATCGGTTGCTGCACCATCGCTGCCCCTGACCTCGTGAGTGGCCTCTTGAGTGCTCTGGCCCTGGTGTCGTGCCTGGGGCTGGGGGTGATGCTGGCGTTGTTGGAGCGCACCTTCCGCACGGCGCCGGTGCTGCAAGCGGCCCCTGCCGGCGCTGGCGGCTTGGAAGACCCCCTGTCTGGCCAACAGCCCACCTCCTGCACCGTGGTGGTGCCGGCCTACAACGAGGCCGACAACATTGGCGACTGCGTGGCGGCGATCCTCGCCAGTGAGGACCCATGCCCGCGCTGGTCGTTGCTGGTGGTGGATGACGACTCCAGCGATGCCACTGCTGAGCTGGCTAGGGCCGCGGCGGCGGGGAATCCCGGCTTTGCCCTTCTGCCGGCCGGCGTGCGGCCGGCTGGCGAGCGCTGGGTGGGCAAAAACTGGGCCTGTCACAGGGCCAGTGCGCAGCTCGATAGCGACTGGGTGGTGTTCATCGATGCCGACGTGCGGGTGGAGCCCGGTGCCCTGCGGGCTGCTCTGGCGGATGCGCAGGCCCACGGGGCCGACCTGCTCACCCTGGCGCCGCGCCTGCGCTGCGGTTGCTTGGCGGAGTGGCTGGTGCAGCCGATCATCGCCAGCCTGTTGGGCCTGGGCTTCCCGATCGCGCGGGCCAACGATCCCGCCGATCCCCTGGCGTTTGCGGCGGGGCCGTTTCTGCTCTTCCGCACCCAGGCTTACCGCGCCGTCGGTGGCCATGCCGCCGTGGCTGGCGAGGTGGTGGAAGACCTGGCCCTGGCGCGGGCGATCAAGGGCCAGGGTTTGCGGCTGCGCTACCTGCTCGGCCTCGACTGGCTGACGCTGCGGATGTACCGGGATTTCGCCAGCCTGTGGGAGGGCTGGACCAAAAACTGGCTGCTGGGCCTCGACCGCGACGTGCTCAAGGCGCTGGGGGCCGGCGCCGTGGTGGTGCAGCTTTACGCCATTCCCTGGCTGCTGCTGCCCCCAGCGCTGTGGTGGGCCTGGCAGGGTTCGGCTCCTTGGACGCTCCTGCCGCTGGCGCTGGTGCTGCTGGCCATCGCCCTGCAGCTGGCGATCCGGCTGTGGAGTCGGCGGCGGTTCGCGACCCCGCTCGACTGGTGGTGGCTGGCTGGCCTGGGCGGTCTGGTGATCGGCGCCATCGCTCCGGTGTCGGTGTTCAAGACCCTCAGCGGCTGGGGCTGGACCTGGCGGGGGCGCTCCTTGCAGAGCCGGGGTTAGGGCCATACGTTGAGGGCACAGCGCCATCGGGGTTGCCCCAGGGATGCAGAGCCCATTTGGCGATTGGTTGCCCGAGGTGGTGGTGTTCCACCCCACCCGCTTTGAGGAGGCGCAGTGGATCGTGCACCACGTGCGCGAGCGCAAGACCGTGGTGGTGCATGCCGGGGCGATGGAGCGCAGCGAGGCCCAGCGCCTGATCGACTTTGTGGCCGGAGGCGTCAGCGCCATCGATGGCCAGGCCGAATGCCTCGATCCACTCACCTTCATCTTTGTGCCGGAGATCGTGGCCCTGCGTCGCGATCCTGGATGTCCCGATCCTGAGCACGACCTGCGCTGATTCGAGACGGGGCTGCGCAAGATCCGGTGCTGCAGGGTGCAGCGTTCTGCCTCCTAGGCTTGGCGATCACCCGGGAGAGGGCTTGGTTCCCCGTTTACGTCGCGTTCTCTACGCCTTCGGCCCCGTTCTGATCATTGCCAGTCACCTCGGCTGTCTGCTGCTCCTCTGGACCGGACTCAGCATCGGGGCAGCCCTCTGGGCCCTGGCGCTCTACCTGGTGCGCATGCTGGCCACCACGGCCATCTACCACCGCCTGATCACCCACACCAGCTATCGCGCCGCCAAACCGGTGGCCTGGATCGGGGCCGCGGTGGCGGCTTCGGCTGGCCAGATGGGGCCGAGCTGGTGGAAGGCCCATCACCAGGAGCACCACCGTCACGTCGATACGGCCGCCGATCCCCACACCCCCCTGGCGCCTTCGGCGGGATGGCGCGGGCTGTGGCGCTCCCAGGTGGGGTGGTTGCTGAGTTCCAGCTTCTTTCCGGCCAGCCTGCCGGCCGATGTGGAGGCCGATCCGGTGCTGCGACTGATCGATCGGCTCCATTTTGTGCCGGCACTGTTGTTGGCTGGGCTGTCGTGGCAACTGGGGGGTCTGCCCTGGCTGGCCGCCTTCTGCCTCAGCACCACGGTGCTGTTCCATGGTGTGGCCAGCGTCAATTCCCTGGCTCACCTGCTGGGGGATCAGCCCTTTGCCACCGGTGATGCCAGCCGCAACAACGCGTTTGTGGCGCTGATCACGCTCGGGGAGGGCTGGCACAACCTTCACCATGCCTTCCAGGCGTCAGTGCGCCAGGGCATCACCCTGCAGGCTGGTCGGCCACGGCTGCTGATCGATCCCACCTACCGCTTCATTCGCCTGCTGGAGCGTTGCGGTTGGGCCTGGGATCTGCGGGTGCCCAGTGATCGCGCCCTGCTGGCCCGCGCTGCTGACTAGCTCAGAGGGCTCCGGCCACCAGGCTCAGCTGCAGCCAGCCGCCGCCCGGGGCCAGCTTCTCCACCACCACGGTTTGCAGGTGATCGTTGGCCACCAAGTGGGCAAAGGTGTCGGCGTCATCGCGGGTGTTGAAACGGGCCGCCTGCACCTGCAGCGGCACACTCTGCTCGCGCTCCACGGCAGCGCGAACGCGATAACGACCCGGACGATGAAATCAACCATGCCGCACCTCTGCGTCCCTTTCGCCGGAATCGCGACGGCCTTCAGGGTTTTCGCGACATTGCGCGCGAGGTGCCACAGAACGATCGCTTAGCGGGCGGGGATCAGCACCGACACCCGGGGCTGCCCCATGGGCGTGAACTCGGGCAGGGCCGGCATGCGTAGGCAGAGGAACCAGCCCAGCAGCCAGCGCACCAGCAGGGAAATGGCCAGGAGATCGGGGGAGGACATGGCGTTCAGGGAGGCTCGCTCATGGGCGCAGCAGCTCGGCCACCAGGGGCTCCAGGGCCGCCGGATGGCGCATCAGCTGCTGGTGGGTGCGCACCGGTAACGCCTCGCGCGGCCCAACCGGCAGAACAGCTCGCCAGCCCGGCAGCACCATCAGGTCACGGCTGCAGTAGTAGCTGTGGCACTCCACGTCAAGGAGGCCGTCGAGGTTTTGGTTGAGTTGGCTTAACAATGGGCTGCCCCACTTCATGTCGGCGATGCTGGCCAGCAGCCAGCGGGGCCAGGGCTGGGCCGTGAGCGTGCCCCGCTGCGGACTGCCCACGCTGATGAAGCGACGGGTGCGGCGATGGCCGCCCAGCAGCTGGATCCAGGTGCGACCGATCACCCCACCCATGGAGAAGCCCAGCAGGTCGATGGGGGTGTCGGGGCCGAAGGCGGCCTCGATGTGGCTGCCGAGCTGGCTGGCCAGTTGGGGGATCGGCGTACTGCCGAGTCCATGGGGCAGGTGGGGGACCAGCAGGGGCGTCCGCCGATCGCCAAGCGTCTGCTGAAGGCGATGGAACAGCCTGGGGCTATCCCACAGCCCGTGCACCAGCACCAAAGGGGGGTGGATCGCCATGGCCTCAGGCTAGGAAGCTTCGGCGCTCAGCATCAAAAAACCGCCCCCTGGGGAGCGGTTTGGATGTCACCGTTGGGTTCCGAACGGGGTCGGAATCCTGCAAACAAGGTGAGCTGAAAACGTGAGCTGAAAAGGGGCTGAAGCTCAGTAACGGCCGCCGCCGCCACCGCCGTAGCCACCACCGCCACCGAAATCGCGGCGACCGCCGCCGCCACCACCGCCACTGCCGCGGGGCTCAGCCTTGTTCACGCGGATGGCGCGACCCATCCACTCGACGTTCTGAAGATCGTCGATGGCTTTGGTTTCCTCAGCCTCGTTGGCCATCTCGACGAAGGCGAAACCGCGCTTGCGGCCGGTGTCGCGGTCGAGGGGGAGGCTGCACTTGCTCACCTGTCCGTATTGGCTGAACAGGTGCTGGACATCTTCCGCTTCTGCATCGAAGGAAAGATTGCCGACGTAAATGGTCATGAACTCAGAAACTATGAATCGATCCTTCGACGGCCCAACAGAAAGTGGTCAGCTCGCTAGAGAGAAATCTTTGAATCACTCATAACCCTACAGGGTTAGAGGCCAGGCCACCAGATCTTCGAATCTTGGCTAACGATGGGGGGTGGCCACGCCCTGCCCTGCCATGTCGAAAGCCCAGCTCACCGCCTTCATGGTCAAGGTGGACGCCGATGCGGCCCTCAAGGCCCGGGTCGACGCGGCCGGCAATGTTGATGCCGTCCTGACAAGCCCACCGGCCGTCAGTTGGCCATCACGTCCACGCTTTTGAGGGCGGGCCCCAGCAGGCGGCCGAAGGCCTCGAGTTGAGGCTGACTGCCCAACACCACCAGCATCTGCCCCGGTGCCAGGCGGGTGTCACTGCTGGGGTTGGCGATCAGCTCGGGTGCTTCGGGGCTGTACGTCGCCCCCCTGTATTGGCGGGTGGGCCCAGCTGCGCTGGCTCGGGGGGGCACGATCGCCAGCACCAGGGCGCCGGTGCGGGCACCGAGTTGAAGGTCGGCAAGAGAGGCCCCATTGAGGGGCCCCAGATCGGCCGCATCACTGCTGAGCAGAAACTCCTCCACTTCGCAGCCTGATCCCGCCAGCAGATCCATGAAGCTCACCGCAAGGGGGCGCAGGGCCTTGGCGGCCATGGTGCGGCCACCACTCACAAAGGGGCTGACCACCTGGTCGGCGCCGGCCAGGCGCAACTTGCGCTCCGCTTCTTCACTGTCGGAGCGGGCGATCAGGCGGCAGTTGGGCGCGATGCCGCGGGCGCTGAGCACCACATAGAGGTTGGAGGCGTTGTTGGTTAGCGCTGCCACCAGCGCCCGGCAGCGGTGGATGCCCGCCTCCAGCAGCGTTTCGTCCAAGGTGGCGTCGGCCATCAGCACTGGAAGCCCACGCTCTTCGGCGGCTTCGCGCCGCTCGGCGTCCATCTCCACCACAAGCATCGGAACGTTCTCCCGGGAGAGCTGTTCGGCGATCTCGTGGCCGATGCGGCCGTAGCCGCAGAGGATCACATGGTTGTGCATGGAGTGCAGCCAACGGCGGAAACGGCGCTCGCGCAGGCGCCGGAAGTACCCGGATTCAGACAGCCCCAACACGCCCTGGATGCTGATCTGCACCACCACCAGGCCGCCCAGGATGAGCAGGGTGGTGACCAGACGCCCGTTGGCGCTGAGGATCTGGGTGTGGCCATCACTGAAGCCCAGGGTGCTGAGGGTGATCAGCACCATCCAGTAGCTGTCCCCCCAATCCCAGCCTTCGCTGAGGTGGTAGCCAATGGCGCCGGCGTTGACCAGCACAGCCAGGGCAAGGGGAGCCCGCCAGGGTCTGCGGTTGCGCGTGGAGGGTGGTTTACGGGTGGCGTAACGCCAGGGACGCTTGGGCATGGGATCTGGACCCGGTGCTCCAGATCGCTCGGCTCAGGGTACGGGCAGTGTCCTGTTGCCGTCTGGTTGATCCCGAACATTTGGTGACGTTGTCCCCCGAACGGCGGACGTCTCCGTTAACCCTGAAAGGTTCTTTCCGCAGGACGCCTGGATGGGCGCATCTTCGGTTGTTGATGATCGGCATCCCGCCCTGCTCAAGGAGAGCGGCCAGCGGGAGGTGTTTTGCGGCCTCACCTCGATTGTCTGGCTGCATCGCCGCATGCCTGATGCCTTTTTCCTGGTGGTGGGCTCCCGCACCTGCGCTCACCTGATCCAGAGCGCCGCCGGCGTGATGATCTTCGCCGAGCCCCGTTTTGGCACCGCGATTCTGGGCGAGCGGGATCTGGCCGGCCTGGCCGATGCCAACGAGGAGCTCGACCGGCTGGTGAAGGATCTGCTGGAGCGACGCCCGGAGATCCGCACCCTGTTTCTGGTGGGCAGTTGCCCCAGCGAGGTGATCAAGCTCGATCTGGCCAAGGCTGCCGAGCGGCTCAACACCCAGCTGGTGGGCCGGGTGAAGGTGCTCAATTACAGCGGCAGCGGCATCGAAACCACCTTCACCCAAGGGGAAGACAAAGCCCTGTTGGCGATGGTGCCGCTGATGCCCAGCAGCGATGTCGACCAGCTGCTGATTGTGGGCACCCTGGCCGATGCGGTGGAAGACCGGCTGGTGCAGCTGTTTGGCCGCCTGGGGATTCCGGCGGTCACGAGCCTGCCGCCGCGGCGCTCCGCCGACTTGCCCCCGATTGGCCCCGGCACCCGGGTGCTGCTGGCCCAGCCGTTTCTCTCGGACACGGCGCGCGCCCTGGTGAACCGCGGGGCGCGGTTGTTGACGGCCCCCTATCCCTTCGGGGTGGAGGGCAGCCGGGCCTGGATGGCGGCGGGGGCGGAGGCTTTCGGCGTGGCCCCGGCCCAGGTGGCTGCGGTGTTGGATCCGCTGGTGGAGCGCGGCCGGCGCGCCATTGCTCCCCACCGGGAGCTGTTGGCGGGCAAACGGCTCTTCCTGCTGCCCGATTCCCAGCTGGAGCTCTCGTTGGGCCGCTTCCTGCAGCGCGAATGCGGCATGGAGCTGGTGGAGGTGGGCACGCCCTATCTGGATCGCCAGCTGCTGGATGCCGAGCTGGCCCTGCTGCCGGAGGGCACCTGCATCAGTGAAGGCCAGGACGTGGAGCGCCAGCTGGAGCGGGTGCGCGCCGCGCGGCCCGATCTGGTGGTGTGTGGCCTGGGCCTGGCCAACCCGCTGGAGGCGGAGGGCATCGCCACCAAGTGGTCGATCGAGCTGGTGTTCAGCCCCATCCACGGCTGCGACCAGGCCGGTGATCTGGCCGAGTTGTTTGCCCGCTCCCTGCGCCGCCGCGCCGCCCTGTCGTTTGCCTGAACCGCGTTGCGCCTGAGCGCTCCGCTTCTCACCCGATACCCCGCTGGCTCTGCCCACCATGGAACTCACCCTCTGGACCTACGAAGGCCCGCCCCACGTGGGCGCCATGCGCATCGCCACGTCGATGGAGGGGGTGCACTACGTGCTGCATGCCCCCCAGGGCGACACCTACGCCGATCTGCTGTTCACGATGATCGAGCGGCGCGATAAGCGCCCGCCCGTCACCTACACCACCTTCCAGGCACGCGACCTGGGCGGCGACACCGCCGAGTTGGTGAAGCGCTCGATCAGCGAAGCGGTGGCGCGTTTTCAGCCGGAGGCCCTGCTGGTGGGCGAGAGCTGCACCGCCGAGCTGATCCAAGACCAACCAGGCGCCCTGGCAGGCGGCATGGACCTGGGCGGCATTCCGGTGGTGAATCTCGAGCTGCCGGCCTATTCCAAAAAAGAGAACTGGGGCGCCGCCGAAACCCTCTATCAACTGGTGCGGGGCCTGCTCAAGCCCCAGCTGCCCCCGCCGGGCTTTGCCAAGCCCTCTCCCCAGCGCTGGCGTGAGGAGGGCCGGCGGCCGCGGGTGAATCTGCTGGGGCCCAGCCTGCTGGGCTTCCGCTGCCGCGACGATGTGCGGGAGATCACCCGCCTGCTGGATGAGCACGGCATCGATGTGGCCGTGGTGGCACCCCTGGGAGCCAGGCCGGCCGACCTGATGCGCATCCCCAGCGCGGATGCCAACGTTTGCCTCTATCCGGAACTGGCAGCGCCTCTGTGCAGCTGGCTGGAGCGCAGCTTCGGCATGGCCACCGTGCGCACGGTGCCGATTGGCATCGGCGCCACCACCGCCTTCCTGCAGGAGGTCTGCGGCCTGCTGGGCCTTGAGCCCCCGGCCGTCGGCGAGGCCGACCGGCGCTCGCGCCTGCCCTGGTATTCCCGCTCGGTGGACTCCACCTACCTCACCGGCAAGCGGGTGTTCATCTTCGGCGATGCCACCCACGCGATCGCCGCCGCCCGGATTGCCAGCCAAGAGCTGGGGTTCAAGGTGGTGGGCCTGGGCACCTACAGCCGTGAGCTGGCCCGGGAGGTGCGGGCCGTGGCCCAGGAGCTGGGCTTGGAAGCCCTAATCAGCGACGACTACCTCGCCGTCGAGGCAGCCATGGCGGCGGCGGCTCCGGAGCTGGTGCTCGGCACCCAGATGGAGCGCCACAGCGCCAAGCGCCTCGGCATTCCCTGTGCCGTGATCAGTACACCCCTACACGTGCAGGATGTGCCGGCCCGCACCTCTCCCCAGATGGGTTGGGAGGGCGCCAACGTGATCTTCGACACCTGGGTGCACCCCTTGATGATGGGGTTGGAGGAACACCTGATTGGCATGTTCCGCCACGATTTCGAATTCGTGGATGGTCACCTCAGCCACCTGGAGGGGGCCAGTTCCCCCTCCAGGCCCGCGGAGGCCGAACAGTCCGGTGGCCAACCGGCAGCGGCCCCGGTGGCCACCGCACTCCCCGGCAATGGGGAGCTGGTTTGGAGCCCAGATGGGGAGGCTGAACTGGCCAAGATCCCCTTCTTTGTGCGGGGCAAGGTGCGCAAGAACACCGAGGCCTATGCCCGCGAGCGGGGTCTGGAGGTGATCGACAGCGAAGCCCTTTATGAGGCGAAGGCCCACTTCAGTTCCTAAATCATTTCCAATCGCCGCAATCTCCGGCTCAATCTCAGCCGTGATCTCTGCCTGGGGGGCGGCTTTGCTTTGCCTGGGTTTAGGTACTTTCACTCATGCCTATGTGTGTGGATCCGCATGAATGTGGTGGGGATGTTTCGCTTTACGCGCCTGGCCCTCTAAGGGCATCCCGACAGCGTTTGGATGGCTGAAGCCTGTTCCTTGCGTTGGGGTTGACCTGGCGCTTCCCTCCAGCATGACGACCACCCTGACGCCTCCCCAGCTCTCACGCCCCGACGGTGAGGGCAGTGTGCAGGTGCATCAAGACGCCGCGATGGCGATCGAAGAGGGAGCCTTGGTTCTGGCCGTGTATGGCAAGGGCGGCATTGGCAAATCGACCACGTCGTCCAACCTGTCGGCAGCCTTCTCGAAGCTGGGCAAGCGGGTGCTGCAGATCGGCTGCGATCCCAAGCACGACAGCACCTTCACCCTCACGAAGAAGATGGTGCCCACCGTGATCGATATCCTCGAAACCGTTGATTTTCATACTGAAGAATTGCGGCCCGAAGACTTCGTGTTTGAGGGCTACAACGGGGTGATGTGTGTGGAGTCTGGCGGCCCGCCGGCTGGAACGGGCTGTGGTGGCTATGTCACGGGCCAGACCGTGAAGCTGCTCAAGGAGCACCACCTGCTCGAAGACACCGACGTGGTGATTTTTGATGTGTTGGGCGATGTGGTGTGCGGTGGCTTTGCCGCACCGCTTCAGCACGCCCACTACTGCCTGATCGTGACGGCCAACGATTTCGACTCCATCTTCGCGATGAACCGGATCATGCAGGCCATCAATGCCAAGGCCAAGAATTACAAGGTGCGCCTTGGCGGTGTGATTGCCAACCGCTCTGAGGAGACCGACGAAATCGACAAGTTCAATGCCCGCACAGGCCTGCGCACCATGGCCCATTTCAAGACCGTGGATGCGATTCGCAAATCCCGTCTGAAGAAGTGCACCATCTTCGAGATGGAGCCCACTCCCGAAGTGCTGGCTGTGCAGCAGGAGTACCTGAACCTGGCCCAGCGGATGCTTGACGACGTCGAGCCCCTGGAGGCTGAATCCCTCAAGGATCGCGAGATCTTCGACCTGCTCGGCTTCGACTGATGGATTGGGGATCTCACCCCCCCCCACCAGCACTGTTATGGCCAGCTTCTCAGCATCTGCCTGATGCTGCTGGTCACCTTCACCCTGCCCCAGCCCTGGAATCGCCTGTCTTCGCTGGGGGGCGTAGCTCCCAGTCCTTGACCATCCGGTAGATCACCGGCACCACGAACAGGCTGAGCACGGTGGCCACCAGCAGCCCCGAGAACACCACCGTGCCGATGCTCACCCGGCTGCCGGAGCCGAAGCCGCTGGCGAGCAGCAGGGGCAGGAAGCCCGCCAGCGAGGAGACGGCCGTGAGCAGGATCGGCCGCAGGCGGGCGGTGGCCGCTCCTCGGATCGCCGTATCCAGATCGAGGCCTTCGGCCATGCGCTGGTTGGCGAATTCCACGATCAAGATGCCGTTTTTGGCCGCCAGGCTCACCAGCACCAGCAGCCCCATCTGGCCATACACGTCGAGTGGCAGGCCGCGCAGCATCAGGCCGCCGATGGCCCCCAGCATGGCCAGTGGCACCGTCACCAGAATGATGAAGGGGTCGGCGAAGTTGCCGTAGAGGGCCGCCAGCACCAGCACCATCACCATGATCGCCAGGGCGAACACGCGCAGGTTGCCCCCACCGGCCTTCGCCTCCTCCCGGGCCAATCCGGCCCACTCCAGCTCAGTGCCGCCGCCGCGTTGCCGCTGCACCTGCTCCAGGGTGGCCATGGCCTGGCCGCTGCTCACCCCCGGCCGGGGTAGGGCGCGGATGCTGATCGAGCGCACCAGCCGGGTGTGGTTGATCGAGGTGGGGCCGCTGCCCGGCTCGATGCGCACCAGCTGGGCCAGGGGAATCAGTTGGCCCTCGCGGTTTTTCACCTGCAGGGCCAGCACGTCGTCGGCGCTGCTTCGCGCCGGGCCATCGAGCTGCACGATCACCTTGCGCACCTGATCGCTCTCGAAGCTGTCGTTGACGTAGTCGCTGCCGAAGCTGGCCCCGAGGGTGTCGACCACGGTGCTCAGATCCACGCCGAGGGAGGCCATCTGCAGGCGGTCGGGCACCAGCTGCACCAAGGGGGCTCCAGCGCTGAAGCGGGTCGACACCCGCTCGAAGCGGTTGGTGGCCCGGGCGGCGCGGATGAAGGCCTGGGCCTGCTGCTCGAAGTCCGAGAGGCTGAGTTGGCCGTTGCTGCTGTCGAGCAGTTCGAGCTCCAGGCCGCCTTCGGCGCTGAAGCCACGCACGGAGGGGGCCTCGCTGAGTTGCACCACGGCACTGCTGATGCGGCGGCGCAGCTGGCCATCGAGCCGCCGGGCCACGGCCTTGGTGGAGGCCTCAGGGCCCCGGCGTTGCTCGATCGGTGCCAGGCGCAAGAAGAAGTTGCCCTTGTTGGGGCTGCTGTCGCCGAAGGAGCGCCCCGCGTAGAAATTGGCGCGGGTGATCAGGGGTTCCTCGGCCACCACCTGGCGCACTTGGTCGAGCACCTGCTGGGTCTGCTGCAGCCCTAGGCCGTCGGCCAGGATCACCACCCCCCGCAGCTGACCGTTGTCTTCCTGGGGGATGAAGGCTTTGGGCAGGGCCTGCAGCGCGCTGCCGGTGAGCAGCAGGCCTGCCAGCAGCAGAGCTACCACCAGCCGCCGCCGGGCCATCGCCCACTCCAGCCAGCGGCCGTAGGGAGTTTCCAGGCCTTCGAGCCAGCGCCGGGGCGGATCGATCCAGCGCAGCAACCAGGCCGGTTCCCGTTGCTGCGGGCCCAGCAGCCGGCTGCCGGCCACCGGGGTGAAGCTCAGGGCATTGAGGGTGGAGAAGGCGATGGCGCCGCTGATCGTGATCGCGATCGGGGCATAGAGCCGGCCGAGGCTGCCGCCCAGCCCCAGCACCGGAATGAATACCACCACCAGCACCAGCGAGGTGGCCACCACGGCACCGCCCAGTTCGGCCATGGCCTCCCGGGCGGCCTGCAGCGGTGGCTTGCCGCTCTTCAGCCGCCGGCCGATGTCCTCACTCACCACGATGGCGTCGTCCACCACCAGGCCCGTGGCCAGCACCAGGCCAAACAGGGTGAGGGTATTGAGCGATTGCCCCGTCAGCTTCAGCACGCTCAGTGAACCGATCAGGGCCACGGGCACCGCAGCGGCGGTGATCAGGGCGAGCCTGCTGTTGCCCAAGCCGAGCAGCAGCACCACAAACACCAGCAGCACCGCATCGCGCAGGCTGTTGATCGTGCCCCGGATGCTGCCGCGCACGAAGTCGGCCTCATCCACGATCAACTGCTGATCCACCCCCGGCGGAAACTGGGGCGCCAGCTCCTCGAGGGCGGCATTCACCGCCTCGCTCACGGCAATCGCATTGCTGCCATCGCGCTGGTAGATCACCACGGCCACCGTGGGCCTGCCCTGGAGGTTGGTGGCGATGGTGTCGTAGGTCTCGCTGCCCAGGTTCACCCGGCCCACATCGCGCAGCAGGGTGACGCCCCCATTGGCGCTGCGGGCCACCACCAGCTGCTCAAACTCCGCCGTGCTGCGCAGTCGCCCTTCCATCCGCAAGGGCAGGGTGATCTCCTGGCCGGTCGGGGCTGGCGCCTCTCCGGTCTGGCCCAGGGCCGCCAGCACGTTTTGCTGCTGCAGGGCCGTGCGCACCTCGGCAATCGTCAGGCCCCGCTCCTCCAGTCGCGCCGGGTCGAGCCAGAGGCGGAAGGCCAGGCTGTTGCCGCCGGAGAGGGTGACGTTCCCCACCCCAGGCACCCGCTGCAGCCGCTCCTTGACCACCTGGTCGAGCCAACCGCTCAGGAAGGTGTCGCTGTAGCGGGCCGGATCGGCACTGAAGCTCAGCACCATCAGCAGGTCGTCAGAGCTGCGTCGCACCTGCACCCCGAAGCGGGCCACCTGCGCTGGCAGTTGGCGGGTCACCACGGCCGCTTCGTTCTGGGTGTTGATCTGGTTGAGTTCGGGGTCGCCGCCCTCAAATCCCAGGGTGATGGAGCTGCCGTTGGCGGAGCTGGTAGAGCGGATGCTGTCGAGCCGCTCCAGTCCGTTGAATTGCTTCTCGAGCAGGGCGGTCACGCCCTGTTCCACCACCTCCGGCCCGGCGCCTGGATAGTTGGCCCGCACCGTCACCCGCCCGGGCGCAATCGGCGGCAGGTTTTCCACCTGCAGGGAGGGCAGGCTCACCAAGCCACCCAGCAGCACCAGCAGGCTCACCACCAGGGTGAGCACCGGTCGGCGCAGAAAGGGATCGGAGATCGATTTCATCGGCGCCGCAGCGAACGTGCTGGCGAATCAGGCGAATCAGCCCAGGTCGCGTTTCAGCACCACACAGAGGTAGTCGGGAGCTTTGTAGCGGCTCGGTAGGCAGATGTGCAGTTGCTCGAGGCGGCTCCAGCACACCGTGCGCTGGATGGCGGCAATGGTTTTGCCCTCCTTGAGCAGCAGGCGCAGGGCCTTGCAGTAGAGGGAATAGTTGGCTTCGAGTTCCCCGATGGTGAGTCCCTGGCTACTGCTCATCTCACGGGGTGCGTCCAGGAGTTGCAAAGACGCTTTTCCACCTTACGGCGCGGTGGAGATCAGGTGGTTGAGGGTTCCATCAGACGTAGCCGGTGGCACAACCGGGGCAGGGTGAGCCCCTGGGCGAGGAGGTTCACCAGCACCACAATGAAGACGATGCTCTGGGCGTTGTGCACCAGGCTGGTAACCGTTTCAGGATTGATGCCACGCAGCTGGCGGATCTGATCGACGGCGCTGTAGGAGAGGGCAAGAGGAACGGCTCCCCGCAGGCCACACCACGACACCAGCAGGCCAAAGATCAGAAAGATGCAGATCTCTGCCATGGTGTTGAAGGGAAGCAGCACGTCCTGAATCGTTTCGTGATTGATGTTGGCCTGGCGATAGCGGATGTTGCTCATCATCAGTCCGGTGATGTACACCGCGATGAAGCCTGATCCGCCCAGGAAGTGGGTGGTGCCGTAATCAACAAAGGCAATCGACATCGCCACGATCAGCAGCTGGGATTTGTCGCGAGCCAGGTGATCGATCACAAATTTGGCCACGTAGCCAAACAGAACACCGAGGATCAGGCCAGCGCCCACCTGCTGCACAAACTTCCCCAGGCCTTGGATGATCACGGCAGCTGGAGTGGACGGGTCGACGTCCAGGCCGCCCTGGGAGGTGCTGAACAGGCCCACAATCAGCCCGAACAGCAGCAGGGCAGTGGGATCGTTGACAGACGATTCGAACTCCAGCAGGTGCTTGAGACGATCCGGCACCAGGCGGCGCACTGAACTCAACACGCTGATGGTGGCCCCGGCATCGGTGGAGCCCAGGCAAGCTGCGATCAGCAGGGCTGCCCCCAGGGGCATGGCGTCGCTCAGGCCCCTAGGAGCGTGGTGGCCAGGATCACGCCACCCACCGCCAGGGAGAACACTTGCAGGCTTTCCGCACCCCGAGGATGGCCGGAATGCCCACCTTCACCGAGAAGCGGCTGATCGCCAGGGTGCCCAGAAACACCACCCCGATGAACAACACCTGGCCTTCGAGGGGTACGGCAGCAAGGCCTGAGGCCTGGGCCAGCAGGATCGGGGTCATGGTTGGCAGTGGTGGAGTGTGGCGGCCTGGGCATCGCTCAGCCGGCCCGCGGCATGCAGCACCCGGGTGATCCGCTCGATATCCAGCACGGCATGGCTGCGGTAACCGGCCTCTGCCAGGCGCTCCCTGGCCTGGCGGTCGTGGTCGCCGCCGTGGTCGATGAA
>VGQC01000033.1 GCA_016882385.1 Cyanobacteria bacterium M_DeepCast_100m_m1_067 | reverse complement strand
GCCGGTTTGCCGCCGGCCGCCACCGGCACCACGCCATAGCGGGGCGGGCGGGTGGCGAGGCGGGCCAGGTAGGTCTTGTGCACGCGCCGATCGGCAAAGGCGGCACTGAGCAGTCGATGGGTGTCGGCATCGCGGGCCAGCAGGATCAGGCCCGAGGTGTCGCGATCGAGGCGGTGCACCAACCGGGCTTCCGGCCAGCGCCGCTGGGCACGGCTGATCAGCGAATCGGCGAGCTCGGGTCCCAGCCCCGGCTGGCTCAGCAGGCCACTGGGCTTGGCCAGCGCCAGCAGCCAGGGGTCGCGAAACACAACCGCCACACGAGGCGGGGCCTCCCCTTGACGCTCAGCCACCCATCTCGGCCACACCCACACGCTGCTGCAGCCATTCCAGGCCCACCACCAGGCCCACGCCGATGGCCCCGAGCAGCAGCGCCACCACCAGGGCCCCAGCATCGGGGGGAGCGACCAAGGCGTCGCGCAACACCACCAGCTTGCCCTTGGCATTGGTGGCGCTGTCCAGCACGGTGCGGAAGGGCCAGATCTTCCAGAGCGAACCGGCCATCACGCCCACCAGCAGGGCCACGGTCTGGCCGTGCCAGCGCTGCAGCAACCAGCGCAGCAGCCGCACGAAGCTGAGCAGCCCCACCACGCATCCCAGGGCGAAAGGCAACAACACCGGCAGGTCGAGGCCTTTGACGGCCTCCATCACGTGCTGGTACTGGCCCAGGATCAGCAGCAGGAAGGAGCCGGAAATCCCCGGCAGGATCATCGCCATGATTGCCACCGCCCCGCTCCAGAACACGGTGAAGGGGTCGTGGGGCATGGTCACCGGCACCCGCGTCACGAACACCAGCGCCGCCGCCGCCCCGATCGCCATCGCCACCAGTCCGCTGGCGCCCCAGTGGGCATGGCGCGCGATCAACACAATCGAGCCCACGATCAGGCCGAAGAAGAAGGCAAACAAAAAAACAGGGTGAAATTCATAGAGCCAGGTGATCGGCCGCACCAGCAGCAGCACCGAGGCCGCCACACCGGCCAGCAGCGGCAGCAGAAAACCCAGCCGCACGCGGGCCGCCGCCGCCGCCCAGCTCCCCTGGCTGAGCAACTTCAGCAGCTGCAGATCGAACCCGGCGATGGCCTCCAGCAAGGTGGCGTAGATGCCCAGGATGAAGGCCATCGAGCCACCGCTGACGCCGGGCACCACATCGGCGGCGCCCATCGCCAACCCGCACAGCAACACGTAAGGCCGCGAAGGCTCGGCAGTCGGCGAACGCGCTTCGGTCATCGGGAGGGGGCGATGGGAGACTGAGTCGCCGAAACCTTAAGGGGACCCGCCGTGAAAGCCATCAGCGTGCTGGGCTCCACCGGTTCGATCGGCACGCAAACGCTGGAGCTGGCCGAAGAATTTCCGGATCGTTTCCGGGTGGTGGCCCTCACCGCCGGCAACAACCTCGACTTGCTGGTGGAGCAGATCCAGCGCCACGCCCCTGAAGTGGTGGCCCTGGCCGATCCCGGGCGCGTGGCCGAGCTGCGCGAGCGGCTGAACGCTCTGGAGTCCGCCGCCCGGCCGGCCCAGCTGCCGGAACTGCTGGGCGGCAGCGAGGGCCTCTGTGCCGCCGCCGCCTGGCCCACGGCCGATCTGGTGGTGACCGGAATCGTGGGCTGCGCCGGCCTGCTGCCCACCCTGGCGGCGATCCGCGCCGGCAAAGACCTCGCCCTGGCCAACAAGGAAACTCTGATCGCCGCCGGGCCTGTGGTGCTGCCGGAGCTGGCGAAATCAGGCTCACGGCTGCTGCCCGCCGATTCGGAGCACTCCGCCATCTTCCAGTGCCTGCAAGGCACCCCCTACGCCGAAACGGCGCGGCTCTCCACCGGCGTGCCCACCCCGGGCCTGCGCCGCATCCAGCTCACCGCCAGCGGCGGCGCCTTCCGCGACTGGCCCGCCGCCGACCTGGCCAAAGCCACCGTGGCCGATGCCACCAGCCACCCCAACTGGAGCATGGGCCGCAAGATCACCGTCGACAGCGCGTCCTTAATGAACAAGGGCCTCGAGGTGATCGAGGCCCACTACCTGTTCGGCCTGGATTACGACCACATCGAGATCGTGATCCACCCGCAATCGATCATCCACTCGATGGTGGAGCTCACCGATTCCTCGGTGCTGGCCCAGCTCGGCTGGCCCGACATGAAGCTGCCGATCCTCTACTGCCTCAGCTGGCCCGAGCGGCTCAATACCCCTTGGCGCCGCCTCGATCTCACCGAAGTGGGCTCGCTCAGCTTCCGCGCCCCCGACCCGGCGAAATACCCCTGCATGCAGCTGGCCTATGCGGCCGGCCGCGCCGGCGGCACCATGCCGGCGGTGATGAACGCCGCCAACGAGCAGGCCGTGGCGCTCTTCCTCGAGGAGCAGATCCACTTCCTCGCTATTCCGAAACTGATCGACGTGGTGTGTGATCGCCACCAGGCCGACCTCACCGCCAACCCCTCCCTGTCCGACGTGCTGGCTGTGGACGCCTGGGCCCGTCAGGCGGTGCGTGAGGCTGCAGCCCTGGTGGCGGCTTGAACCAGCGCCCGTGATCTCGCACCACCTGCTGCTCTGCGCCACCCCCAGCAAGGCGCTCTGCTGCCCCGATCCAGCCATCGGCGCCGCCAGCTGGGACACCCTCAAGCGCCTGGTGCGCGAGCTGGGGCTCGAGCAACCCGATCGCCCCGAGGGCATCGTGCTGCGCACCAAGGCCGACTGCCTGCGCATCTGCGCCGAGGGGCCGATCCTGCTGATCTGGCCAGAGGGCATCGTCTACGTCGGCGTCACCCCCGAGCGGATCGAGCGGATCCTGCGGGAGCATGTGCTCGGCGGCACCCCGATCGAGGCCTGGATCCTCAAGCGCATGCCCTTCCGCACGCCCCTCACCCCACACCACTCACCAGCAGCCGGTTCAGCCAGCGCACCGTGAGCTGATCGCCCCAGCAGCTCAGCGGGGCATCGCCCACGCCATGGAAGCCGTTGTGGCCGCCACGGGCCGTGAGCACCACCTCCACCCCGGGCGGCGCCTGGGCCACCAGGGCCTGGGCACCGCTCACCGGCACCCAGGGATCGTCGAGGGCATGCAGCAACAGGGTGGGCGGCAGGGCCGGTGGGTTGCTGCTGCCGTCCCCATGGGCGCCCAGCAGCCGCGGCAGCGGCGAGGCCTCCCGGTAGTAGTGCTCCACCGAGCCGTAGCCCCAACGGGGGGCGGTGATGGCGGCATCGAAAGCGCGGATCGTGCGGGGGCGATCTGGGCCCTCCAGGGCCAAGCGCTCGGCGGCGCTCACCCCGAAGGGATCGGCCAGGGTCTGGGCGCAGAGCCGGCGCAGCAGCCAGCGCTGGTAAACGCGGTTGCGGGGCTGCTCGATCTGCTGGGAGCAACGGGCCAGATCCAGCGGACTGCTGGTGCACACCAGCGCATCCAACGCCCCCGGGGCGGCCAGGGCTGCGTTCAGCAGCATCGTGCCCCCCAGCGAAATCCCCACCCCCAGCAGCGGCAGCCCTCCGGCCTGCTCCCGCGCGCGAAGCAGCACCGGCAGGAGATCGCGATCGCAGCGGGCCGCATAGGTGCCCGGCGCCAACGGCCGGCCCGGGCCCGCCCCACGCAGATTCAACCGCCACACCGCAAAACCCGCGGCCTGCAGGCTCAGGCCCATGCGCCTGAGCCCCTCCCGTTCACTGGATCCCCCCAGCCCGTGCAGCAACACCACCAAGCCCCGCGGCTCCACCCACTGGCCCGCGGCAACCGGCAGCGGCGGGTCGACCATGGCCAGCAGGGAGGCCTGATCCCCCACCGCCAGGGCCAGGGGTTCGCCCTGATCCGGCGGCAACAGGGGCGGCTTCAGGGTGTCCCGCAGGGTCTGCAGATCGGGGCCGATCCAGGGCCAGCGTTGCTGGAACGCGTCCAGACCCAGGCCCTGCACCAGCTCCGGCATCACCCGCTTCAGGCGGCCGCCTTCTTGCCCACGCCCATGCTGCGCAGCTCGCTGAGCAGGCCATTGAGCACGGCCTTGGCATCGCCAAACACCATGGCCGTCTGCGGCAGCTCGAACAGGGCGTTCTTGATGCCGGCATAGCCCGCTCCCAGGCTGCGCTTGACCACAAACACCTGGCGGGCCTGATCCACCTCGAGCACGGGCATGCCGTACAGCGGACTGGTGGAATCGCTCTTGGCGTCTGGGTTCACCACATCGTTGGCCCCGAGCACGATCACCACATCGGTGCGGGGGAATTCGGGGTTGATCGTGTCCATCTCGAGCAGCTGCTCGTAGGGCACATCCGCCTCCGCCAGCAACACATTCATGTGGCCGGGCATGCGGCCGGCCACCGGGTGAATCGCATAGCTCACCTCCACCCCATGGGCCTCCAGCAGCTTGGACAGCTCCCGCAGGGCGTGCTGGGCCTGGGCCACGGCCAGGCCGTAGCCGGGCACAAACACCACCCGCTCAGCGGCCTCAAGCGCCAGGGCGCATTCCTCGGCGCTGCAGCTGGTGATGCGGGTGTAGCCCGCCTCGTCGCCGCCACCTCCCACGCTCGCGGCACCCCCGAGCGCTCCGCCGAACAGCACGCTCACCAGCGAGCGGTTCATGGCGGTGCACATCACCTGGGTGAGGATCAGGCCCGCTGCGCCCACCATGGCGCCGGCCACGATCAGCAGCTGGCTGCCCACCACGAAGCCGGCAGCAGCAGCGGCCACACCGGAATAGGAGTTGAGCAGGGAGATCACCACGGGCATGTCGGCACCGCCGATGGGCAGGGTGACGCCGATGCCCAGCAGGGTCGAGGCCACCACCAGCAACCAGAGGGGGGAGCCCGCCATCGCCCCAGGCAGGGCCAAGGCCCCCACCAAACAAGCCACCGCCAGGGCGATGTTGACGCCGTGGCGCAGGGAGCTCTGGGTCCAGCCGGGGGTGTCAATCCAGCCCTGCAGCTTGCCCATGGCCACGATCGAGCCGCTGAACGTGATCGCGCCCACAAACACGGAGATCACGATCGAGATCTGCTCCACCAGCCCCGGGGTGCCGTCTGGGCCGTACACCGCCACCCCAAGGGCCACCAGCAGCGAAGCCATGCCGCCACAGCCGTTGAACAGGGCCACGGTTTCGGGCATGGCCGTCATCGGCACCCGCTGGGCCGTCACCAGCCCCAGCAGGCCCCCCGCCGCGGTGCCAATGGCGATCCAGAGCCAGGCCTGGGGGCTGAGGGGCTGCTGAATCAGCAGGCCCAGCACAGCCAGGCCCATGGCCAGAGCGGCCAGGCCATTGGCGGAGCGGGCGGTACTCACCTTGGAGAGCCCCTTGATGCCCAGAGCCAGCAGCAACACCGCCACCAGGTCGATCAGGGCGGGCAGCAGATCCAATCCAGCCATCAGCGTGCCCCCCCAGAACGCGTCTTTTTACGGGAAAACATGGCGAGCATGCGGTCGGTCACCAGGAAGCCCCCCACCACGTTGAACAGGGCAAACCCCAACGACAGCGAGCCCAGCACCAGCAACGGCACCTGGCCATTGGCCTGGCCGATCAGGGTGAGCGAGGCGAGCACCGTGATGCCACTGATGGCGTTGGCCCCGCTCATCAGCGGCGTGTGCAGGGTGGGCGGCACCTTGCCGATCAATTCAAGGCCCAGCAGGCTGCCGAGCAGCAGCACCCACAGGGCTTGGGTCAGGGCACTCATCAGGTAGCTCCAGAAAAGAGATCGGGGAAACGGCAAGCGCCGGCGTGGGTGAGCAGGCAACCCGCCACGATCGGGTCCTCCTGGTCGAGCAGCGGATCGAGCTGGAAACCAGCCTCACCGAGCACGTGCTCCACCAGGGCCGCCAGGTTGCGCGCGTAAAGGGCGCTGGCGTGGTTGGCGACGGAGCTCGGCAACCCGTCGCCGCCGATCAGCGTCACCCCATCGCGCTCCACGGTCTGGCCGCACGCTGTGCCGGCGCAGTTGCCGCCCTGGGCCACCGCCAGATCCACCACCACCGAGCCGGGCCGCATCCCTGCCAGCATCTCCTCGGAGATCAGCCGTGGTGCCGGACGTCCCGGCACCTGGGCGGTGCAGATCACCATGTCGGCCAGGGCCAGCTGCTCGGCCAGCTGCTGCCGCTGGGCGGCCAGGAAGGCCTCACTGGCCGCCTTGGCATAGCCGCCCGACTCGGCCGGCCGCTCCTCCTGCTCGGGCGGCGTCAGAAAACGTCCGCCCAAGGATTCCACCTGCTCCTTGGCCGCCGGCCGCACGTCGCTGACATACACCACGGCGCCCAGGCGCCGGGCCGTGGCCAGGGCCTGCAGACCCGCCACCCCAGCGCCGAGGATCAGAGCCCGGGCCGGCTGGATCGTGCCGGCGGCCGTCATCAGCATCGGCACGTAGCGATCCAGGGCCGCCGCCGCCAGCAGCACCGCCTTGTAGCCGGCGATGTTGGCTTGCGACGACAGCACATCCATGCTCTGGGCCCGGCTGATTCGGGGCAAGAGCTCAAGGGCCAGGGCCGAGACGCGGCGGGCCTGGAACTGCTCCACCATCGCCGCCGCTCCGTAGGGAGCCAGCAGCCCAGCAACCAGGGCGCCGGGCTTGAGCTGATCGAGCACCTCTGCAGCTGGCGGGTTGACGCACAGCACCGCATCGACGCCCGCCCCAAGGCTTGCCCCCGACGGCACCAGCCGGGCGCCGGCATCGGCGTAGTCGGGGTCAGCAAACCCTGCGGCCAAGCCCGCCCCCTGTTCCAACTGAACCTCAAGACCGCGGGCCCGAAGGCGCCGCACCGTTTCTGGAGTAGCCGCCACTCGGCACTCCCCAGCACTGCGCTCCCGCAGGATCAAAACATCAGCCAAGTGGATCCCCAGAGGCCCTCTCTTTCCATTAGGGGGGAATGCCCGTGCTGTGGGCAACACACTGAAGGAAAATGTGCGCAGTTGCCCATCCAGCGCCTGGCCGCCGAAGCCAGCAGGGGCTCAAAACAAGGGCAAGAGCTCCTGTTCCACGCAGCTGGCCTGAGGCAGAGCGCCCTGGTGACGCAGTTGGCGAGCCCGCAGGATCATCGGATCGATGTCACATTCCAGTGCCCAGCACTGGTTGAGATGGCGTCGCTGCTGGGCGAGGGGCCAAGCCCAGCCATTGGGATCGGAGCAGGGATGGGCCATGACGAACGCAGCGCAGACCTTGGGAATGGCCCGAACGTAGGCACGGCTGGGCCCAAACCCATAGGCCAGATCACTCATTTGCCGCAAGCCTGCTGACGGCCCCGCCACCATCGCCACAATGGCGCGATGGCCTTCCCCTCGTTTGATCTGGGCCTCAAGGCGCCGGCAACTCCTGGGATTCGGCCCAGGCAGTGGCAGAGCCGCCTGATCCAGCTGCTGCGGGCCCGACTGATCAATCGCCAGCCGGGTGGCCACGACGTGCTGATTCATGCCGGCCCAGGAGCCGGCAAGACCCTCGGTGCCCTGCTCAGCTTCCACACCCTGCAGCGGGAACAACGGCTCGATCGCTTTCTGGTGTTCTGCCACCGCAGCTCGATTGCCCGCCAGTGGCTGGAGACCGCAGGACGCTTGAACCTGCGCTTGCGGGAGTGGGACCCCGAGCAGGGACTGGCCGTCCTGGGGAACCCCAGCAGCTGGGATGGGCTGCTGTTGAGTTACCAGAGCGCCGGACGGCACCGCAGCCATCTCGAAGCCCGCCTGCCCGAGGCCGGGCTCGGCCGCTGGCTGGCCATTGCCGATGAGGTGCACCACCTGGGCCTCGATCCGGACGAACCGGAAGCCGCCGCCTGGGGATTCGCCTTCAGCCAGCTCACCGCCGGAGCCCAGCTGCGACTGGGGCTCACCGGCACCCCCTTCCGGGCCGACAACCTGGCCTTCTGCGCCGCCCGCCGGGTGCGGGTGCGGGAGGGTGATGACGTGATCGAGCGGATCGCCCCCGACCTGAGCGTCGAACCGCGTCAATTGATCCTGGCCGGGGACGTGCGTCCCCTGGAATTTCGGTTCCAGGACGGCTGGGTGGAGCACGGCCGGCCCCAGGCCAGCGCCGACACCGAAACCTCGCCCCTCTCGGCCGAAGCCCGCGAGAGCTGGCGGGCCCGCAATCTGCGCCGGGCCATCCAACTGGGTGACAGCAGCAGCATCGCCCTGCGGCTGCTGCTCAATGCCCGCAAGCGCCTGGAGCGGGTGCGCACCAGCCATGCCGAGGCGGGAGGGCTGGTGATCGCCCGCGATATCGCCCATGCCCGCCGCATCACGGGATTGCTGGAGGAGGAGGGGGATCGGGTGCACCTGGTTCACTCCCAGGATCCAGACGCCGCCGCGCACCTGGCCGCCTTCCAGGCCGGGGAAGCCGACTGGCTGGTGAGCATCGACATGTGCGCCGAGGGCTTCGATGCCCCCCGGTTGCGGGTGGTGGCCTACCTGACCACCGTGGTCACCCGCAGCCGCTTTGTGCAGGCGATCACCCGGGCCGTGCGCATGGATGGCCAGCGGGCCGCCATCGAAGCAGTGCCGCGGGAGGCCTCCTTCGTGTTTGCCCCGGCCGACCCCCTGCTGATCCGCTACGCCCGCAGCTGGTCGCTCAGCGAGCCCTATCTGATCCGCTCCAAGCCGGTGGCCCCGCTCAGCGATGCCGCCGGTCTTGCCCGGGGCAACCAGCTCCCCCTGGAAGCGGTGGATGAACGCCTGGGCGAGGTGATCCGCATGGGCGGACCACAGCTGCCGGGTTTTCTGCAATAGATGGCGCTATCCGTGCCGCGGAGATACAAGAATCTGCAGCAAATATGCGACGTTGTGTCAACCAATACCGCATCCGGGCACACGCCCCGGCAGCGTGGTGCCAACCAAGGGGAGAGCGGAGCATGAACGCCGCAGTGAATCGCCGTCTCACCGTTGCCGTTAGCTGGGCTTTGGCCCGTCGCGCCACCCTCGACTGCCTCGAGCACTACGAAGAAAGCTTTGCCGTCACTGAAGAATTCCGCGAGTGGCTGCTCTGCCTGGAGGAGCATCCCGAGCTCCTGGCCGCCAGCGTGCTGATGGTGCCCAAAGACCTGGGCCAAGGCATTCGCCCAGAAAGCGACGGACTTCTGGAAATCTGAACTAAATCTAAAGAACTCCTGAAAATCGCAGTCGCACGCCTCGCTGCTGCGCCCCATCACGCCTCAGTGCCGCGACACCCCGGGCCACCCCGCCAGAGCAGCCGATCCCCTAGGCTCAACTCATAGTCGATCCGCTTACGTCATGACCGCTTCGGGGCTGGCTGTCGAAAATCTGGTGATCGTGGGCTCTGGCCCTGCCGGCTACACAGCTGCGATCTACGCGGCGCGGGCCAACCTCAGCCCCCTGCTGATCACCGGCTTCCAGGACGGCGGCATTCCCGGCGGTCAGCTGATGACCACCACCCACGTTGAAAACTTCCCCGGCTTCCCCGACGGCATCCTCGGCCCCGAGCTGATGGACCAGATGAAGGCCCAGGCCGTGCGCTGGGGCACCCGGCTGGTTGAGGCCGACGCCACGGCCATCGACCTGTCCCAGCGGCCCTACCGAATCACCGCCGAAGGCCAAACCATCGAAGCCCAGGCTGTGATTCTGGCCACGGGCGCCAGTGCCAACCGGCTGGGTCTCCCCAGTGAGGAGCAGTTCTGGAGCCGGGGGATCAGCGCTTGCGCCATCTGCGATGGCGCCACTCCCCAGTTTCGCCAGGCCGAACTAGCCGTAGTCGGCGGTGGCGACTCGGCCTGTGAGGAGGCGGTGTACCTCACCAAATACGGCAGCCATGTGCACTTGATCGTTCGCGGCGACAAGCTGCGGGCCAGCGGTGCCATGGCCGACCGCGTGCTGGCCAACCCCGCCATCACCGTGCACTGGAACCGTCAGGTGGCCGACGCCAGCGGCGGTGACTGGCTGGAGGCGATCACCCTGCGGGATGCCCAGAGCGGTGCCACCGAGGAGCTGGCCATCAAGGGCCTCTTCTACGCGATCGGCCACACCCCCAACACCCGCCTGGTGAAGGGCCAACTCGAGGTGGATGGCCATGGCTACCTGGTGACCCAGCCCGGCCGGCCCGAAACCAGCCGCGAAGGCGTCTATGCCGCCGGCGACGTGGCCGATGCCGAGTGGCGCCAGGGCATCACCGCGGCGGGCAGCGGCTGCCAGGCAGCCCTCGCCGCCGAGCGCTGGCTCACCCACCACAACCTGGCGGTCACCGTCAGCCACGAGCCGGTGGATCCCGCCGAGGTGGGCGAACCCACGCGCACCGCAGAAAGCGATGCGAGCAACTACGACCCCAACGCTCTCTGGCAGAAGGGTGGATTTGCGCTACGCAAGCTGTATCACGACAGCAACAAGCCCCTGCTGGTGGTGTACACCTCGCCGAGCTGCGGCCCCTGCCACGTGCTCAAGCCCCAACTCAAGCGCGTGCTCGATGAGCTCGGCGGTGCCGCCCAGGGCGTGGAGATCGACATCGAAGCCGATCAGGAGATCGCTGAGCAGGCCGGGGTCACCGGGACGCCCACGGTGCAACTGTTCCACAACAAGGAGCTGAAGCAGACCTTCCGGGGCGTGAAGCAACGCAGAGAGTTCAAGGCCTCCATCGAAGCGTTGATCGGGGTCCCAGCCTGAGGCTGGCCCTCAACGCCGTCGCACCGCTAGGTGCGCTCAACGCCGACGAGGCCCGCCGGGACGGTTGCCGCCGGGACGGGGGCCCGCAGCGGCATTGCGCTCCCGGTAGGTGATGCGCCCGCGGGTGAGGTCGTAGGGGCTGATCTCCACCAGCACCTTGTCGCCAGCCAGCAGCTTGATGCGGAACTTGGTGAGCTTGCCAGCCGCCCGGCAGAGGCATTGGTGACCAGCCGGCTGTTCCAGGGTCACCAGGTAAAACCCGTTGCCCTGTTCCTTTTCAATCACACCGGAGGTCTCAATCATGCGGGAGGGCTGTCTGGGGAATCAATCGCTGCCAACAGCTTAATTGCCGCCCGACAGGCGATAGGGTCTCTGGCACCTGTGCCGTTTCGGCTTCGCCATGCTTCTGCCGCCTCTGTCAATGGATTTGGGGCTGCTGCTGATCTCCATCGGCGTGGTGAACCTCTGGAAAGCACGCCAGGCCAGCTGAGTCCAGGCTCCTCATCAGCCTCCCCTGACCACCCTTCTCTTCCATAAGCCCTACGGGGTGCTGAGCCAGTTCACGGCCGAACCGGGCAGCCGCTGGGAGTGCCTGGCGCCCTTCATCGACGTGCCTGGGGTGTACGCCGCCGGCCGACTGGATGCCGACAGCGAGGGGCTGCTGCTGCTCACCAGCAACGGCCGGCTGCAACAGCGCCTCACCGATCCCAGCTTCGGCCATTGGCGCCGCTACTGGGCCCAGGTGGAAGGGCAGGCAGCCAACCAGCCCCAGGCGCTCGCGCTGTTGCGCAGCGGCGTGCCGATCCAGGGCCAACGCACCCTGCCGGCACGCGCCCAGGTGATCGCCGATCCAGGCCTGCCCCAGCGCACCACTCCGATCCGCCAGCGCGCCGCCATTCCCACCAGCTGGATCGAGCTGGAGCTGCGGGAGGGTCGCAATCGCCAGGTGCGGCGCATGACCGCCGCCGTGGGCCTGCCCACCCTGCGGCTGCTGCGGGTGGCCATCGACCTGATGGATGGGGACGCCCCGCTCGACCTCACGGGCCTGGCCCCGGGTCAATGGCGAGAGGTGACGCCAACGGAAGCAGACCGCCTGGAGCACGCGCTGCGACGCCGAGCAGGCGTGGGCTGGAACTCACCCGGACGGGGCGGTCGGGCGGGCGGCGGGAAATCGGGCTGGGCGGGGGGCGGCGGATAGGGCGGCTTAGCCGACCACATCCTTGAGCTCCCGCACGGTCTGCAGCTGGCCGTAGTAGTAGTTCGCCCGAGCTCGACGGTCGCCATCCTCAAGGGTGTCGAAGGCATCGAAACCCAGGGTCTGCCAAAGCTCGTGGCCGCAGGCCCGGTTGAGCTCCTCAATCGCCTCGGCCTCGAGGTTCGCCAGACGGCGCTGCAGGTTTTTGATCTGGGCAACCGACATGCACGCATCCGAGCGACGTACCTATAGTACAGGCGCACTGGCGCCATGCCGACCTCAGAAGGGCAGCTTCTTCTTGGCTTCCTTGTCGAGATCCGATTCCATCTCCCGCAGGCGCCGCAGAATCGTGTCGTAATACTCCTTGAGATAGGCCTCCAGGCCTGTGGTTTCGGCCGGGTCGAGACCAAAGGCCTCATAGCTGGCCTCCATCGGTGCGTCGAGGGCCGTACCACCACCGGTCACCGCCTCAAAGGCCAGCCGCTCGGCCACATTCAAACTGGCTTCGAAGAAGCCGGTCACCGACCGCATCAGGCCGAGCAGGGCCGGCGGCACCCGGAAGGTTCGGGCCTCCTTGCCGGTGAAACGCTCACACAACTGGGTGATTTCACTGGTGGTCCAGGCGCGCGGACCGACCACCGGAAAGGCCTGACGCACGGTCTGGGGATGCTCCAGGGCGGCCACGGCAAAGCGGGCCATGTCCTGGGTGTTCATGTAGGCGATGGGTGTGGGCGAACCACTCACCCACACCGTCTGGCTTTCCAGCACGGGAATGGCGAACTGGCTGATCACGCCCTGCATGAAGGCCACGCCCCGCAGGATCGTGTAGTCGAAATCCGAAGCCATCAACCAGTCTTCGGTGCAGGCCTTGATGTCCATCAGGGGCACATCACGGTGCTGATGCGCATCCAGCAGCGAGACGAACACAACCCGCTTCACACCGGCGGCTTGGCAGGCCGAGAACAGGTTCTGCTTGCCGCTCCAGTCGATGTCGTAGGCGCTACCCGAGTCGGTCGCCCGGGCGGTGGCCGCATCGATCACCGCGTCCTGCCCTTCGAGGGCATAGGCCAGGCTGTCGGGCTCCAGCAGGTCGCCGCGGGTGAGCTCACAGCCCCATTCCTGCAGGAAGGACGCCTTGCGGGGCGAGCGCACCATGCAGCGCACTTGGTGGCCGGCGTCGAGGGCTCGGCGGGCGACCTGACGCCCCAGAGTGCCCGTTCCGCCAACTACCAGAACCTGCATCGCCATCGCTCAAGCGGGCCTGAGCCTAGGAGTCGGCTGGGTCGAGCCGGGAGCAGAGGCCGCTTCGGTGGGCGGTGGTCAGTCTTTGTCGGCCAATTTCAGCAACAGGGCACCACCGGCCAGCCCCACGGGAATCAGCACCCAGAACAGGGCTGCGGTGCCGAAGATTTCAGAGGCCATGGGCCGGTGGGCGAAAGGCACTCCTATTTAGCAGCGCCAGCGGCCGAGGTGGCCAACCGCTGGGCGATCTGCAGGATCACGGTCCAAGGCGCATCGCTGCGCAGCTGAGCTGGCATCACGCCGCTGGCCAGCGCCACCCAGCCCTCGGCCTGCAAAGCAGCCACCAGGGCCGCCAAGGGCGGCGGGCCGCAACTGAGCCTGCGGGCGATCTCAGCCGTCGGCCAGCAGACGGGCGGCACACCGGGATCGCCCGCCAGCTGGCCCAGCAAGCGGGCACCCGCAGCACCGAGGCTGCCGGGCAGGGTTTCGCTGAGGCTGGCCATCGCAGCCAACAGCGCCGGATCCTGCAGCGGGCCGATCCAGAGGGGCCCACTGATCGCGAGGGGCTGGGCAACCCTGGGCTGGGCCTGGCTTGCGAGGCACAGGCAGGGCTGCCACTGGCGCAGCCGCAACAACGGCTGCACCTCCTGGGCGCCGCACCCGTGGCAGTGGGCCAGCAGGCCAAGCTGCTGCTCCTCGCCCCGTCCAGCCCGGCGCCGCAGCCGCACTGCGGTGCGAAACGTGCGTCCCTCACTGAAGCTGAATAGGGGTTCAACCCCGCGCCCCATCGCCCAGGCCGCCCGCGCCACCGTGCCGAGCTGCAACCGCAGGGCCAGCTCCCAGCTGGCGGGATGGGCCCGGGCCGCCGCCCCCAGCAAGCGAATCGCAGCCGGCCGGTCGTGGCCGGTGGGGGAGCGGCCGTCGGTGCTGGCCAGATAGAGCACCCCGTCAAAGGCCACCGCCTCCAGGGCCAGCGGCAGCAGGGCCGTGGGGCAGCCGAAGCCATCGAGATCCACCAGCTCGAAGCGCTCCTGGCGTTGCAGGCACTCCGCCAGCAGGTGCTGGGCCGTGCGGGCGCTGCAGCGCAACCCCGACAGGCCAGCGAGATTGCGCTGCAGCAGGGGCAGCCGATCGGGATCGGCGTCGTTGGCCCACACCGCCTCGGCACCGGCCTCCAGGCCGTAGCGCAAGGCGCGAATGCCACAGCCGGCCATGGCATCGAGCACCCGCAGCGGGCCGTGGGCCGCCAGGGATGCCGCCAGCAGCACCCCCAGATCGCGGGAGGGGCGCGACTCCGGCCGGAAAAAGCCGCTGCCGGGCTCCAGCCGGGCCCGCCCTTCGCAATAGTGAGCGTCGCTGTGTGCTGTCAGGAGATCCCGAGGTGGCGGTGACAAACCAGCCTGCACCCCCAGCCCCTGCCGATGGCGCCACCGGCAGCGACACCGATTGGGGCCTCCATGCTGAATGGCTCTGGCGCGGGCAGCGCTGCCACTGGCGGGCATTGGGGGATGCAGCGGCGCCGGCCCTGGTGCTGGTGCATGGCTTTGCCGCCGGCAGCGGCCACTGGCGTCGCAACGCGGCGGTGCTCGCCGCCGCCGGTTGGCGGGTGTACGGGCTGGATCTGATCGGCTTCGGGGCCTCCAGCCAGCCGGCCCTGCGCCTCGACAACCGCCTCTGGGCCAGGCAGCTGCAGGCCTTCCTGGAGCAGGTGGTGCAGGGGCCGGCGGTGCTGGTGGGCCACTCCCTTGGGGGCCTGGTGACCCTCAGCTGCGCCGTGTTGTTTCCCCGCTGGGTGCGGGCCGTGGTGGCGGCCCCCCTGCCGGACCCCACCTTGATGCTCACAAGCCGGGGCAGCCCACCGCGCCGGCCACCGTGGTGGCGGCGACTGCAGCGCTGGCTGGTGACCGTGCTCTGCCGGTTGCTGCCGCTGGAACTGCTGGTGCCGCTGCTCGCCCACTCGCCCCTGCTGGATCTGGGCATCCAGTCGGCCTACAACACACCCGTGATCGGCGACCGCGACCTGCACCGGGTGATCGCCAGGCCGGCCCGGCGCCCCGGCGCCGTTCGCGCCCTCCGGGCCATGAGCATCGCCATGGCCCTGCGCCCCCATGCCGCCACCGCGCCAGCTCTGCTGCGACGGCTCCAGCAGCCACTGCTGCTGATCTGGGGCCAGCGCGACCGACTGGTGCCGGTGCAGGTGGCCCAGCAGGTGCAGCGGCTGCGTCCCGATCTGCCCTTGGTGTTGCTGGATGGCAGTGGCCACTGCCCCCACGACGAACAGGCGGAAGCCTTCAACGCCACCCTGCTCACCTGGCTGGAGCAACTGCCGGCGAGCGGCCCCACTCCCAGCCCCGGGCGGTAATTTGGGGCACAGCCACCGCAGCGGGTTCCTTAGGCGATGAAACACACCCTCTCGGTGTTGGTGGAAGATCAATCCGGGGCCCTGAGCCGCATTTCCGGCCTGTTCGCCCGCCGGGGCTTCAACATCGAGAGCCTGGCGGTGGGACCGGCCGAGCAGGCCGGCATCTCCCGGCTCACCATGGTGGTGGAGGGCGACGACCACACCCTCGAGCAGATGACCAAGCAGCTCGACAAGCTGGTCAACGTGCTCGGGGTGATCGACCTCTCGCGCATTCCCGCCGTGGAGCGCGAACTGATGCTGCTGAAGGTGTCGGCCCCGGCTGAAACCCGCAGCGCCATCCTTGATCTGGTGCAGGTGTTCCGGGCCAATGTGGTGGACGTGGCCGATGACGCCCTGACCCTGGAGGTGGTGGGCGATCCCGGCAAGCTCGTGGCCCTCGAACAGGTGATGGAGAGCTACGGGATCCTCGAGATCGCCCGCACCGGCAAGGTGGCACTGGAGCGGGCCTCCGGAGTCAACACCGCCTTCCTGAAGGTGACGGCCTCCAACAAACGGGTGCCGGCCTAGGGCTTGCCTGCACCACCTCTCAGGGCTTGCCCTGCACCAGAGTCCCGCCGGCCACCACCGTGGCCTTGATGATCTTGTCCCCCTGGCGGATCTGATCGATCACCTCCATCCCCTTGCTCACACGGCCAAACACCGCATAGCGGCCATCGAGCTCGGGCAGGGCCTGCAGAGCCACATAGAACTGGGCACTGGCGGAATTGGGATCGGCGGAGCGGGCCATGGCCACTGCCCCGCGCTGGTGGGCCAGGGCCAGTTGGCGGGTGACCCCAGGCGCCGTGACCGGTTCGCCGTAACGGGGCTCGGGCTCATCGCTGCGCTTGATCTCCAGGGGAATCAGCCGGGCTTCACCGCTGGCGGGATCCACATAGCTGCCAAGGCCGTACTGGCTGGCTGGCATCTTCGGATCGGCGCTGGCAGGATCACCTCCCTGCACCACAAACGGCACCGGCTCGCGCACCACCCGGTGGAAAACCGTGCCGTTGTAGACGCCCCGTTTGACGAGATCGACAAAATTCCCGGCGGTCAGTGGCGCAGCGGCGCCGTCGAGCTGAAGCTGCACCTCACCCTTGCTGGTTTGCAGGGCCACGGTGGCCGAACCACTCAGGCAGGGGGTAGTCGCAGCACTGCAACCCAGCTGACGGCTGCTGCTGTCGGCGGCGCAAGCCCCCAGGGTGAGCGGCGCCAGCAACAACATCCCGCCCAGCACCAGGCGGCTCAACCAGATCCGTGCCATCAAACGCCCTCCAGGGGAACACCCAGAAAGCGCGCCAACTGGGCGCCGGAGAGTTCCAGGTCGGCCAGGGGCATCGGCTCGCCGACCCGGGTGAGGGGCATGTCGCGCCGTCCCTGCACCTTCAGCGCCAGGCGGCGGCGGGGATTGAGGCCATCGCGCACCTCCACCTTCACCGCCTGGATGTCACGCAGGGGGATGTCGACCGTGATCATCTGGCGGAAGCCGCGGCGGCTGATCGTGGCCGTGCCGGCCTGCCGGTCAAAGCGGTTGCTGCCGGCTCCCACATCAATGCCGATCACGGCCCAGAGATAGGCGCATAGGGCCATGGCCGCCAAGCCATACAGCCCCATCACCAGCCCCTGGGGCAACCAGGCCAGCTCAGCCGGGTGGCCGATCGGCAGCAAGTCGGTGCCCAGGTAGCTCGACGCACTGGTGAGCAGGAAGCCGAGGCCGCCGGTGGTCACCACCACGGCCACCAACACATTGGAGAGCCGCCGCGACCCCAGCACCGGCAGCTCGAGCAACGGCATCGTGGGGGGGGAGACCATGGAAACGCACAAACGATGGCTGCCATCCTGACCGGTCGCGGCGCCTGGATGCAACGCCGGCACGGATCCCGAAATCCCTGCCGGTGCGGCCCATGTCAGCCCGTATCAAACGGCCTCGCGATCCGCTTCAGCGTTGTTACCATCGCCCGGTAATCCCAAAGCCTCCGCGGGTTTTCCGCACCGTTTCATCACCATGACGATCGCTGTAGGGCGCGTGCCGCAGCGGGGATGGTTCGACGTCCTCGATGACTGGCTCAAACGCGACCGCTTCGTATTTGTGGGTTGGTCGGGTCTGCTCCTGTTCCCCACCGCCTACCTG
>VGQC01000032.1 GCA_016882385.1 Cyanobacteria bacterium M_DeepCast_100m_m1_067 | reverse complement strand
ATGTCGAGGGTGTCCTCATTGATCATCGACTGCACCACCACCGGGTGGTCACTGCCGACCCAGATGTTGCCCACCCGCACGCTGCGGGTCTTGCGGCGATGGATCTGGGTGTCGAAACGGGGGTCGCTGGCCCAGTCGTTGGTGGGGGAGGTGGCCTGGTCGGTGGCCCGGTCGGGAGAGGAGGCGTCGGGGCGGGCCAGGGTGCCGGTCATGACGGGAGAGCGCTGGAGGCCGGAGGCTGCGCAAAGCCTGTCACAACATCACCACCGCTGACGGGTCAGCCCAGTGACAGATCAGCCAAGTGACGGGTCGAGCAAACGGCGGCGCAGCTCAGCCAGATCGCGGACGGTATGCCAACGGGGAGATCCCTCCGCCTGGGAGGGATTGCGCAGTAGATAGGAGGGATGCAGCAGGGGCATCAACCAGCGCCCCTGCAGACCGCCAAGGTTGAGGTTGTCCTGATCGCCGGCGCGCCACTGGCCCCGCAGCCGGGTGATGCCGCCGCGGATGCCCAGCACGGCCTCCAGGGCCGTGGCGCCCACCAGTCCAATCACCAGGGGATCCACCAGGGCGATCTGCTGCTCCAGCCAAGGGCGGCAGGCGGCCATCTCGACGGCCGTGGGCTTGCGGTTGTCCGGCGGGCGGCACTTCACCACATTGCACACGTAGGCCTCGCTCTGGCTGTCCAGACCAGCGGCAGCCAGGAGCTGATCCAGCAGCTGACCAGAGCGCCCCACAAACGGCAGCCCCGCCAGATCCTCCTGGGCGCCGGGCCCCTCGCCGATCAGCATCAGCCGGGCGGCTGGATTGCCCCGGCTCACCACCACCTGCTGGCGGCCCTCCGCCAGGCCGCAGCGGCGGCAGGCGGCGCAGGAGAGAGCCAACTGCTGCAAGGCCTCATGCGCTGGGAGTGGTGGAGCCATCAAGCAACAGTGGTGACGCTCAGCAACGAACTGTCCAATTTCGTGCCAGCTCGAACCGTAGGTGGAGAACCCGTGCGGCAGGATGGAATCCAGTGCTGAAGCCGCGCGTCCCGATGCCGGACACAGGGATGTTCGCCGCACCCACCACCAGCCCGAGTCTCTCGGCCCGGGCGAGGGCTCTGCAGCCCTCTCTCACCCTGGCGATTGCCGCGCGCGCCAAAGCCCTCAAGGCTGAGGGCAACGACATCTGCAGCCTCAGCGCCGGCGAACCGGACTTCGACACGCCGGCCTTCATCCGCGAGGCCGCTACAGCGGCCCTGGAGGCGGGCCACACCCGCTACGGCCCCGCCGCCGGCGAACCCGCCCTGCGGGAAGCGATCGCCGCCAAGCTCAGCCAGGAAAACGGCGTGGTGACCACCACCGACCAGGTGCTGGTCACCAACGGCGGCAAGCAGGCCCTCTACAACCTGTTCCAGGTGCTGCTGGAGCCAGGCGACGAGCTGCTGCTGCCGGCGCCCTACTGGCTCAGCTACCCCGAAATTGCTCGGCTGGCCGGGGCCTCGGTGACCCTGATCCCCAGCTCAGCGGCCCAGGGATTTCGGCTCGATCCCGCCGCTCTGGAAGCGGCCATCAGCCCAGCAAGCAAGCTGCTGGTGCTCAACAGCCCCGGCAACCCCACCGGCATGGTGCTGAGCCGGCCGGAGCTGGAGGCGATCGCCGCGGTGCTGCGTCGCCATCCCCAGGTGGCGGTGGTGTGCGACGAGATCTACGAATTTCTGCTGGCTCCTGGACACACCCACCACAGCTTTGCTGCCGTGGCACCCGATCTGGCCGATCGCATCTTCACAGTGAACGGCTTCGCCAAGGGCTGGGCCATGACCGGCTGGCGCATCGGCTGGCTGGCGGGTCCCCGGTCGGTGGTGACCGCCGCCAGCGCCCTGCAGAGCCAGAGCACCAGCAACGTGTGCAGCTTCGCCCAGTTCGGCGCCCTGGCGGCCATCAGCGCCTCCCGCGACTGTGTGCGGGCGATGGCCGCCCAGTTCGATGAGCGCCGCAGCCTGCTCACGGCAGGCCTGATGGCGATCGAACGGCTGCAACTGCTGCCACCGGAAGGGGCCTTCTACGCCTTCCCCGATGTGAGCGCCTACGGCCTCGATTCCATGACCCTGTGCAACCGCCTGCTCGATGAGGTGGGTCTGGCGGTGGTGCCCGGCGTGGCCTTCGGCGACGACCGCTGCATCCGCCTGTCCTGCGCCGCCGGACCTGCCACGATCCAGGACGGCCTGGCGCGCCTGCAGCGCTTCCTGGCCAGCCTCTGACCGCCTCACTCACCCGTTTCCATCCACTGCCATGACTGTTCGAGAACGTTGGACCGCCGCGCTGGCGGGGCTTGCTTTTGCCCTGCTGCCGGCGGTCCTCACACCTCTTGCCCCATCCCTGCTGCCGGCGGCTGAAGCCCAGCAGAGCCCGGCCAAAGCCAGCACCACCCAACCGGTGCTCCGGATCGGCGCCATCCCCGACCAGAACCCCGAAAAACTGAACCGCCTCTACGGCCTGGTGGCCAACGAGCTCAGCAAGCAACTCGGGGTGCGGGTGAGCTATGTGCCCGTTACTGATTACACCGCTGCCGTGGGTGCCTTCCGCACCGGCAATCTCGATCTGGTGTGGTTTGGCGGCCTCACCGGCGTGCAGGCCAGCCTGCAGAAGCCCGGGGCGCAGATGATTGCCCAACGGGACATCGACGCCCAGTTCTACAGCGTGTTCATCGCCAACACCCGCAGCGGAATCAAACCGATCCAGAACCAGAAGGGGCTGACGGCGCTCAAGGGCAAGCGCTTCACCTTCGGCTCGGAGAGCTCCACGTCCGGCCGGCTGATGCCCCAGTACTTCCTGAGCCAGGCGGGGGTGAAGCTGGGCGACTTCGCCGGCGGCGCGCCGGGCTTCAGCGGCAGCCACGACGCCACCATCGCCCTGGTGCAGAGCGGCGCCTACGACGCCGGCGCCGTCAACGAACAGGTGTGGAAGAGCAGCCTGCGCAGCGGCAAGGCCAACCGCAGCAAGGTGGTGCAGATCTGGCGCACCCCCAGCTATCCCGACTACCTCTGGCTGGGCCAGCCCAACCTCGACCAGCGCTTCGGCAAGGGCTTCACCGCCAAGCTGCGCGCCGCGATCGTTGGCTGGCGGCCCAGTGATCCGGAGCAGAAGCAGATCCTGGAGCTGTTCGGCGCCCAGCAATTCACCACGGTGAAAGCGGGTGAATACAAAAAGATCGAGCAGGTGGGGCGCCAGATCGGCAAGATCCGCTGACGGGGCATCCCGCCGCGACGAGCCGCAGGCCAGAATCAATGGGCTTCAGCCCGGGAGACCGCGTGGTCTGGTTGATTGATCTGGTGCTGCTGCTGGCTGGCCTGGTGCTCTGGAACCGTGCCAGCAACGAAGGCGATGAAGCGTGGTCGTTGTTTCTGCGCAGCATCGCCTTCCTCGATCTGGCCTTCATCGCCTTCGGCAATGGCCAGCTGCTGCTGGAGATTCCCCTGCTCGCGGTAGCCCTGGTGCTGCCCTCGGCAGCCAGCCTGGAGCGGCGGCGCTTCTAATCCGGCCATGAACCCCCGCGGCCCCGACCTGATCGAAATGAGCCTGGTGGCCCTGATCCTGGCGCTGATCGTCTATCGCCTCACCCTGGCCTGACCTCACCTTGCCGTCCCTGCTGACCCTGGAGTCGATCACCGTGGGCGGGCGCAGCCAGCCACGCCTCGATGGGGTTTCGCTGCGCCTGGAGCCGGGTGAGCGCGTGGCCCTGCTCGGCCCCAGCGGCGCTGGCAAAAGCACCTTGATTGCCGTGGCCAACGGCCTGCTTTCCCCGGATCATGGCCAGGTGCTGTGGCAGGGGGAACCCCGGGCCCGCCGCCGCCGCGCCCGCCGCCGCCAGCAGGCCCGCATCGGCACCCTCTGGCAGGACCTGCGCCTGATCGAGGAGCTGACGGTGCAGCAGAACCTCAACGCCGCCCGCCTCGCGGCATGGGGATGGCCGCGAGCCCTGCTCAACCTGCTGCTACCCCTCGACAGCCCGGCCTGCGCAGCAGTGCTGCAGCGGCTGGATCTGGATCCGGCCCTGCTCAACCAACCGGTGTCGGCGCTCTCAGGCGGCCAGCGGCAGCGGGTGGCCCTGGCGAGGCTGCTGCGCCAGGAGCCGCTGCTGCTGCTGGCCGATGAACCCCTGGCCAGCCTGGATCCCCGCCTGGCCGCCGATCTGCTCACCCTGCTGCTGGAGCTGGCCAGCCCGCCGCGGGGCCTGCTGCTCAGCCTGCACCGCCCCGACCTGCTGGCTGGTTTCGATCGGGCGGTGGGGCTGCGGGACGGGCGCCTCGTCTTCGACCAACCCTGCAACCGCCTGGAACCCGGCCAACTCGAGGCGCTCTACGCCGGCGCCGAACCATGAGGCCCGCTGCGCCCCTGTGGGTGCTGCTGCCCGCCCTGGTGCTGCTGCCGGTGCTGGCCCTACTGCCCGGGATCAGCCATGGCGGCGGCTGGGAGCTGGTGGGTCAGTTTGCGGCAGCAGCGCTGCAGCCCTCCCTGGATCCGCTGGTGCTGGGGTCGGTGCTGGGGGGGCTCGGCATCACGGCGGGCATTGCCCTGCTGGGCTGGGCCGGCAGCCTGGCCCTGGGCCTGCTGCTCGGCATCGCCAGCTCCCGGGTGGTGTGGCGCACCTGCACGGGCAGTGCCACCCCGGCCGGCTGGATCCGCCGCCTGCTGGCGGTGCCCCGCTCGATTCACGAGCTGCTCTGGGGCCTGCTGCTGCTGCAGCTGGTGGGGCTGCAACCGGCGGTGGCGGTGGTGGCAATCGCGATTCCCTTCGGGGCCCTGGTGGCCAGGGTGGTCAGCGACCTGCTCGATACCCTGCCCACCGCCACCCTCGAGGCCCTGCGTTCGGGCGGAGCTCCAGCCCCGGCGGCCCTGCTCACGGCGCTGGGGCCGCCGCTGCTGCCCCAGGTGATCAGCTACAGCGGCTACCGCCTCGAGTGCGCCCTGCGCAGCGCCACCCTGCTGGGGGTGTTCGGCCTGGGAGGCCTCGGCACCGAGCTCCGCCTCACCCTGCAGTCGCTGGCCTTCCGGGAGCTGTGGAGCGGCCTGTGGTTGCTGCTGGCGGTGATGCTGCTGCTGGAGGCGCTGCTGGGCTGGCTGCGGCGACGCTGGGCCATGCCGGCGCGGCTGAGCCTTCGCCAGCGGGCCGTGGGACGGCAGGCGCGCGAGCTGGTGGCCGCGGGCCTGGGCCTGCTGCCGCTGCTGGCGCTGGTGGCCTGGCGGCTGGAGGTCGAGCCCACCGCCTTGCTGCAGTGGCAGGGCCTGCCACCGCTGGGCCCGGCCGACTGGGGTGCGGTGGCCTCCTTGCCCTGGCCGGGCCTGATCGCCAACACCGTGCTGTTGACTGTGCTGGCCGCGACCCTGGCCGTGGGTCTGGCACCGCTGCTGCTGTTGGTGGTTGAGCCCTGGCCGGCCGCAGGCGTTCTGCTGCGCGGGCTATGGGCCCTGGGGAGACTCTGGCCGCCACCGCTCACCGCCCTGCTGCTGCTGTTCGTGCTCCAGCCCGGGGTGCTCACCGGCGCCCTGGCTCTGGGGTTCCACAACCTCGGCATCCTCGGCCGCCTGCTGCTGGAGGCCGCCGAAACCACAGGAGCGCCCCAGCAGCAGGCCCTGCTGGCCGCCGGCAGCGGGCCGCGGCTCGCCCTGCTCTATGGCCGCTTCAGTGGCCTGGCCCGCCCCTACCTGGCCTACGGCGCCTACCGGGCCGATGTGATCCTGCGGGAATCGGTGGTGGTGGGGCTGGTAGGAGCCACCGGCTTGGGCAGCCAACTGCTCGAGGCCCTCAGTTCGTTTGCCGGCGACCAGCTGCTGGCGCTGGTGCTGGCCTACGCGCTGTTGACGCTGCTGGGGGAAGATCTGAGCGATCGCGCCCGCCTGTGGCTGCTGGAGACCCCCCATCAGGAGACACCCCATGGTGATGGCCATCCCCAAGAAGCTGGTGGCGCTTGGCGATAGCGGCGTGTTCGGCTGGGGTGACCCGCTGGAGGGGGGCTGGTGCGAGCGGCTGCGGCGCCATTGGATGGACCTACCCAGGGGGCCGGTGCTCTACAACCTCGGCGTGCGGGGCGATGGACTAGAGCGGCTGGCCGCCCGGCTGGCCACCGAAGTGGGCTGCCGCGGTGAATTGCGACGCCAGCAACCCCAGGGAATCCTGCTGGGGATTGGGCTCAACGACACAGCCCGGGTGGGCCGCGCCGATGGCCGGCCCCAGCTGGATGCAGAGGGATTCCTGTTCGGCCTGCAGCAACTGCTGCATCAGGCCCGGGCGATCGCCCCGGTGCACGTGATCGGCCTCACCCCAGTGGATGAAGGCGCCATGCCCTACGCCGATGTGCTCTGGTATTCCCTGGCCGACATCCGCCGCTACGAGGGTCTGCTGGAGGAGGCCTGCCTGGAAGCCGACGTGCCGTTTCTGCCCCTGCTGGAGGGATTGCTGGCCGATCCCGACTGGCCCCAGTGGCTGAGCAGCGATGGCCTGCACCTCAACAGCGACGGCCATCGCCAGGTGTACGAGCGGGTGCGCAACTGGCCAGCCCTGTTGGCCTGGGCGGATCTGCAGCCCATCCACGGCCAAACGCCTCTGGCCTGCTGAGGGGAGATCCCCCATTCGGGTGAGAGCCAGTCCCCCGCGCGGGGGAACCGAGCGTTGGGGCACCGCGGCGACGGTGAAAACACCGACGTCTCGCCCTCCATGGCCGCCGCATCAACACTCGCCGCCTCCGAGCTGCACGCCCGCAACCGCAGCTGGCTCGAAGCCATGGCGGCCAGCCCCGACGCCAGCACCCGGCTGCTGTGGCGCAATGCCCTGGTGGAGCACAACCTGGCCCTGGTGCGGCTGGTGGCCCAGCGCCACAGCCGGCGCAGTGGCCAGCCCTTCGACGACCTGGTGTCGGCCGGAGGCCTGGGGCTGATCCGGGCCGTGGAGGCCTTCGACCTGCGCCAGCGCTGCAACTTCAGCAGCTTTGCCGTGCCCTACATCGAAGGCGCCATGCGCCACGACGTGCGCGACCACGGCCAACCGGTGCACACTCCCCGTCGGCTGCGGGAACTGCAGCAACGGGCCCGGCGCCTGCAGGAGCAGCGCCGCGGCCAGGGGCTCGCTCCCCTGCAAACCGCCCAGCTCGCCGAGGAACTGGGCTGCAGGCAGGCCCAGCTGGAAGAAGCCGCTGCGGTGCAACGGGCCCTGCAGGTGCTCAGCCTCGATGCCCCGCTGGCCAGCAGCGATGGCGAGGAGGCGGGCTGCCTGCTCGATCAACTGGCCGCCGGCAGCACCAGCCAAGACGCCAACGCCAACGCGGGTTGTGCAACAGGTTGTTCAACAGGCTGGGCAACAGAAGAAGCAACAGCCCACCCCGAGACAGACGCCGACACAGACGCAGAACAACAGCTGCAGTGCCACTGGTTGCACAGCCAGCTCGCCCGCCTCAACCGGCTGGAGCAGCGGCTGCTGGAGGGGCGCTGGATGGAGGGCCTGAGCTGGAGCGAGCTGGCCCTGGAGCTGCAGCTCACCAGCCGCCAGGCCAGGGTCCGGGGGGACGCCCTGTTGGCCTGGCTTCAGGAGGCCGCCGCCAGCACTAGCGGAGCCAGCACCAGCGGAGCCAGTGCCATGGCGAGCAGCGCGGCAATCGCCGTCTGAATCCCATTCACCAGTTCATTGCTGAGCCAGGCCCAGCGCTGCTGGGCACTGGCACCGATCCAGCTTTCAATCAGGGTGGCTGCCAGTCCCACCAGAGTCACCAGCAGCCAAATGGCACCGGGGCTGACCGAACTGCCAGCCCCCAGGCCCAGCACCAGCACCAGCATCAGCCCCGCCATCACGCCGCTGCCCGCCAGGCTGGCGGCGGTGCCCTCGAGGCTGATCGCTCCTTCGGTGCCCGGCGGCACGGGGCGCAGGGTGGTGATCAGCACTGTGTGGCGCCCCCAGCGCTTGCCGATCTCACTGCCGCAGGTGTCGGCGAGCTTGGCGGCAAAGCTGGCGGCAAAGCCGATCAGCAGCAAGGGCTGCCAAGCCGGCGGTGCCAGCACCGCCGCCATCGCCAGCAGGGCACCGGTGGCCGCCGAACCCCAGACGTTCTCAGGCCCCCGGGCCCCACCCCGCCCCTCCGCCAGCCCGCGGGCCTGCTTGGTGCGGAACCCGAGGCGGGTCACCAGGGATCCCAGGGCCAGATAGAGCACCACCGCCAGCCAACCCCTCAGCCCAAGGCAGCCCCACAGCAGGCTGCCGAGGATGCCGGCATGCACCCAGCCGGCCCGGGTGAGCAGGGGCAGGCGCTGGGCCAAGCCGATCAACAGCGTGTTCAGGGCCAGGGCCACCAACCAGTGGCTCCAGGTCTGGGGGGCCACCAGGACTGGGGCGGGAATCGGCACGGGGCGGCGACGGCGCCATCAAAGTGTGTTGCACAGCACGACCGGTGGAGCAGCTGGGGAGCGGGGCAGCGGATAATCGGCTTACGACGCTGCTGCCGTGATGGTGTTCAACCGCAAGGACTCCTTCTTCCTCGACCTGGGCAGTGAAGGCGCCGAACCGGCCAAGGTGGCCATCGCCGAACCCAAAGTCCAGCAACCCAAAACACCACCAGCCGAGGGCCAGCCCGCGCCCAGCCAGGCGTCCCCCAGCGCAGAGGCCGCCGCCGGCAGCAGCCTCACCACCGCCGAAGCCATCGCCGCTGAGCTGCGGGCGGCCCAGGAGGCCCTGCCCCCACCCAGCAACGCCACCTTCGCCCCCGACTGCCTCAATCCAGCCAACGCCCTGCGCAGCCGCCGCCGCCTGGCGGGCGCCAACCTGGCCGGCTTCAAGGACATGGCCTCCGGCATGTTCCGCAACTAAGGCAACCGCTGGGCGCGCCAGTGGCTGAGCAGGGCTGCTGCGGCCACCGCGGCCGTGCTGCAGCGCAGGATCGTGTCGCCCAGGCTCACGGCCTGCCAGCCGTGCTCCCGGGCCAGGGCCTCTTCCTGCGGAGTCCAACCACCCTCCGGACCAATCGCCACCGTTAGGGCTCCTGGCACAGACCCCGCCAGGCCATCCGGTGTGGAACCCCGAGCTGCCAATGCCTCCCCCAACAGGGGCGTGTTGCTCTGGCGCGTGGTGCAGAGCAATCCCCCGCCCGGGCTGCCTGGCGGTGGGGCTCCCAGCAGCTCCGGAGCCGGCAGCGATGGGGCGAGCACGGGCTGCCAGAGCCGCTCGCATTGCTCCACCGCCTCCCGCAGGATGGTGTCTGCGCGGCCCGGCTTGAGGGGGTCGGGGTCGACGCTGCGCTCGGACTGCAGGGGGATCAGCTGGTCGATCCCCAGTTCGCAGACCATGCGCAGCAGCACATCGGCATCCCTCCGGGGCAGGGCCACCGCCAAGGCCAAGGGAACGGCCGGCGGCGGCTCAACCTGCAACGGAGCCGCCAGGGGTTGCTCCAGGTGGGCGCGATCGTTGGCTTGCAACACCGCACTCCAGAGCCGGCCGGCCCCGTCCACCACCGCGAAGCGATCGCCGGGGCGCAACCGCAACACCCGGCTGAGGTAGTGGGCCTCGGCCCGTTCCAGGCTGAGGGCAAGGGGGCACGCTCGCCCAGCAGCGACAGCCAGGCGCTCCGGGGCGATCAGCAGGCGCCGCAGTTCCCGAGCCACGGTGTCCCCCTAGCTCCAGGCTTTGTTGCCAGACGCGTCTTCCTCCTCGTCTTCGGTGTCCTCATCATCGAGGGCATCGAGGCCGGCGAACATCGCTTCGGGCTGCTCCTCGATCGGCCAGTCGTCATTGAGGCCGCCGATCAGCAACTCCTCAATCTCAAGCACGTCGTTGTTGAGCTGACCCAGGGCATTGATCAACACATCCAGGGCGAAGGCATCGCTGGTGCCCAGGTCCACCCAACAGCGGGCCCAGTCGTCCTGGTATTCCATCGGGCCCATGTTGTGCATCAGGGCCGGCAAGGCGGACGCAGCCGCCTCATGGCTGTAGGCCATCCAGCCCAGCTCCGCCCCCTCCTCATGGGCCTGGAGGTTTTCGGCATTGAAGCCGCCAAGCTTGCCCAGGAAAAACCAGCTGTCGAAAGCGGTTTCCAGATAGCCCCTCTCCCCTGAGCCCAGGGGATGGGGGAAGCGCATCCAGATCCAGCAATTAAAGGGGTTGAACTCGCGGAAGCGCACCTCCATGGCAGAGGGGGATCGGGGGAAACACTGGCTCCATCAAACACGCCCGGCGGCATGCTGGGTCGATGCTCGAGCTGCGCAACGTCTGCTATCAGCCCGCCACGGCACAGGAACCGGTGCTCCGCGGCGTCAACCTGACCCTGGCGGTGGGCCGCGCCGTGCTGGTGGCCGGCCGCAGCGGCAGCGGCAAAACGACCCTCTTGGAGGTGATCAGCGGCCTGGCCGAGCCCTCCACCGGACAGCTGCTCTGGGAGGGACAGCCCCTCAACGGCCGCCAACGCCGCTGGCTGTGCGGCTTGGTGTTTCAATTTCCGGAGCGCCATTTCCTCGGCCTCAGCGTGGGCCAGGAGCTCAAGCTCGGCCACCGGCGGCTGACGGCCGACCAGGCCCAGAACGCCCTGCAGTTGGTGGGGCTGGAGGGCCTCTCGCTGCAGCAGGCGCCGGAGCAGCTCAGCGGCGGCCAGCAACGGCGACTGGCCCTGGCGGTGCAGCTGTTGCGCAATCCCCAGGTGCTGCTGCTGGATGAGCCCACCGCCGGCCTCGACTGGGCCGTGCGACGCGAGGTGCTGGAGCTGCTGGCCGCCCTGGCCCAGGAGCGGGCCGTGCTGGTGGTGACCCACGAACCGGAGCTGTTCCGCAGCGTGATCGATGGGGGCTGGAGGCTGGAGGCGGGCCAGCTGACGGCTCTCCAGACCGGGCTCCAGACCACGCCCGAAACGGGGCTCCTTACGATGTCTTGACATCGAAACGGCGAGCCTTGAGCGATCAGCTGCTGCGGGCCACGGCCGCCGGCGGGGGCATCCGGATGGTGGCCGTGAGCACCACCCACACCAGCCGAACCGCCCGGGAGCGCCACGGCCTCTCCTTCCTCACCACGGCCCTGCTGGGCCGTGCCATGACGGCGGGGCTGCTGCTGGCCAGCTCCATGAAGGTGGCCCACGGCCGCGTCAACCTGCGCATCCAGTCGGACGGCCCGCTGCGAGGCCTGATGGTGGATGCGGGCCGCGACGGCAGCGTGCGCGGCTATGTGGGCCATCCCGGCCTGGAGCTGGATCTGGTGAGCGAGTCCGACGGGCTGCATCACTTCGATTTCCGCACCGCCACCGGCACCGGCTATCTCCACGTGGTGCGGGATCTGGGCGAAGGCCAGCCGTTCAGCTCCACCGTGGAGCTGGTGAGCGGTGGCATCGGCGACGATCTGGCGTCCTACCTGCTGCATTCGGAGCAAACCCCCTCGGCCGTGTTCGTGGGCGAACAGATCGACAGCAGCGGCGTGCGCTGCAGCGGTGGCGTGCTGGTGCAGGTGCTGCCCAAGGCTGCCCGGGAACCGGCCCTGGTGGCCCTGCTGGAGGAGCGCTGCCGCGAGGTGCAGCACTTCAGCCAGCGGCTGGCCGACTGCGAGGGCCAGCTGCACAGCCTGCTGGAGGACATCTTTCCCGACCTCGATCCCCAACCGCTCGACGACCGTGCAGCCTGCACGCCGGTGCGGTTCTACTGCCCCTGCAGCCGCGAGCGCAGCGTGGGGGCCCTCAAGCTGCTGGGCCACGACGAACTCAGCGCCATGCTGGCTGAAGACGGCCAGGCCGAACTCACCTGCCACTTCTGCAACGCGGTGTACGAGGTGGGTGGAGGCGAGCTCCAGGAGCTGATCGACGAGCTCACCCCCGCCTGATGGCGGGAAGCAGCAGCTGGGCCGTGACGGTGCATGGCTCTCAGCTGCGCTCGCCACCGATCAGCAGGGCCCCCAGCAGCAATAGCAACAGAGCCGGCAGGCTCTGGACCTGCAGGGGCGAAAGAGGCAGGCCCAGGGGCAGGCTGGTGGAGAGGGCGCCAGCCAGAATTGCTCCGACCAACAGGCCCAGACAGAGCAGGCCAAAGCCCCAGCCCACCGCGGCCAAAAAGCGGCGATTCCGCCACTGCAGGTTGATCACCGCCATGGCGGTCGCCAGGGCTAGCACCAGATCCGGGGGGAAACCCGGAGCCAATAGCAGCAGGAGCAGCAACACCCCGGAGGTCGCCAGCGGGAACCAGCGCTCCCGGCCAGTGGCCAAGGCGAGGCCCGGCAACTTGAGCTGGGGCGCTGCCATCCGAGGCAAGGGCAGCTGGGGCAGGGCCGGTACCGCCAACTTCGGCGGTGGCGGGGCCAGTTGTTCGCGCTGGGAGGCGGATTTGGCAGCACTGCTGACACGACCCTGTTGACGCTCCTTGAGCCGCTCCATCAACACGGCGTCGTAGGCCGCCTCAATGCGGGAGCGCGCCATCGTGTCGTCACCCACCTCCTCGAGGCGGGCCAGCTTGGCGGCCTGCACCGCGTCGAAACTGGCATCAGCCGGAACACCCAATCGCTCATAGGGGCCCGAGGGGTCGGCCGCCGGAGAGGGCTGATCGGAGCGTTGGGTCATGACGAGCCGCGCCGCGGCACCAGGGAGATCGCAGGACGTAGCCCTTGGGTAGAGCGTATCGAGACTTGGCTAAAAAAGGGGCTCACTGCAGCGGAAACCCGCTTCAAGCTGCAAACGCCGGCGGCAATGTTCCGCCTCTTCTGCACCGAGGCGCTTGCGGTGCTTGAGCAGGGGTAGCTGGGGGGGAAGATGGCTTCCCTCTCGCATCTCCACGGTGGTCGCACCGATGGGTCCCTGGGCGGGCAGGAAATTCACGTAATCGCAGCCCCCGTCCGGGCGGGGACGCACCAGCCAGAGCGGCTTGGGCATCGCTGTGATGGTTCTTTACGCACCACTTTGGCGCGCCCCTTGGCTGGCCGTGGACCCAGTTGCCCCTAGAGCGCGATCGGCTCCACCCCACTCACCACCGGCGCCACGGCGCTCAACTCCAGCTCGGGATGCTCCTCCACCAGCTGATTGAGGTTCCAGTCGTTTTTGAACAGCAGCACCGGCCGCCTCCAGGCGTCGCGCACGGTCTTGCAATTGAAGATCCGGCCCACCTTCTCCAGCGCGCTCCAGCCGCCCACCACCCAGCGGGCCACCGCAAAGCCCAGGGGCTCCAGGCGCGTCTGCACGCCGTATTCATGCTCGAGGCGGTATTGCACCACCTCGAGCTGCAGCTGGCCCACCGCCGCCAGGATCGGATCGCGCTTGCTCTCGTCGGTGTCGTAGAGGATCTGCACGGCACCTTCTTCGCGCAGCTCGTTCACCCCCTTGCGGAAGCTCTTGAAGGCCGAGGGGTTGGGGTTGCGCAGCCAGGCGAAGATCTCCGGGCTGAAGCAGGGAATGCCCTCGTATTCCACCTTTGGCCCTAGATAGAGGGTGTCGCCGATGGCGAACATGCCGGGGTTGTTCAGACCGATCACATCGCCCGGGTAGGCGTCCTCCACCACCTCGCGGTCTTGGCCAAACAGCTTCTGGGGGCGCGACAGGCGGATGGCCTTGCCGGTGCGAGCGTGCTGCACCGTCATGTCCTTTTCAAACTTGCCGGAGCACACCCGCACAAACGCCACCCGGTCGCGGTGGCGGGGATCCATGTTGGCCTGCAGCTTGAACACAAAGCCGCTGAAACCCGGCGCCACCGGCTCGATTGACCCGGTGCCACTGGCGCGGGCAATGGGCTTCTGGGCCAGCTCCAGGAAGGCATCGAGAAACGGCCGCACGCCGAAGTTGGTCATCGCCGAGCCGAAAAACACGGGGCTGAGCTCACCGGCATGCACCAGCTCGAGGTCGAGGTCGGCACCAGCCCCCTCCAGCAACTCCAGTTCCTCCAGGGCCTGAGCCAGCAATTCCGGCTCCACGGCACCTGAGTCGCGGGCCTCCTCCACCGACAGCACCTTTTCCTCGCTCTGGCGTCCCCGCTCGGCCCGCTCAAACAGGATCACCGCGTGGCTGCGGCGATCGATCACACCGCGGAAGCGATCGCCGCTGCCAATCGGCCAGTTCACCGGCCAGCAGGCCAGGCCCAGCTCCTGCTCGATCTCATCGAGCAGTTCCAGGGGCTCGCGCCCCGGCCGGTCCATCTTGTTGATGAAGGTGAAGATCGGGATGCGCCGCATCCGGCACACCTCAAACAACTTGCGGGTCTGGGGCTCGAGCCCCTTGGCCGCGTCCTCGAGCATCACCGCGTTATCGGCGGCCGCCAGGGTGCGGTAGGTGTCTTCTGAGAAGTCCTGGTGGCCAGGGGTGTCGAGCAGGTTGATCGTGCTGCCCGAATAGTCGAACTGCAGCACGGTGGAAGTGATCGAGATGCCGCGCTGTTTCTCCAGCTCCATCCAGTCGGAGGTCACCTTGCGCTGCTCCCCCTTGGCCTTCACGGCGCCGGCCTGCTGAATCGCGCCCCCGTAGAGCAGCAGCTTCTCGGTGAGGGTGGTCTTGCCCGCGTCCGGGTGGGAAATGATTGCGAAATTGCGGCGCCGGGCCACGGCCTCAGCCAAGGCCGCCAGTTCGGGGCTGCTGGTCGCGGCAGAACCGCTGGCGAGAGAGCTGGTCGTCATCGGGTCAGCCTGCCAGGCCATTCACGCGATGCGCCCCCACACCTCCAGGTAGCGCTCCTGCCGCGGCGCCACCTGCAGCTGTCCCGCCCATCCCGCCTGCTCAAGCTGCCGCGCCACTTCCTCGGGCGTGAAGGCGGCATGCAGGGAGGCCCGGTAGTCGTGGCGCAACACCTCCGGGGCCGTTCCCATCTGCTCGGCCACCAGGGCCTCCACGGCTGCCGGGCTGGCGGGGCGGCGCAGATCCTGCACATACACAAAAGCCCCGGGTGCGGCGAGCTGGGCCACGGCCCGCCAAAGCCCGCCCGGATCGTGCAGATGGTGCAACAGGCTGTTGCTCACCACCGCCGAGAAGGCAGCGGCCAGGGGCCCCGGTTCGGCCAGGGGCAGCAACGCCTCCTGAAACTGCAGCCGTCCTGCCAGCTCCGGCTCAGCGGCGGCCCGCTCCTGGGCCAGCGCCAGCATCCGCGGCGCGCCATCGAGTCCGAGCACGGTCGCCAGCGGCCAGCGCCGCGCCAGACGGAGGCTGATGTTGCCGGGGCCGCAGCCCAGATCCACCAGTCGCCCGCCGGGATCACCGCCGCAAAGCGCTGAGAAGCGATCCAGCATCGCCTGGTCGGAGGCGTCGAAATCGGCGGCGGCATAGGCCCGCACCTGGTCGACCCCATCCATCAATTCCGGCTCGGGGATCCGCTGCATGGGCACACCACACCTGCTCTTGCCAGTCTGGGGGCCCGGACGGGGCCGCGCACTGTTGCTGGTGTCAACGGTGTCTTGCACACCCCACCGGTGGCGTTATGGTTCGGCTCACCATCAGGCCGCACCACCTGTGACCCTCTCCGCCACGCCCCCCACAGCCGCCAGTGCTGAGAAGGCCTTTGCCGCCCCCAGCGGCAGACCGGCGGGCGAGGCTCAAGACTTTCCGGCCACCGCTCCGGCGGCCAATCCGGTCTTCTATCGCACCTACAGCCGCAAAACCGAGACAGGCCGGGAGAGCTGGCATCAGGTGGCCGAGCGCAACCTGGGTGGCCTGCGCCGCCTGGGTGATCTGAATGATGCGGAAGTCGACCTGCTGCGCCGCATGCAGCAGCAGCAGAAGGCCCTGCCCTCGGGCCGCTGGCTGTGGATCGGTGGCACGGAATGGATCGAGCGCAGCGAAAACTTCTCCGGCTCCTACAACTGCACCTCCACCAATTTGGTGGACTGGGAAGCCTTCGGGCTGATGATGGACCTGGCGATGATGGGCTGCGGCACCGGCGCCATCATTGAGCCCCATCTGATCAACCGGCTGCCGGCGGTGCGCAATCGCCTCAGCGTCACCGGTGTGACCGACATCGGCGCCACCCCAGCGGGCCAGCGCCAGGACCACACCACCCACAGCGTCGAGGGCAACCGGGTGGCGATCAAGGTGGGCGACACCCGCCGCGGCTGGGTGGACAGCTACCAGCTGCTGCTCAACCTCTGCAGCGACGCGCGCTTCGACGCCAACAGCCCGATCGAGATCGCCGTCGACCTCTCCGATGTGCGCCCGGTCGGCGAAACCCTCAAAGGCTTCGGCGGGATGGCCAACCCGGTGAAACTCAAAGATCTCTACGGCCGTGTGGCCCAGATCCTGAACAAAGCCCAGGGCCGCCAGCTCACCTCGGTGGAGTGCTGCCTGCTGATCGATGAGGCCGCCGTCACGATCGTGGCCGGCAACATCCGCCGCAGCGCCGGCATGCGCCAGTTCAGCGCCGAAGACAACTCCGCAGCCGGCGCCAAGGAGAACCTCTGGCAGCAGGACAGCGACGGCAACTGGCGCATCGATCCCGAGCGCGATGCCCTGCGCATGGCCAACCACACCCGTGTCTTCCACAGCCGCCCCGACCGGGCCACGGTGCTGGAGGCCGTCAACAAACAGTTCCAGAGCGGTGAGGGCGCGATCCAGTTCGCCCCTGAGGCCATTGCCCGCTCCAACGCCGACCTGCTGACCACCCCCGAACTGCGCACGGAGTTCATCGGCATCTACTGCGACCAGGGCCGAGAGCAAGCCGGCCGCTGGCTCACCACCCACCACCCCGACATCAGCGCCGCTGAGCTGGAGCACCGCCTGGGGCGCTACGGCCTCAACCCCTGCGGCGAAATCCTCGGCGCCGACTTCCACTGCAACCTGGCGGAGATCCACCTCAACCAGATCGATCCAGCCGACCTGGTCGCCCAGGAGGATGCCTTCCGCGCCGCCGGCCTGGCCGTGGCCTGCCTGCTCAACCACCGCTTCGAGGTGGAGCGCTACCGCCAGAGCCGCGCCTGGGACCCGATCGTGGGCGTGAGCTTCACCGGTCTGTTCGACTTCTTCGTGCACGCCTTCGGCACCCCCTGGCTGCAGTGGTGGGAAGCGGGGCGCCCCAACACGGAAGAGGGGCTGGCCTTCAAGGCCAAGGAGGCCGAATTCCTCAGCCGCTGGAAGGAGGTCGTCAACGAGGCGGTGTGGGATTACTGCGATCGCCACGGCCTGCGCCGCCCCAACCGCTGCACCACCGTGCAGCCGGCCGGCACCAAGAGCCTGCTCACCGGCGCTTCCCCCGGCTGGCACCCCCCCAAGGCCCAGCGCTTCATTCGCCGCATCACCTTCCGCAAGAACGATCCGGTGGCGCTGGCCTGCATGGACTACGGCTACACGATCGTGCCGAGCCAGAGCGACAAAGACGAGCAGGGCCGCCTGCTGGACGATCCGTTTGATCCCCGCTGCACCGAGTGGCTGGTGGAGATCCCCACGGAAGTGAGCTGGGCCAACATCCCCGGCGCCGATGCGGTGGAGATCAACAACTTCTCCGCCCTGGCTCAGTTCGACTTCTACATGCAGGTGCAGAAGCACTACACAGCCCACAACACCAGTGCCACGGTGGAGTTCCGCGAAAATGAGATCGAGCCCCTGGCCGATGCCATCCACCAGGCGATCGACAACGGCGAGGGCTACATCTCCGCGGCCCTGCTAGCCCGGTTCGATGCCAACGCCACCTTCCCGCGGCTGCCGTTTGAGCCGATCGATCACGCCACCTACCTGCGCCTCAATGCCGAGGTGGCGGCGCGGCGACGCACCGATTGCTTCTTCGAAGCCCTGCAGCGCTACGACCGCGGCGAATTGGTGGAAGCCGGTCCGGCCGGCTGCGACTCCGACAAGTGCCTGCTGCCTCTTGCCAAGCCGGGCAACAACTGAGCGAGTCCAGTCCTCCCACCATGGGAAAGTGGAAGGAGGTGCGGCAGCTGCCGCACCTGGCACCTGGAGAGGTGGTCGAGTGGTTGATGGCTCCGGTCTTGAAAACCGGCGTGCCGAAAGGCACCGTGGGTTCGAATCCCACCCTCTCCGTTCCCCAAAACCCCTCCAGTGACTGAGGCTCCGTGCCTCTATGCCTCCCAAGCCCGGCGAGCCTCCGGACACCCTCTGGGGCCAGCAGCGCATTTCGACTGGGTTGGACTACCCGGCTCGGGCCGGGTTGACCATGACGGCCGATGGCGTGCTGAGTGCGGCCATGGCGAGCACCTACGTCAACAAAGCTGGCGATGTGATGAACGGCCCGCTGCGCTGGGCCAATAGCGGCGGTGTTTCAAGAGGGCTTTTGATCAGAACGGTTCAGAGCTTGGTGAGCGGGTTGAACCAGCCCTCCTTGCACGGCTCCGTCAAAAGCGAGCTTTGTGTGTTGGGACGCCACCCACCGACACGCTCCTAACCTTGAGATCTCCCTTCTCAAAGCAAGGCGCCCCGTGCAGAACTGGCAGCTGTGGGCCACAGCGGCGGCGCTCTCAGCAGCCGTGACGGCGCTGCTGATCAAGGTGGGCGTGCAGGGGGTGGATGCCGGGCTGGCCACCCTGTTTCGCACCGTGGCTGTGGCCGTTGTGCTCGGCCTGGTGCTGCTGGCCAGCGGCCGGCTCGACTGGCAGGAGCTGCGCCACCTGCCTCCTACCAGCCTCACGGCTCTGGCCCTCTCGGGTCTGGCGACCGGCGTGTCGTGGTTCTGCTACAGCCGCGCCCTGCAGCTCGGACCGGTGGCCGGGGTGGCGGCGCTCGACAAGCTCAGTGTCGTCTTGATCGCGGTGCTGGCCCTGGTGTTTCTGGGCGAGCCGCTGGAGCTCAAGGCCTGGCTTGGGGTGGTGTTGATGGCTGCCGGTGCTGCTTTGGTGGCTTGGGTCTAG
>VGQC01000031.1 GCA_016882385.1 Cyanobacteria bacterium M_DeepCast_100m_m1_067 | reverse complement strand
ATCAGATAGTCAAAGTAGGGGCCAGCCATGGCGGCCTGCTCGGTGCTGAGCAGGGCAATCGCAGCGTCCTTCATGGTGCGCATCGCGTCGACCATGCCCGGCATGGGCACGCCGAGGCTGTTGTACATCTCGCGGGCTCCCACCAGGCCGATCTGCTGAATCATCTCGGTGCTGCCGGCCAAGACCCCATAGGTGACAAGGCGCAGATACCAGCTGTAATCCCTCAGGCACTGGGCCCGCTGCTTTTGGCCGTAGGCGTTACCGCCAGGGGCGACGTAATCGGGGTTGCGTTGAAACAGCTGCTTGGCTGCTTCGTCAACGATCTTTTTTTCGTTGTCGGTGAGCACCCGCACCACGGCAAGGCGCTCAGCCCCTCCGCTGAGGAACTCCACCATCGAGCGCAGCTCGCCGCCACTGGGATAGCGCAGCTGATCATCTGCCTGGAGGATCAGATCCCGAACGACGCTCATCGCAGCGGCCACACGCGAGCATCACTGTATCGACTCCGCAGCAGGAACCTGCTCCCTGGCTGCAACGTGTAACGCCGCTTTGCACGGCGTAGGGTGAAGGATTGGCAGGCGGGCGTGGCGTCGAGCAGCAGCAACAGCAGCAGCACCCCAGACCTGGCCACCGGCAGTCGGATCACGGTGTCGATCACCGGCCTATCCCACGATGGTCAGGGCGTGGCCAGGCTGTCCGATCGGGTGCTGTTTGTGGCCGGCGCCCTGCCAGGCGAACAGGTGCAGGTGCGCTTGACCCATAAGGCCCGCCGCCACTGGTTGGCAGAACTGGAACAGGTGCTGGAGGCTGCTTCGGATCGGCGTCGCCCTCCTTGCATCCTGGCCGAGCACTGCGGTGGCTGCAGCCTGCAACACCTTGAGGATGCCGGCCAGCAGCACTGGAAACACCAGAAGGTGGTGGATGCCATCCGCCGCATTGCCCACCTCGACCATCCTGTTGCCCCCCTGTTGGCGGCCCCCGAGGGCCTGGGCTACCGCAACCGGGCGATTATTCCGTTGGAGCGCTGCGAAGACGGCCGCCTGCGTGCCGGGTTCTACCGCCGCGGCACCCACCGGATCGTCAACATGAACCACTGCCCGGTTCTCGATCCGCGCCTGGATGCCTTGATTGCGCCGTTGAAAGCCGATCTGGAGGCCAGCGATTGGCCCGTTGATCGCGATTGCCTGGAGGAGGGTGGGCTGCGCCATCTGGCGTTGCGCCTCGGCAGCCACAGCGGCGAGCTGCTGATCACCCTTGTGAGCAGTCACGACGAGCTCGATGGCCTGGAGATCCTGGCGGCCCAGTGGATGCAGCGCTGGCCTGCGCTGGTGGGCGTCTGCCTCAACCTGCAACCACTCCCCACCAACACCCTGCTTGGGCCCGAGACCCGGGTGGTGGTCGGACGGGGCTGGGTGGAGGAGCGGTTCTGCAATCTCAGCCTGCGGATCTCCGCCGATACCTTTTTCCAGGTGCACACCCAGCAAGCGGAACGGGTGGTGCCGCTCGTGTTGGCGGCGCTTGACGGCCTACCGGCCGGCGTGATGGTGGACGCGTATTGCGGCATTGGCACCTACAGCCTGCCGGTGGCAGCGGCGGGATGGCAGGTGCATGGCATCGAACTCAGCCCTGAGGCGGTGCATCAAGCCAAGACCAACGCCAAGGAGAACGGACTGGGTGAACGGGCGTCCTTTGAGGCGGGGGTGGTTTCCGCCTGCCTCGGAGAGCATCTGGCCCACTGCGACGTGCTGTTTCTCGACCCGCCCCGAAAAGGTCTGGAACCCGCCACGCTGCAGGCCATCGTGGCGAATCCTCCAGCCCATCTCCTCTATCTCAGCTGCGATCCCGCCACCCTCGCCCGGGACTTGGCCCAGCTGGTGGACAGCTGCCACTACCGGCTGGCGAGTCTCCAGCCAATCGATTTCTTCCCCCAGACCAGCCACGTTGAGACGTTGGCCGTGTTGCACCGTGGAGCAGCACCGGAGGGTGCAGCAGCAGGGGCTGATCAGGTTCTGAGCTGAGCCCCCAGCTGCTGCTCCACGGCGGAGCGAATGGCGGCGTGGGCCCGCTCCACGTCTTCGTCGGTCAGGGTGCGCTTGGGGTCGCGGTAGCGCAGCCTGAAGGCCTGGCTGCACTGGCCGGCGGCAAGCTGGTCGCCGGAATAGCGATCCACCAGCTCCGCCTGCTCCAGCAGTGGCTTGCCGGCTTTGCGAATCACCTGCAGCAGGTCGGCTGAGCGGGTGTCGGCGGGCACCACCACCGCCAGATCTCGCTCCGAGGCGGGCACGGTGGCGAAGGGGGCAAAGGCCGGTTGCCAGCGGTTGCGGCGTGTGGCGGCGGTGAGCAGGGCTGCCAACTCCAGTTCAAACACGTAGGTGGCCTCCGGCAGATCGAGAGCTTCGGCCTGCTCCGGATGCAGCTGCCCAAACCAGCCCTGGGGTCGGCCCTCCACCACCAGCTCGGCCGCCCGGCCGGGATGCAGCAGGGGGTGGCTCGTCAGCGGACGATCCTCGACGGGAATCGCCGAGGTCACCAATGCCTGCTGCAGCACGCCGCGGGCCTGGAAAAACGTGGGTGGTTGCGGTTTGCCACTGCTGCTCCAGCGCTCACCGCGGCGCTCACCGCAAATCACGCCCACCAGCAGTTGGCGGTCGGATTGGACCGCCGTGGTGCTGAACACCTGGCCGATCTCGAAGGCCCAGAAGCCGGATTGACCGCTTTGCAGGTTGCGGCGCGCTGCCGCTAGCAGCTCTCCGTGCAGGTTGTCGCGCAGGTGACCGTAGTCGGCCAACAGCGGGTTGGCCAGGGGGATGCGCCCGTCAGTGGCGGCCACCAGGGAGAAGCTGCAGACTTCCTGGAGCCCCGCCCCGCAGAGTTGACGGCGCAAGCGGCGCTCCACCTGTTGGGCTGGGTCCAGACCGCCGGGTTCGAGGGGATCGGGAAGATGGCAGGCGAATTGGTCGTATCCGACCAGGCGTGCCACTTCCTCAATCAGATCGACCTCCCGCTGGAGATCCATCGAACGGGAGGGCGGCACGGTGACCCGCCAACCCTCGTCGTCGGCATCGGCTTCAAGGCTGCAGCCCAGGGCGGTGAGGGTTTGCAGGATGCGGGCATCGCTGAGGTCGCTGAGTGCGTCTCCGTCTTGCACAGGCCCCAGCAGGTTGTGCAGGGCATCCCGGCGTAAGTGCAGGGGCTGGGTGGGCAGCTGCGGGCTCTGGTGCAGCCAGCGCCCGATCACCGTGGCGCCGCAGAGCTCCTGCAGCAGCGCAGTAGCGCGGTTCGCCGCCGCCAGAGTGCTGTCCCGGGGTAAGCCCTTTTCAAAGCGACTGCTGGCCTCGGTGCGCAGTCCGACGCTGCGGGCTGAGCGACGCACGGCCTGGGGTGCAAACACCGCGGCTTCCAGCCAGATGCTGCAGGTGCTCCCATCGACCGCTTCCTCAGCACCTCCCATCACACCGGCCAGGGCGATCGGTCGGCCGCTGTAGGTCACCACCAGGGCTTCGGTGCTGAGCTGGTGCTCGCTGCCATCCAGGGCCGTGAACGGCTCCCCGTCGCGGGCTTGCCTGAGCCCAAGGGCGTCCACCTGGGGTGTGGATTTGGCGCTGATCGCCGCTAGACGCTGGCTGTCAAAGGCATGCAAGGGCTGCCCTGTTTCCAGCATCACCAGATTGGTGATATCAACGACGTTGTTGATCGGGCGCACGCCAGCCTTTTCGAGGCGCTGTTGCAGCCAGCGGGGCGAGGGGCCGACGTGCAGTCCCTCCAGGGCCGTCACGCTGAACAGTCCGCCGGCTTCCATCACGGCCTGATCCGAAGCGGCCACGGGCAATGGCTGGGACTCCATGGCGCTGCCAGCGGGGGCTGGCGTGTGGGTCTGTCCGCCGACGAGAGCCGCCACCTCCCTGGCGATGCCCAGCATGGAGAGCCCGTCGGGCCGGTTGGCGGTGATGGCCAACTCCAGCACTTGATCATCGAGGCCGAGGCTCGGCCCCACAGGGCTGCCAATCGGTGGCACCTGCTCCAGCAGCTGATCGAGCACGGCGATGCCATCAACATCGCTGCTCTGGCCCAGCTCCGCCAAGGAGCAGATCATGCCGCTGCTGGCCACGCCACGGAGTTCGGCGGGCTTGATCGTCAGGTTGACGGCCGGCAGGGTGGATCCCACCAGGGCCACCGGCACGTGGATGCCAGCCCTCACGTTGGCAGCCCCGCAGACGATTTGCAGCGGTTCCGCAGCCCCCACATCCACCTGGCAGACGCTGAGCTTGTCGGCGTTGGGATGGGCCTGCCGGTCGCGCACGTAGCCGACCACCACCCCCTGGCCCTGGGCCGCCAGATCATCGATGGCATCCACCTCGAAGCCAGCCATCGACAGCCGCTCCGCCAGAACGTCGACGTCCAGGGCCTGTTCAGGGCCGGTCACCAGCTCCTGCAACCATTGGAGCGAGACCCGCATCAGCCCATCCCTTCAAGAAGGGGGATCCTAGAGATCAACAGGTAGGGGAACTGCCGGAAGGTATGGTGGCTACTTGTCCTTTCGCATCGCACCAGCGGCGCAACGTCCTTCATGGCTAAAAACAAGGGCGTCCGGATCGTGATCACCCTCGAGTGCACGGAATGCCGGTCCAACCCCGCCAAGCGGTCTCCAGGTGTGTCTCGCTACACCACCGAAAAGAACCGCAGGAACACCACCGAACGGCTCGAGCTGAAGAAGTTCTGCCCCCATTGCAACGCCTCGACGACGCACAAGGAAATCAAGTGATTTTCAACTGACCTGGCTCCCTGGGGCTCCGTTTTCCGGCTGCACCTGCACCAGTGTCAACTCGAAATCGGTTTCTTGCGTCTCCGTCGCCTCAGCACGGTCAGACACCAGTTCGTTCTTTCTCTCCGTTCGATCCCATGTCCAGCTCCTTCTTCAAAAAGCGTCTGTCGCCGATCAAGCCCGGCGATCCGATCGACTACAAGGACGTCGATCTGCTCAAGAAATTCATCACCGAGCGCGGCAAGATCCTGCCCCGCCGTCTCACAGGCCTCACCGCCAAGCAGCAGCGGGATCTCACCAATGCGGTCAAGCGTGCCCGCATCGTGGCCCTGCTGCCCTTTGTGAATCCGGAAGGCTGAGGCGCGACCGCTGGCCGCAGCAGCATTCCAACCCGGCGATCTGGTGGGCCTCAGCGACGAGCGCGGCCCCCAGCTTGCTGTGGTTCTCAGCGTTCAGTCCAACAAGGCCTCGCTGGCGATCGGTGCATCCGGTCGTCAACAGGTTCAACCGCTACGCCAGCTGCAGCAGCTCGGTGTGTGCCCTGGCGATGGTGCCCAGCCCCAGCGCTTGGAGCAAACGCCCTGGCGCATCACGGAAGAAGCCCTAACCGCAGCCGTGCCCTCACGGCGTGATCTGGCAGCAGCCTGGCTGTTGATGCAGGCGGATGGCCAGCCGTTTCTCCTGGCCGATTGGGTGGATCTGGTGTGCTCCCGCCGTGATGGACTCACCGTGGCGGCCTGCTGGCGATGGTGCCACGGACCTCAGACCCTGTTTCGGTTGCGCCAGGGCCAGGTGGAGGCCCGCGGCCTGAACGACCTGCGGCAGCTGCGCCGAGAGCGGCGTCATCAGCAGCTGCAGGCCGAGGCGGAGCAGTGCTGGACTCAGGCCCTGCGGCTGCGCCAGCCCCTAGACCCCCAAGGCCTGGCACGCGAGCACCGGCAGCAACTCGAACTCCTGGAGCGCTGGGCCGGGGGCGACTGCACCATCCCCCTGCCGACTCACCTCAAACAGGCCCTCCACGCAGCCCAGTGCACGGCCGACACCGGCTCGATCCGCCATCTGTTGGTTGACCTGGGCCTCTGGGAGGCCCATCACCTGCCGTCGCTGTGGGCCACCACCTGGGAGCAGGGGTTTTCGGCGGAGCTGTTGGCCGAGGCTGATCGCCTGCTCGCGATCGCCGAGGCGGACCTGCCCGGCGACAGCGACCGCGTCGATCTCACGGGCCAGCGCAGCCTCACCATCGACGACGCCGACACCCGCGACATCGACGACGGCCTGGCGTTGGAAACCACCCCAGCGGGGCAGCAGCGGATCTGGATCCACGTGGCCGATCCCGGCCGCTTGGTTGCAGCCGACTCACCCTTGGATCTGGAGGCCCGACGTCGGGGCAGCAGCCTCTACCTGGCCGGTGGCATCCTGCCGATGTTTCCCGAGCAGCTTGGAACCGGCCCGATGAGCCTGAGGGCCGGGCGCCGCAGCGCCGCCTGGAGCCTCTGGGTGGAGCTCGATGCCGAGGGTGCCATCGCCGCATCCGGCCTGCAGCGCAGCTGGGTGAAGCCCACCTACCGGCTCTCCTACGGTGACGCCGACGACCTGATCGATTTGGCGCCCCCCCAGGAGCGCGATCTCGTCGTTTTGCATGGCTTGCTGCAGAGGCGCCGCCAGTGGCGCGTGCGTCATGGCGCCCTGCTGCTCGACCAGCCGGAGGGCCGCATCCAGGCTGCTGGTGAGGTGCCGTTGCTGGAGATCACCGAGGCCAGCCCGTCGCGGCTGCTCGTGGCCGAAGCCATGATCCTGGCCGGTGCAGTGGTGGCCGAAATGGGCCGTGAGCACAACCTCGCCTTGCCGTACCGCAGCCAGTTGCCAGCGGCCTTGCCCCCTGAGGCTGAGCTGGCCGCCCTGCCAGCTGGGCCCGTGCGGCATACGGCCATCAAGCGCTGCCTCAGCCGCGGGCACACCGGCACCCAGCCAAGTGGCCACTTCAGCCTGGGGCTTCCCGCCTATGTGCAGGCCACCTCGCCGATTCGCCGCTATGCCGACCTGGTGGTGCAACGTCAACTGCTGGCCCTGCAGCAGCAGCGTCAGCCCCTGGAGGCTGAGGCCCTTCAGGTCCTACTGAGCGATCTGGAGGGTCCGCTGCGGCAGGGGCAGCAGATCAGTCGTGAAGACCAGCGCCACTGGCAACAGGTGTGGTTCGATGCCCATCGCAGCGACCACTGGCCGGCCATCTTCTTGCGCTGGCTCCGGCCCCAGGATCGCCTCGGCTTGGTGCATGTGGAAGCCTTGGCGATGGATCTGGCCGCCGACTGCCCGGCTGGCTCCGATCCGGGCGATCTGCTGCAGCTGCGGGTGCAGACGGTGGATCCGCTGCGGGATCAGCTGCGCTTGCTGGCCAGCGGCTAAGTGCTAGCCCGTGGCTAATCGCAAGCCAGCCGAGAAGCCCGCAACCAAGGCCCCCAGGGATTGAGGCAACCCACCAACGTGGCGGTTGTGGGGCGCTCCAGATTCTGCAGCCAGCGGTTCAGCCCTGGTTCGAGGGTGATCAACGGCCAAGCGGTGCTGCCTGTGCTGAACAGAAAGCCCCCCTGGCCATCGGCCTGCACCGTGCCGCGCCAGGCCGCCTCCCGGGGCTCGGCTGCACCCGCCCTGGGATCGTTGGCTCGCGCCACATGGCGCTGCAGCTGTCCATCGCCCTGCAGGAGATCTGGCGCCTCCAGCAACAGCAACTGGCGATCGGCCCAGTCCGACGCATGCCAGGGCGTGTCCCAGAGCGGCAGCACCGCCGCCGGGGCCAGGGGATCGTGGATGAGCCGCTCCTGCAGCTCGCGCACCGGCAGATCGCAGGGGGGCATGCCCCGCTGGACCGCCAGGGCGGCCGCCGCGCCCGCCGCCTGAGCGATGTTGAGGATCAGCGGCTGCAAGCGTGTGGCGCCATTGGCCATGTGGCTGACGCTGAAGCATTTGTCGGCCGCCAGCAGGTTGTCGAAATCGGCACTCAGCAGGGCCCGGTAGGGAATGGTGAAGGGTGTGCCGCTCCAGCGGCCACCCCAGCGGATGCTCTTGGGTGCCAGGGGCCAATCGGGGCCTGGGTAGTGATGGTCGTTGGCGTAGTTGCCCACCGCCACGGCTTCGAGTGCCCCGGAGCCATCCCAGGGCCAGGGGCCTTGCGATTCGCCGTCACCCAGGGCCAGCAGCTGTTGTTCCAGCACCACCGTGTGCCCCAGCAAGCGGCGCCCTTCACGCCAGTAAGGCATCAGGGCCAGGGGTGAGGGCCCACTCAGGGCACTGGCGCCGTGGCTACGCGTTGTTGGAAAGCAGGCGGCTGGCTTGAGCCAGCCTTCGGAGGCCTGCTCCAGGGCCTGGGCAAAGGAGCGGCTGTGGGCCTGCATCGCCGCGCCGATCGGTCCATCAGCGGCCTCGAGCTCCAGTAGCTCCAGGCCATGGCCATGCCAATCGTTGCCGTGGAGCGGCCAATTCAGCATCACCAGCCCGCCGGGCAGACGGCCGTAGCTGATGGTGCGCTCCAGGCCAAAGGCTTGATCGGCCTGCTCGAACGGGAGCGGCAGCGTCGAGGGGCCAGCGGCCTGGGGCCTGGGCATGGTTGCGGCATGGCCCCCATCCGCCAGTTGCCCCATCACCACCCAGGTGGGGGATTGCAGCGGATGCTTTGCAAAAAAAGGCTCCTGATCGAGACGCGCCTGAGGCGGGGCACTGGGCTCCTGCCACAGCTCCTGCGCCTCCCAACCCTGTCGGTAGCTCGCACCGCAGATCGGCAGCAAGTCGCCACGATCGCTGCCATCGATCAACACCTGCAGCTGAATGCGTTGGGCCTCCCCTGCGATCTCCACATCGAGGGCCGTGAGACGCCGACCCTGGCGATGGGCTCCGCTCACCCGCGCCCCCGGAGACCAGTGCAGCAAAGGCTCTGCCGTGCACCATTCGCGCAGGAGAGCTTCGGCTGTGGCGGGGCGGTAGCCGAAACAGCTCACCCAATTGTGGTCGAGTCCCTCGGGCTCCCGCCGCTGCAGTTCGCGCAGAAAGGCTCCCCAGAGCCCGGTTTGCCAGGGCGTGAGCTCATTGCCATCGGGAGCGCAGACCCCGGCTGCGCTCACCATGCCGCCCAGCCAGGGCCCCGGGGTGAGCAGCGCCACCGTGGCACCGCCCCGGGCGGCCTGCAGGGCAGCGGCCACCCCACCGGTGCCACCGCCCCACACCAGCACGTCAACCTGCGTGGGGGGAATCGCCATGGCTACCGGCACGGGAGATGGTGCAGCCCAGCGTGGCAGGGTGGGTCGCGGTCGCGGCGTCGCGAGCCCCCATTCCCGGTCGCATGTCTTACACGCTCACCACACCCCTCTATTACGTCAACGATCGCGCCCATCTGGGCAGTGCCTACACCACGCTGGCCTGCGATGCGGTGGCCCGCTACCAGCGGCTCAAAGGGGAGCAGGTGCTGTTCATCACGGGTTGTGACGAGCACGGGCAAAAGATTCAACGCACCGCCGAGGCCGCGGGGCTGAGCCCTCAGGCCCACTGCGACGCCGTCAGCGAGAGCTACCGCGCCCTCTGGAGCCGCTGGCAGATCAGCAACGACCGGTTTGTGCGCACCACCGACCCTCGCCATCAAGCCCTGGTTGAGCAGTTTTTTGCCCGGGTCGAAGCCAACGGTGATGTGGTGGAAGGCCGCCAGCAGGGCTGGTACTGCGTGGCCTGTGAGGAGTTCAAGGATGATGCGCCCGGAAGCGAAGACCCGGAATGCACCATTCACCGCAAACCGCTCGAGTGGCGTGATGAGGTGAATCTGTTTTTCCGCCTCTCCCGCTATCAGAGCCAGATCGAGGAGCTGATCCGCAAGCCAGGTTTCATCGCTCCGGCGAGCCGACAGAAGGAGGTTGAAAACTTTGTCGCCCAAGGACTGCGCGACTTTTCCATCTCCCGGATCGATCTGCCCTGGGGGATTCCGGTGCCTGGCCATGACGGCCATACCTTCTACGTCTGGTTTGACGCCCTGCTGGGCTACCTCACCGCCCTGATGCCCCCGGAGCAACCGGTCGATCTGGAGCTGATCACCCAGCTTGGCTGGCCGGCCCAGTTGCACGTCATCGGCAAGGACATCCTGCGCTTCCACGCGGTCTACTGGCCGGCCATGCTGCTGTCGGCGGGACTCCCCCTGCCCGAGCGGGTGTTTGGCCATGGCTTCCTGACCCGGGAGGGGCAGAAGATGGGCAAGTCCCTCGGCAATGTGCTCGATCCGGAGGCGTTGCTCGAACGCTGTGGCCGTGATGCGGTGCGCTGGTATTTGCTGCGCGATATCCCCTTCGGCGACGATGGCGACTTTCAGCAACAGCGCTTCACCGATCTGGTCAACAACGACCTCGCCAACACGATCGGCAATCTGCTGAACCGCACCTCGTCGATGGCGCGCCGTTGGTTTGCTGATGCGGTGCCGCCCGCCGGGCCTGCTGCCCAACCCGACCACCCCCTGGCCGTGGCAGCTCTGGCGGCAGGGAAAACGATGAATACCGCCTTGGACGCCCTCGATTTCCGTGGTGCCGCCGAGGCCAGCCTGCAGTTGGCCATCACGGCCAACGGCTTCCTCAATGACCAGGCCCCCTGGAAGCAGATGAAACTGGAGGGCCAGGAGAGCGCAGTGGCGGCAGATCTCTATGCGGTGTTGGAGGCGACCCGCTGGGTGGCGGTGCTGTTGGCCCCCCTCTTGCCCGAACTCTCCGAACGGATGCTGGTGCAGCTTGGCCAGCAGGCCTTTGACAGTGGCGTTGGCGCCAGCGTGCGTGCGCCATCGCCTTGGCAGGCGGCTCAGCGGTGGGGCGCGTTGGAGCCTGGACTGGCCCTGATCGAACCCCAGCCGGTGATGCAGCGGCTCGAGCTCGAGACTCCCCTGTGACGATGCGCCCCGACCGGCGGTTGCCGCAGTTCCTGCTGTCCGTCTGCCTGGCGGGCCTTGCGTTACCCGCCCTGCTGGCCGGCTGCCGGGCGCCTGCCACCAAGGAGGAAGCGGCCCAACCGTTTGTGTTCCGCTCCCTCAACCTGCGGCAGAAGGATCCCAGCGGTCGCCCCCTCTGGGAGATCAGCAGTCCGGAGGCCCGCTATGACCTCACCCGCCAGGTCGCGCAGTCGCGGGACCTGCGCGGCACGATTTATGCCAAGGGCAAGCCGCTTTACACGATCACGGCAAGCAGCGGCACGGTGATCAATGACGGCGAAGTGGTGCAGCTGGAGGGGCCGACCCGGCTGCAACGGCTGGGGCCGAAGCCTCTGGTGGTAACCGCCACCCGCGTGCGCTGGTATCCCCGCCAGGAGCGGATGGACATCGATCGGAGCCCCCGCGCGAGCCAAGGCGTTCTCCGTCTCACCGCACGGCGGGCCCGCTTCTGGATCCAGCAAGACAAGCTCGAGTTGCGGGGGCAGCCGCTGCTGGAGCGCTCCGGCGATGGCACCTGGACCCTGGCCCTCTCCTCCGCCGACTGGTTCCTCACGACTGGGGAACTGGTCGGTCGCGGACCGGTTCGGGGTCAGCGGCAGCTGACGGGCAGCGGCCTGCAGACCCTCACGTCTCCCTCGCTGACCGGCAACTCCTTGCGCCAGGTGATCGACCTTCAGGCTCCCGTTCAGGTGCTCGATCCAGGCCGCAAGGCGCGGTTGGATGCGAGCGCAACCCGCCTGGAGTTGGCCCAGGAGCGCATCAGCAGCCCCCACCCGTTCCGGGCCCAGCTCGATCAGTCACGCCTCAGTGGTGAGGGTTTTGAGGCCCTGGGTGCCAGCCAAACCCTGGTGATTCCAAAGGCGTGCCGGCTCCAGCAACCCACCGATTCCCTGGTCGCCAATCGCTGCACCTGGAACTGGCAGACCAACCAGGTGACGGCGCTGGGTGCTGTGGAGTTGCGCCGCTCGGCCTTCCAGCAGGTCACCCGCGCCCAGCGACTGCAAGGTGTGGCGACCAAGCAGGGGCAGGTGGTGTTCAGCAGTCCGGGGAGTCGGGTTGAGAGCCGATTGACGGTGCCGCCCCCGCGTCGAGACGCGCGGAAGCAGGGGCCGAAAGCCCCGCCGTTCGCGCTGTGATCCGTTGGGCCCAGCCCTCCAGCCAGATCAGATCACTGCGGCTGAAACAGCGGGGCGACCAGCCCCCCAACACCACCAAGCCCTGCTCGCCCAGCGGTTGCACCACCGCCGAAGGCAGGCCCGGCAGCAGGCTGGCGAATTCGTCGCGGCCCGGGTAAAGCTTTAGGTCCACCAGGGAGATGGCGCTGCCTTTCGCCTGCGTGCGCGCACAGATCGCCCCGGGGCTGAAGCTGCAGTCGGCCAGCAGGCCCCGTCGCAGCAGGCAGCGGCCCTGCCACAGCACGACCACCACAGCCGCCGGACTGGCGGTGAGCAGCATCTGGCTCCCCCAGCCCAGCTCTTCGGCCAGCTCGGGTGGCAGGTCGTCCGCCAGTTCCAACCCTTGGCGCCCCTCCAAGGCCACCCGGCTTGCCGCTTCGGGCACGGCCCGGGTCCACAGCACCCCAACCAACATCAAGCCCACCGCGAGGAAACTGGCCAGCACGGCGGCTCGCTCCAGGGCCGGATCTGTGTTGACCGCGGTGGTTTGGTTGAGCACCACCAGGGCCAAGGCGCCGATCCCGCACCCCAGACAGATCCGCGCAGGCAGAGAGGCGGCCATGTTCAGCAAGCAGGAGGCGACAGCAGGGCCCGTAAGCGGCAAACTAGGGCCACGCTTGGTCGATTCCGTTGGCGCCCTCACTGCACAAGAGCCGCTGGCTCTCCCTTCAGGGGTTGATCGCTGCTCTGCTCGGAGGTTTTCTTTGCCTCGCGCCAGCTCCCGCCCTGGCCATCGCGGCGAGTGGGCTACCCGACACGCCTCCCCAGGAGCGCATTCTGGATACCGCCGATGTGCTGAGCCGCGCTGCCATCGGTGAGCTCAGCAAGACGCTCGAGAGTTTTTCAACCGATCGGGTGGATGCCCACCTGATCACGGTGAATCGCCTGGATTACGGGATCAGCCTGTCCCAGCTCGGCGCCAAGGTGCTGGAGCGCTGGTCTGAGACCGGAGACCCCCAGCAGCTGCTGTTTCTGATCGACAGTCAGACCAACAGCGCCGCTGTGGTGGCCTCGCCGGATCTCAATGGCCAGCTCGATTCAAGCTTGCTGCGCAGCACGGCGCGCACCACCATGGCCCAGCCGATTCGCGAGGGCGGTCGCTATCGCCAGGGCAGTCTCGACGCGATGAACCGTCTCCTGACCGTGCTGGAGGGCGGCGACGATCCGGGTGAACCGGCCACCGCTGAGGTGGTGACCCAGCCCTCCAACATTCCCACCAAGGAGGAAACAGCGTCCAGCAATGCTTTCACCTGGATTGTGGTGCTGCTGGTTTTAGGCACCTTGGTGCCGATGCTCACCTGGTGGGTTTTTTCACGCTGATCCCATGGCACCTACCAATTGGATGGGCGCTTTCGGTCGCGCCCAGGCCCTCGATCTCAGCCACGATCTTGAGCGGGGTTACGAGTCGGCCCTGTTGATCCAGAGCATCGAGCTGGAGCACTACAACGATCGCCCTGTGCGGCCTGAACTGGACCTGCGCATTCCGCGGGCGGCCCAGGCCCAGCTGCTGCGTCGCTTCCGGGCGGCCCTGGAGGTGTGTCGTCAGTCGGTCATGACCCTGGAGCCCCATCGCGCTGAGCTGGCGGGCCAGGAGATTCGTCAATTTCAACTGATCGAAACCGTGGTGGCCCGCTATGGCGCCAAACGGGACCCACTGCCCGCCATCAGTCGTTCTCCGGAAGTGCTGCCCCGCAGCCTGATCGGCGTGGTCGACCAGGTGCGGCGTCAGCTCGATCCGGAAGCGGAAGCCAATGTGGTGGCCGGCTTCCGCCGCCGCCGCGACTCCACCTTGGTGTCGCTGCGCGTGTTGCTGTTGCTGATTCTGGTGCCGGTGCTGGTGCAGCAGATCAGCCGCACCTATGTGGTGTCACCGCTGGTCGATCGGTTTGCCCCAGATAACGCCTTTCTCACGTATCCCAAACCCAAGCTGGAGGAGCAGGCCGTTGAAAAGCTGAGGGTCTTCCAGGCGGAAATTGAATTTGACGCCCTGCTGAACGGCAACCCCCTGCCGAATCGAGAGGAACTTCAGTCCCAGTTGGCCAGTCGCGCCCAGGAGCTGAAGGAGGAGGCCGATCTGGAGAGCACCCACGCCATCAAGAACGTGTTGGCTGATCTGGGTGGCCTGGTGGGATTCGTGTTGGTCTGCCTGTTCGGGCGTCGTGACCTGCAGGTGCTGCGCGGCTTCCTTGACGAGCTGGTCTATGGCCTCAGTGACAGCGCCAAGGCCTTCGCGATCATTCTGTTCACCGACATCTTCGTGGGGTTCCACAGTCCAGAAGGCTGGACGGTGTTGCTCGATGGTGTGGCCCACCACCTCGGATTGCCCGCCCGCGAGAACTTCATCATGTTGTTCATCGCCACGTTCCCGGTGGTGTTAGCCACGGTGTTCAAGTACTGGATCTTCCGCTACCTCAACCGTGTTTCTCCGTCTTCGGTGGCCACCCTGCACAACATGAATGGTGGCGGCTGACTTTTACCCGCGCTTGGCGCTGGTGTTGGGTCCGGCCCGCAGCGGCAAGAGCCGCTGGGCCGAACACCTGGCACGCCAATCCTGTTTGCCGGTCTCGTACCTGGCCACAGGCCCCCGACCTGCGGCCCACGATCCAGCCTGGCAAGCCCGTGTCGCGGCCCATCGCGACCGACGTCCGCCAGGTTGGACCACCCTCGAGGTGGGTGCCGAGCTCTGTTCAGCCCTTGAGGCCCTCCAGCCGCCAGGCCTGGCCCTGGTGGATTCCCTCGGCACCTGGGTGGCGGCCGGCCTTGAACAGGATGCTGAGATCTGGAGGGAGCAATGCGCCGCCCTCTCGGCCAGCCTCAGCGCCTGCGCGGTGCCCGTGGTCCTCGTCAGTGAGCAGACAGGCTGGGGGGTCGTTCCCGCCACGGCCATCGGCGGGCTGTTCCGGGATCGCCTCGGTGCCCTCGAGCAGCAGCTGGTTCCCCTCTGCGACGCCCTGTGGTTGGTGGTGGCTGGCCGGGCTCTCGATCTGCGGGCCCACAGTGTGGCCGTGCCTGCGGGATGACCATGCCGCAGATTGTCCTGTATCAGCCGGAGATCCCTCCCAACACCGGCAATGTGGCCCGCACCTGCGCGGCGACGGGGACCCCCCTGCACCTGGTTGAACCCCTGGGGTTCTCGATCGATGATCGCCAGCTCAAGCGAGCCGGGCTCGACTATTGGCCGCTCGTGCCGTTGCAGCGCCATACCAGTTGGACCGCGTTCGCCGAACACCGCGCAGCCCATGGGGGACGGCTGATCGCCTTCAGCAGCCATGCGCGCCAGTCCTATCTCGACTGGCGCTTCGGTCCTGACGACTGGCTGCTCTTCGGCCGAGAGAGTGATGGGTTGCCCGACGATGTGCTGGGTAGCGCCGATGTTGCCCTCACGATTCCGATGGCCAGGGGTGCGCGCCCGGATCGCTACGGGGTGCGCAGCCTCAACCTGTCGGTGGCGGTGGCGGTGGTGCTGTTTGAGTGCCTGCGGCAACAGGATCTCCTGACGCTGCCGGGATCGGAGGCCACCACTGGGATCTAGTGCCTTGGCACGTCTCCGTTGTCGCCTAGGTCACTTGTGGCCTGGGGTTCCGTCCGCTACTGTCTGGCCGGCTCGGGGATGGCGGCTTCTCCACGAGCTTTGTCCGATGGGAAGAACTGCATGAAGCCTTTGCAAACGAGTCTGCGAATCCTGATCCCCTGTGCTGTGGCCGTTCCGGCCGTGGTCGTCGCTCTGGCCCCCGCTGATATCGACAAGGCTTCCATCGATCTTGAGATCGCCTCCCTGCCTTCCCCCAGCACTGACAGGATCTGGGTCAAGGTTCGCCAACCGATCAGTGTTGAAGAGCTCTCCAGCAGTTTGAAGCTCGACGAGGATCGCCTCGCCAAGCTCAACGACGTCAACGAGGATCACAAGTTTCGACAAGGCGATTGGCTGGTGGTGCCCAGCCAGCAGACCCGTCAGATCAAGCAGCTGGCTGCGATTGACACCACCGACTTGCGCCGCACTCCACCTCTGCAATCCCTGCCCCCCGTCGAAGACCGCACCGTGGTGCGCTTCGGGGACACGATGCTCAAGATTGCTCAGCGCTACGGCCTGACCCTGCAGGATCTGCTGCGTCTCAATCCAGGTCTGGAAACGGCTCGGTTGGTGGTCGGCAGTCAGGTGCGGCTCGCCCAGTCGGCGCCGGGACGCACCCGAATGACCCTTGGTCTCAAGCCCACCAGCAGCGGTGGAGTCAGTTGGCCCGAGTTGCCTGGGTTTGACGAGGTCAACAAGCCCTTTGAAGGCCCGAGTTCGGCTCAGGGTTGGATCTGGCCCACCAAGGGGGTGTTCAGCTCCGGCTACGGCTGGCGTTGGGGGCGGATGCACAAGGGCATCGACCTTGCCAACAATGTCGGTACGCCGATCGTGGCCGCTAAGGCAGGTCGTGTCGTCTTCTCCGGCTGGCACGACGGCGGCTATGGCTATCTGGTCACCCTCGCCCACCCTGATGGCAGCCGCTCGCTCTATGCCCACAACAGTCGCTTGATGGTGCGGGTCGGTCAGGAGGTGGAACAGGGCAGCTTGATTTCCCACATGGGCAGCACTGGCCGCAGCACCGGCCCACACCTCCATTTTGAGATTCATCCCCCCAGCGCGGGTGCCGCTAACCCGCTCCAATTCCTGCCCCCCAAGGCCTGACCAGGGTTGGGAGTAGAGCCTGATAAAGTCAGATCGCTGCGGCTCGGTAGCTCAGCTGGTTAGAGCGTGGGATTCATAACCCCAAGGTCGGGAGTTCAAGTCTCCCCCGAGCCATTGGCGCGCATGCGCCTTTAACCCCGCCCTGGCGGGGTTTTTTGTTGATCGAGTGCCAGCAGGCCATCAGGCCCCTTCAGCGCAGCTCAACGGCATTGAGCCGGGCCAGAAAGGAAGCTGATTCTTCAATGGTCTGTTCAGCCTGGGGCTGGACGGGCTGGGGCGCCGCAGCGGCGGTGGCGCGGCGTGCCCGGGCGTAGCCCTGGGAGCGCCCTTCGATAGCGCGGATCAGCGACTTGCTCCGGTTGACTTCGCCAATGCTCTGACCCTCCTTGGGACGCACCAACGGGTTGCCCTTCAATTCGGTGCGCAGCTGATTCAGCAGCCGAAAGTGCCCAGTGGTGTTGTATTTCCGCAGCACAGTTGGCTCCCAGGCCATGGATGCTCTTCTCTTTGAAACGGGACTGACTCCAGCCTATGGCCACAGGGCCCGGACAGCTGTGATAAATTGTTGAGGTCGCAACTGGAAGTCGGTCCGACTTTGGCCTGAACCGTGCTCGCTTGCTTTGCGTGCCAGATGTCTGGTTCAGAAAGCGAGAGCAGCAGAGGCAGTCGGTCCACTCCAGTGGCGTTCAATCCTTTCTCACCCCATCCAGCATGTCCCGGCTCGTTGGCCTGCAGGCTCCCGACTTCACCGCCACCGCCGTGGTGGATCAGGAATTCAAGGAGATCACCCTCTCCCACTACCGCGGCAAGTACGTGGTGCTGTTCTTCTACCCGCTGGACTTCACCTTCGTGTGCCCCACGGAGATCACCGCCTTCTCCGATCGCTACAGCGATTTCTCCAGCCGCAACTGCGAAGTGTTGGGCGTCTCGGTGGACAGCCAGTTCTCCCACCTCGCCTGGGTGCAAACCGACCGTAAGAACGGTGGCCTCGGCGACATCGCCTACCCCCTGGTGGCCGACCTCAAGAAGGACATCGCCCGCGCCTACGAGGTGCTCGACGAGGATGCCGGCGTGGCCCTGCGCGGTCTGTTCATCATCGATCCCGATGGTGTGATCATGCAGAGCACGATCAACAACCTGCCCGTGGGCCGCAGCGTTGACGAGACCCTGCGTCTGCTGCAGGCCTTCCAGCACATCCGCAACAACCCCGACGAGGTGTGCCCCGCGAACTGGACCCCCGGCGACAAGACCATGAATCCTGATCCCGTCAAGAGCAAGGAATTCTTCGCCGCCGTCAACTGATCCGATCCGTTCGGTCCGCAGCTTCAGCACCTGCAGGGGGCCTAACAGCCCCCTTTTTGATTGGCTTTCGATCAGCCTTTGAGGCTCGCCAGCAGCCGGAGGCCGTCCAGTCTGCCGGTCACAGGGTCGCAGGCCCTCTCCGGGTGGGGCATCAGGCCGAGCACGTTGCCGGTGGCATTGGTTAGGCCGGCCACATCCCCCACCGAACCATTCGGATTGCTGGAGTAGCGAAGCACCACCTGGCCGTTGGCTTCCAATGCCGCCAGCTCTTGGGGGTCGCATTGGTAGCGCCCCTCCCCATGGGCAATCGGCAGCACGATTTGCTCGTCGGGGGCGTAGCCCTGCAACCAGCGGCAGAGTCCTGGCTGCACGAGCAGTCCCGTGGGCTCGCACAAAAAGTGGAGTTTGGCGTTGCGGGTCAGGGCTCCGGGCAGCAGACCCAGCTCCGTGAGCACCTGGAAGCCGTTGCAGATGCCCAGCACGGCGCCGCCCGCCTGGGCAAAATCCCGCAGCGACTCCAGCACGGGGGCAAAGCGGGCGATGGCGCCGCAGCGCAGGTAGTCGCCATAGCTGAAACCGCCCGGAATCACCACGGCGTCGAGGCCGCTCAGATCGCGGTCTTCATGCCAGAGGAAGCGGGTTGCCAGCCCCACACAGCCCTCCAGGGCCCAGCGCACGTCCCGGTCGCAGTTCGAGCCAGGAAACACAACAATCCCCACCGTCATGGCTGCTGCTCCCCGTTGCCGTCCAGCAGCTCCAGGCTCCAGTTTTCGATCACCGGGTTGGCCAGCAGCCGATCACTGAGCAATTCCAGTTGGCTCTGTGCCACCTGGCCATCAGGAGCTTCGAGCTCCAATTCGATCGATTTGCCGATGCGCAGCTTGCGGATGCCGTCTACCCCCAATCGAGCGGCAGCGGCCCTGGTGGCTTCTCCTGCCGGATCAAGCACCGATGGCCTGAGCGAAACCTGAACGCGAGCGCGGAAAACGGGCACCTGAGGAGCTGGAGGTTTGTTAAATCTTGGCAGCTCGGTGGTCCCACACCCGCGACGCTAAC
>VGQC01000030.1 GCA_016882385.1 Cyanobacteria bacterium M_DeepCast_100m_m1_067 | reverse complement strand
TGGGCCCGCAGGTTGCTCTGGGCCTGATCCACCTGGCTGGCGATCGCCTTGAGATTGGGGTTGTTGACCTCGGCCAGGTTTTCGACCTCAAGCAGGCCCAGGGGCCGCAGCTCGAGGATGCGCACCTGCTCCGGCTTGACCGGCAGGGCCAGGGACGCTGGAGCCGGGAGGTTGTCCAGGCCTGGGGCCAGCCTGGTGGCCGCCGGTGTCACCAGGGTGGGATTGACTTTGGGGCGGTACCCCCGCACTTGGTTGGGGCTATCGCCCCGAGGCGTTTCAGGGGCGAGGGGCAAAGGCGCAGGCACTGGCAAGCCCGACTCCGCCTGACCCGAATCCGCCTGAGAGGAAGCAGCGGCAGCTGGCTCCTGGGCCTCCGCGGCCAGCACCATCATCGGAGCCCCCAGCAGGCTGAGGAGCACGAATCGTGAGATGGTTCTGAGCACGCCTGATGGAGCCTTTTCGGCAGATCTTAATGAGATTGCAAAATCTCATCGAAACAGGAGGTCACAAGGTCGTCTGCACCCTGCACCAGCTGCACCGGCACCGGCAGCTGGTGCTCCAGTTCAGCAAGGGTCAGGTCGTCCAGGAAAACTGGCTCCCCCTGGCGCAGCATCACGGCCGGCAGCAGCAGGGCCTCGCCGAGATCGCGACCCGACAGTCCATTGAGCAGATCCGAACCCGTCAGCAGACCCGTCACCACCTGCTCCTGGCCCCAGTAGGGGCTGGGTAGGCCATGCAGGATCAACTCCAGGCCGTCCACGGCATTCAGCCGGGCCACCACAGGCTCGAGCGCTTCGGCCACCAACTGGCCCACCACCCAGCTGAGGCGCCGCGGCCGGGGCAAGGCCTGGGGCAGGTTGTGGGTGGCCTCATCGAGCGCTTCCAGAAAGGCGCGAATGCTGCCCACGCCATTTTCCTGCTGGGGCAAATCCTCATACTCCGCCCGGGGCGGTAGGGGCAGGCCGGCCATCAGGTACCACTCATCCGACAACCAGGCAAAACGGCTGCCCAGGTCTTGCTGGAACTGGTGCTGCAGGGGTTCCACCAGGGCGATCACCTGACGCGCGGCCTGGCGGTTGACGGGCACCAGCGCATCCCCATCCGGACGAAAACGGGTGAGGCCGACCGGCACCACCGCCACCGAGAGCACCGCGGGCCACTCCCCAGCGGCGAACGCGGCCAGGTCGTGCAGGGTCTGCTGCAAGGCCGGGCCGTCGTTGATCCCCGGGCACACCACCACCTGGGCGTGGATCTGCAGATCCCGCTGGGCAAACCAGCCCAACTGCTCGAGCAGCAGGCCCGCCCGCGGATTCACCAGCAAACGGCTGCGCAGCTCCGGCTCGGTGGCATGCACCGACACAAACAGGGGGGAGAGCCGCTGCTCCTCAATGCGCTGCCAGTCGGCGGCGGTGAGGTTGGTGAGCGTCAGATAGGAGCCGTAAAGAAAACTGAGGCGGTAGTCGTCGTCTTTGAGGTAGAGGCTGCTGCGGCGCCCCGGCGGCTGCTGATCGATGAAACAGAAGGGGCAGGCGTTGTTGCACTGTTTGAGCCCGTCGAACAGGGCCTCGGTGAAGCCCAGGCCGAGGCCTTCATCGAGATCTTTCTCCAGCTCCACCGTGTGGCGGGTGCCGTCGGGGTCTTCCACCTCGAGGGTGAGCTCCTCCTCCCCCACCAGAAACTGCAGGTCGATCAGATCCCGCGGGCGTTTGCCGTTGATGCTGAGCAGCCGATCGCCGGGCTGAAAGCCGAGCTCTTCGCCGATGGAGTCTGGCTCCACCGTGGCCACCACGGCTGGGGCCGGCAACCGGGAGGACGTGCCATCGAGGGCAGCTAGGGCAATCCCCGCAGAGGGCTCATTCCACACGGTGCGCAGGCCTGGTCGAGGGGCTAGGCCCCCACTCTGACGCCCAACCACATGAGGATGCCGACGCCGAACAGCAGCCGGTAGATGACAAACACCCAGGTGCTGTGGTTCTGCAGGAAACGCAGCAACCAGGCAATCGCCAGCCACGACACCACCGCCGCGGCCACGATCCCCACCAGCATCGGCACCACGCCGCCGCCGGCGGGGGCACTGAAGGCCTCCTTCAACGACACCAGTCCGGCCAGGGTGATCGCCGGAATGCCCAACAAAAACGAGAAGCGCGCCGCCGCCGGGCGCTGCCAGCTGTCAAAGAGAGCCGCGGTGAGGGTGCTGCCGGAGCGGGAGACGCCGGGTACCAGGGCCAGGGCCTGGGCAAGACCCACCCACAAACCGTCGCGGGGCTGCACATCGTCGAGCTGCCGGCGGCGGCGGCCCACCCATTCAGCCCAGGCCAGCAACAGGGCCATCACGATGGACACCACCGCGATCGAGCCCATGCTGCGCAGCGGCGAGTTGTCGTAACCCGGCACCCAGAGTTTCAAAGCCAGACCCGCCAACACGATCGGCACAGTGCCCAGGGCGATGGCAACCCCCATGCGGGCCGAGGGATCGTTCCACTGGCCATGGCGGCAGGCCCGGGCCACCCCCCGCAGCACCTCAGCCAGGTCGGCACGGAAATAGGCGAGCACCGCCGCAATGCTGCCCAGTTGGATCACGGCGGTCACCGCCACACCGGGATCACCCCAGCCCAGCAGCACCGGCACCACCTTGAGATGGGCCGTGCTGCTGATCGGCAAAAACTCCGTCAGCCCTTGCACCACACCGAGGATGAGAGATCGAAAGCAGGCTTCCCAGATCCCGAGGGGCGGTGCGGGCAGATCCGGGAGAACGGCAAACAGGGCCATGCAGCGCCAGGCAAGCTCGGCCGACCCTATGGCCCGAGCCCCCGTTCGACCCCTTAAGGTTGGACAACTTTCTTCACATCCCTTGGTGGTCGGGGCCCGTCCCAGCGCACAGTCTCCGGCCCTGGCCCAACCGCTTTCCGCGGTGGGCAACGGGCTTTTGGCCACGACGCCTTGGGCCAGCCATGGGGTTTGGGCATGGCTCCAGGCGGCTCAGAACCCTGGACTGATCCTGATCAGCGGCGTGCTGGTGACCCTGCCGGTGTTCCTGCAGGCCCCTTGGGTGCGGCTGGCCCCTTTCAGCGCTGCGCTGTTCACCGCGCCGCTGCTGGGTTTGGCCCTGGCCCTGGCCCACCACCCCAACCCCCGGATCCGCCGCAGCGGCGAGCTGCTGGTGGGGTTCTGCGGCAGCTGGCTCGCGGGTTGTCTGTTCTGGGGCTGGGTGCGGCTCCATCCCCTTTGGCATCTGCCGATTGAGGCCTTCGCTCTGCCGCTGGCCCTGGCGGGGCTGCAAGGACGCTGGAAGCTGGCCTGCGGCTTTTATCTGGGCTCCCTACTGGGAACGGCCTGCACCGATGCGGCCATGGCGGCCACGGGGGTGATGGCCTTTTGGCCCCAGGTGCTGAGTGCCAGCCCTGCGGATGCACCGCTGCTGCTGCAGGCCGCCGCCCAGCAGGTGCTGACTCCCCTGCCCCTGACCCTGGTGTTGCTGAGCGGGGCGCTGTTGCTGCAGGCCTGCCGCTGGCTCTGGCAGCGGGGGCCGGTGGGGCGCATCACCGCCTCAGCCCTGGCCACCACCCTCGCGGTCGACGCCCTGTTTCTGCTGGCTGCCCTGCTGGCGCCCAACCTGAGCGGTCTGATCTGAAGATCTGCAAAATCCTGGGGCAGCCAGCCCAAGGATTCTGGTTCAGCTCTGTAACGTTGGACTTCTGGTGGCATTGACCACCTCCCGTCCCGTAGTTCAACGGAGTGTCGTGATGAAACGGCTGGTTGCCTGGCTGATGAGTGGGGTGGTGCTGGCCGGCCTCCTGATCACGCTGTTGATCCCCCCCGCCGCCTATGCCGCCGACCGGCGCAACCTCGCCGACGACAAAATCGCCGAGCGGGCCGGCAAGGTGGACCTCAACAATTGCTCCGTCCGTCGCTTCCAGGATTACCCCGGCATGTATCCCACCCTGGCCGGCAAGATCGTGCTGGGTGGTCCCTACCAGAGCGTCGATGATGTGCTCAGCCTGGATCTGACCGACCGTCAGAAGGAACTGTTCAACAAGTACAAGGACAACTTCACCGTCACCGAGGCCTCGATCGCCCTCAACGAAGGCGACGACCGCATCAACGATGGCCAATACCGCTGAGCCCTAAGCTCTCTGCCACCTTGAAAGCCGTCGGGGGCCTTCCGGCGGCTTTTTTAGTGCCGGTCCTTGCCGGATGCCTTCAGCCGCCATGGCAGAGCAGTTCTGGGATGTGGTGGTGGTTGGCAGCGGAGCTGCCGGCCTGATGGCCTGCCTGGAGTTGCCCAGCCATCTCCGCGTTCTACTGCTGAGCAAAGACAGCGATCACGGCAGCACACCCCGATCGGCCAGTCGCTGGGCCCAGGGGGGCATCGCCGCCGTGACCCGGCCCAACGACAGCTTCGCCAGCCACATCGCCGACACCCTGAGCGCCGGCGCCGGCTTGTGCGACCGGGCGGCCGTGGAACTGCTGGTGCATGAGGCTCCGACCTGCGTAGAGCGCCTGCTCCAGCTGGGGATGGCCTTTGACCGCGACGGCCATGGCCTCAGCACCACCCTCGAAGCCGCCCACAGTCACCGGCGCGTGCTGCATGCCCAGGACCGCACCGGCGGCGCCCTGGTGGACGCCCTCGAGCGGGAGGTGCTGCGGAGGCCCCGGCTCGAGCAGCGCAAGGGGGTGGTGGCGCTGCAGCTCTGGATGGAGCACGGCCGCTGCGTAGGTCTGCAGGTGCTTGAAGGCAACCGGATCCACTGGCTGGGGGCGCGGGCCGTGGTGCTGGCCACCGGGGGAGGCGGCCACCTGTTTGCCCACACCACCAACCCGAACCTGGCCAGCGGCGATGGGGTGGTGATGGCCTGGCAGGCAGGAGCGGTGGTGCGCGATCTGGAATTCGTGCAATTCCATCCCACAGCCCTGATGCTGCCGGGAGCCCCCCATTTTCTGATCTCCGAAGCTGTGCGCGGCGAAGGGGCCCACCTGGTGGACGGGGCAGGCAACAGCCCTGTGGATGGCCTGCCGGGCGGTGATCTGGCCCCCCGGGACGCCGTCAGCCGAGCCCTGGCCCGGCACATGCGGGCGCTGGGGGTAGACCATCTCTGGCTGGATTTGCGGCCTGTGGGCGTGCCCCGACTGGAGCAGCAGTTCCCCACGATCCTGGGGCGCTGCCGCGAACTGGGGCTCGACCCCACCCGCGCACCCATCCCTGTGGCGCCCGCTGCCCACTACTGGATGGGGGGCATCTGGACGGATCTGCACGCCGCCACCAGCCTGCCCGGGCTCTACGCCGTGGGGGAGGTGGCCTGCACCGGCGTGCACGGCGCCAACCGTCTGGCCAGCAACTCCCTGATGGAGTGCCTGGTGTTTGCCCGGCAATTGCGAACCATCCACCTGCCGCCCGCACCAGCCCAGACCCGCGCCAGCCAACCCGAAGGCGGCAAGGGAGAGGATCCGCCCGAGGTGGCCGCGCTGGGCTTGCCCCAGCTGGGGGCCCTGGAAGCCCAAATCAGCGCCCTGCGCGACCTGTGCTGGCAGGTGGCGGGCGTGGAACGCAGTGCCCACGTCTTGGCGCCCGCCCTCTTGAACGTGCGCTGCCAGCGCCGGCAGCTGGAAGCCAGCCCTGCCTGGCAGCGGCTCCAGGCGCTACCACCCGGCCACTCCCTCCAACTCGCCGCCGCCGAGCTGCCAGCACTGAAACGGTTGCAGGAGTTGCATCAGCGCCTGGTGCTGGCCGGGCTCTTGGTTGAAGCCGCCCTCTTTCGGAGCGAGAGCCGCGGCGGGCACCACCGCACCGATGCCCCCGCAGCTCAGGTCTTCTGGCAGCGCCACACCGACCAGCGGCAACACCAACCGCCCTCCACGTCGCCCCTGCTCTGAGCAGGGTTAGGGCACCCGCCCGGTGTATCCAGAGAGCTGGGCCAACTGGGCCAGAGACTTCACACCGGAATCGAGCTTGCCGTTGATCTCCCAGCTGGGGAATCCCTCGATTTTCTTGGTGTCGCAGAGGGCTTTCTGGCTGTTCTGACCATCAGCAGCGCACTCCACCAAGGTGAGCTTGGTGGCGGCCTCCTTGCCGAAAAGCTCCTTCTGCTCGTGGCAATGGGGACACCAATAGGCCGTGTACATCACGGCGCCAATGCGGGTGAGGTGGTCGGCCAGGCCGATCGCCTCAGGGCTACTGGCGGTCTCCACGACAGGAGGCACACCGGCGCCCTGCACCGCCGCGGGACGATCCACCGAGGCAGCCCAGCCCAGGCCGACCATCGCCACCAGCAGGGCCACAATCACAGTGCGAAACACAACCTGGCCGCGGTCTTCCCACTCGCCGCCCACCAGGCTGATCACAAACAGCGCCAGGCTCAGCGTGGCCGACAGCACGCAGAAGAAACAGAAAGCCTGGATCTTCACCACCATCAGCCCCATCAGCAGCAGGCTGAACACCGCCATGCCCGTGCTGAGCAGCAGCAGCCCCCACCAGCTGCGCTGGGCCAGGGCGGCGCGGGAATCACCGCGGAGCACCAGCGGCAACACCGCCAGCAGCAGCACCGCCACGTAGGCCAGGCAACCAAACAGGGAGAGGGGCTGGCCCAGCAGGCTGCCCCAGGCGCTGTTCAGCACCTTGTCGCAGCCCTCAGCACCACCAGGACAACTCAGCGGGCCGAGCAGCCCCCAGCGCTTGAGGGTGATGGCACCCGTGTCGATAGCGCCGATGGTGGCCAGCACAGCCATGGCCACCCGGGCCCAGCGGTGGGCCGGATCGCTGCGGCGCCGGGTGGAATTGAGGCGCTGGCTGAGGCGGGTGGAGGTCACGGCAACGGCTGCATTAGCAGCATTCTCGCAGCCACAACTGCCCACGCCCCCATAGGGTGGAAGGTCAGCTGCCCGGGCCGCTGGGGGTCAGATGGATCAGCAACTGATGAGCAAAAAGACCGTCGCCTTCGCCCACCTGGGCTGCGAGAAGAACCGGGTGGATACCGAGCACATGCTCGGTCTTCTGGCCGAGGCCGGGTATGGGGTGAGTGCCGATGAAACCGACGCCACCGTGGTGGTGGTCAACACCTGCAGCTTCATCCAGGAGGCGCGTGAGGAGTCGGTGCGCACCCTGGTGGAGCTGGCGGAGCTGGGCAAGGAGCTGATCATCGCCGGATGCCTGGCCCAGCACTTCCAGGAGGAGCTGCTCGAATCGCTGCCCGAAGCCAAGGCGATCGTGGGCACCGGCGACTACCAGCACATTGTTTCGGTGCTGGAGCGGGTGGAGGCTGGCGAGCGGGTGAACCAGGTGAGCGCCAACCCCACCTTCGTGGGCGATGAGCACCTGCCCCGCTACCGCACCACCAGCGAGGCGGTGGCCTACCTGAAGGTGGCGGAGGGGTGCGACTACCGCTGCGCGTTCTGCATCATTCCCCACCTGCGCGGCGACCAGCGCTCCAGGCCGATCGAGAGCATCGTGGCCGAGGCCCAAGCCCTCGCGGCCCAGGGCGTGCAGGAACTGGTGCTGATCAGCCAGATCACCACCAACTACGGCCTCGATCTCTACGGCAAGCCCCAGCTGGCTGAGCTGCTGCGGGCCCTGGGAGAGGTGGAGATCCCCTGGATCCGGGTGCACTACGCCTACCCCACCGGCCTCACGAGCGACGTCCTGGCGGCCTACCGCGACGTGCCCAACGTGCTGCCCTACCTGGATCTGCCGCTGCAGCACAGCCACCCGGAGGTGCTGCGGGCGATGAACCGCCCCTGGCAGGCCGAGGTGACCGGCGGGGTGCTCACCCGGATCCGCGAGCAGCTGCCCGACGCCATCCTGCGCACCACCTTCATTGTGGGCTTCCCGGGTGAAACCGAGGAGCACTTTCAGCACCTGTTGGATTTTGTGGCCGAGCAGCAGTTCGACCACGTGGGGGTGTTCACCTTCTCGGCTGAAGAGGGGACAGCTGCGGCTGAACTCCCGGATCCGGTGCCCGCCGAGGTGGCCCAGGAGCGCAAAAACCGCCTGATGGCCCTGCAGCAACCCATCGCCGCTGCCCGCAATGCCGCCTGGGTGGGCCGCATCGTGGATGTGCTGATCGAGCAAGAAAACCCCAGCACCGGCGAGATGATCGGCCGCTGCGCCCGTTTTGCCCCCGAGGTGGATGGCGAGGTGCGGGTGATGCCCGGCGAGGGCGGCCTGTGCGCCGCGCCGGGAACCATGGTGCCGGTGCGCATCACCGCCGCCGACACCTACGACCTGATCGGTGAGGTGGTGGGCGCCAGGGCGATGGTGGATGAAGCCCAGGCCTCGCTGCGGGCCGGCGCTTGAGATGGCGTGAGCATCAACGCACCACCTTTCTGGTGGCGTCGGGGCTGAGCACGGCCGGATCGTTTGCCGGCCTCACCGCCAAAGGCTGGATCCTGATGGATGGCAGCGGCAACCCGATGGTGCTGGCCCTGCATTTCGCGGCCCTGGCCATGCCGACATTGCTGGTCAGTGGCCCAGCCGGCGCGGTCACCGACCGCCTGGGCTGCGAAACCGTGCTGATCCGCTCCCAGTGGGGGCTGTTCGGGGCCGGCATGCTCGGAGCCATTGCCATTCCCCTCAGCGATGGGGCCCTCCAGATCGGCCTGTTGCTGCTGAGCACCTTGCTGGTGGGCGTCGCCAGCGCCTACGAGCTCACCGCCCGCAACAAGTACTGCGCCCTGCTGGTGGAGGGTCCCGAGCAACTGGCGCCCTACATCACCAGCTTTTCGGTGGTGTTCAACGTGGGCAAGTTGGTGGGCCCGCCCCTGGGGGGCTGGCTGTTGGCCTGGACGGGGGCTGGACTGGCGCTGGCAATCGATGCCGCCACCTACCTGCTGCCCATCGCTTCCGTGCTGTGGCTGCTGAGTCCCAACCGAAACCAGGAGCACCGCAGCGTCGCCGGTGCCGGCAGCAGCCTTCGGGCCGCCTGGAGCGGCAGTGGTCCGGTTCTGCGGCACGTGTTGCGCTACACGGCGCTGGCCTGCCTGGTGGGATTTTTTCACCCAGGCCTGGCGCCGCTGATGGCCCGCGAACTCCTGGGTCCATCGCCCCAGGCCCTGGGCCTGTTCACCAGTGTGCTGGCCGCCGGCAGCATCAGCGGCGGACTCGTGCTGCAACGCCACAGCCGCTGGCTGAGTCAGCGGCCCGCCCTACTGCTGGGCAGCTGCACGGTGGTGACGGCTGCCGCCCAGCTGGCGATGGCCCGCTTCAGCCAACCAGCCACAAGCAGCCTTGGATTGATGGCCACCTTTGCGATCGGGGCCGGCACCGCCTGCCTGCTGTCGGGGGTAAACCTGATCAGCCAGGTGGGAGCCCCGATGGCAATCCGCGGCCGCATGGCCGGACTCGGTCAGATCGCCTTCCTGGGCGGTGGCGGGCTGAGTGGATTGATGGCGGCCAGCCTTAGCCTCACGCTGGGTCTACGCAGCACGTTTGCCCTGCTGGGAGCGGCGGGGCTGGTGCTGGGCTTGATCGAACTGCGCCAGCGGGGCCAATTGCGGCTGGAGCTCAGATCAGCTTGATGCCGCGCAGCACGATCGAGGCGGCGATGGCCACGGCCAATCCGCCACCAACGAGGCCCAGATAGATCGCGACACCCATGGCTGCCCTGTCAAAGGTTCAGCCATTACAGCAGAACGCGGGCACCATCGGGCTTTCCGTAAACCACCTAGGCTGAATTCCATTCCAGACGCATCCCAGCGCAGCCCAAACGCCCTGGTTCATCTCTTCCCCAGCTCCGCTGCCTGTATGCGCACTCTGTTTGTTTACCCCGAGTTCCCGAAAACCTTCTGGAGCTACGAAAAAATCCTCGAGCTGATCGACCGCAAGGTTCTGCTTCCACCCCTCGGCCTGGTGACGGTGGCTGCCCTGCTGCCCCAGAGCTGGGAGATGAAGCTGGTGGATCGCAATGTGCGCGAGGTCACCGATGCCGAGTGGGACTGGGCAGAGCTGGTGGTGATCTCCGGCATGATCGTGCAGAAGGCCGATATGGCCGTGCAGATCGCCAAGGCCAAAGAGCGCGGCATCCCGGTGGCCGTGGGCGGCCCGTTTGCCAGTTCGACCCCGGATGCGCCAGAGCTCGATCTGGCCGATTTCAAGATCCTCGACGAGGGTGAGATCACCCTGCCGATGTTCATCGAAGCCCTGGAGCGGGGCGAACGGCACGGTCGTTTCAGTTCCGAAGGGGTCAAGCCGGATGTCACCGGCACACCGATCCCCCGCTTCGACCTGCTCGAGCTGAACGCCTATTCGGAAATGTCGGTGCAGTTCTCCCGGGGCTGCCCGTTCCAGTGCGAGTTCTGCGACATCATCGTGCTCTACGGGCGCAAGCCGCGCACGAAAAATCCCGAGCAACTGGTTGCCGAGCTCCAGTACCTCTACGACTTGGGCTGGCGGCGCTCGGTGTTTCTGGTGGATGACAACTTCATCGGCAACAAGCGCAACGTGAAGCTGTTGCTGCCGCTGCTGCGCCAATGGCAGATCGACCACGGCTACCCCTTCAGCTTCGCCACCGAGGCCTCAGTGGATCTGGCCGCCGACGACGATCTAATGCAGATGATGGTGGAATGTCGCTTTGAGAGCGTCTTCCTCGGCATCGAAACCCCCGACGAATCCAGCCTGGAAACCGCCGGCAAACTGCAGAACACCCGCAGCTCCCTGGAGGATTCGGTCAACAAGATCACCTCCTATGGCCTGCGGGTAATGGCGGGGTTCATCATCGGCTTCGATGGTGAGAAAGAAGGGGCTGGGCGCCGGATCGTTGAATTTGTGACCCGCACCGGCATCCCTCACGCGATGATGGGCATGCTGCAGGCCCTCCCCAACACAGCCCTCTGGCATCGCCTTGACAAGGAAGGTCGGCTGATCGAAGGCAAAGCCGCTGCCAAGGGGGTCAACCAGACCAACCTGCTCAATTTCATCCCCACACGGCCGATTCGCGATATCGCCAATGAATATGTGGATGCCTTTGGAGCGCTCTACGAGCCGAATGCCTTCATCGATCGCGTTTATTCCTACTTCCTGAAGTTACCGCCCCAGAAATACAAGGAGCTCATCGTTCCGGGCAGCCGTCCGTCGAAGCCTCCCAGCTGGATCGAACTACGCGCTCTCGGCATCATTCTGTGGCGCCAGGGGGTGAAACGGAATACACGAGTGCGCTTCTGGAAAGCCCTCTACGGCATGGCGAAGCACAACCCCAAGCGCTTCACAAGCTTCCTCTCGATCCTGGCCCACAACGAGCATTTCCTCGAATACCGCGCCATCGTGCGCCGCGAAATCGAGGAGCAACTCGCCACCCTGCCGCCTGATCCGCCCAAGGCCCCGGCTGAACCCAGCCGCGAACTGCAGCCGGTCTGAGCCTCAATCCTGCCCGCGTTCAGTCCTGCACATAGTCGAGGCCCTGCTCCAGGCAAGCTTCGGCGCGCTGCAGCTCCCGGCCGAGATAGAGGGCATGATCCATCCGGCTCAGCGGGTGGGGGCCAGACCCCTCCGTCAGGGCAATTCCCAGCTGTTTGGCGGATCGGCCCCGATACACGGCCAGCGGCCGGCGGGGGCCACCGCCGCGGCAGCTCAACACCTCACCGGTGTCTGGATCGGTGGCCAGCCCCCGCTCATCAATGCCATTGCCGTAGTGCTCAGCCACCAGCTCGGCAGCGTCCCGATCGATGCGGATCAAGAAATAGCCGGCGGGATCGAGCTCGATGAACCGCTGGGAGAGCTGGTCGTCGAGCTGCTGGCGGGAGAAACGGGCATCAGGCATGGGGTGGATCGTAGGAAGCCGTGAACGGCAACTCGGCATTCATGGCCGCCATGGCCTCGGCCATCTCGGCGTTGGCACCCGGCAACCAGCGGCGCAGGATCCCGGCAAAGCGTGGATCACGCCAATGGTGCAGGCTGACCCGAGGCTGGGCCACAAACCCCCGGCGGCGTTTGTGGCTGCCGCCGGCACCGGGATCGAACCCACGGATGCCCTGTTCGATCGCCCAGGCGATCGGCGCGTAGTAGCAGACCTCAAAGTGCAGGCAGTCGATCTCCTCGTTGCTGCCCCAATACCGCCCCCACAGCTGATCGCCAGCATGCACGCACAGCGACATCGCCACGGGTTCCGTGGGTTCCCCGCGGTGGGCACTGAACAACACCAGAGAGCGCCGCAGCTGTGGATCGGTGGCCAGGGCCTCAAAGAACGTCTCACTCAGATATTTGCTGCCCCAGGGGCCCCAGCGGCTGCAGTGCTGGGCGTAAAAGTCGTGCATCCGCCGCACCAGGGCAGGAGGGATGGCGTCCCCCGCCAGCGGGGTGACCGTCAGCCCAGCGGCCACCACCGCCTGGCGCTCCCGCTTGATGTTGCGGCGCTGGTTGGCATTGAAACTGGCCAGGTAGGCCTCAAAATCGCTGTGGCCGGGATTGGTCCACAGGCTCTGCTGGTTGACCCAGGCCGCACAACCGGCCGCCTCAGCCAGGGGCTGCCACTGGGGATCGACGTAGAGAAAGTTGCAGCTGAGGATGTCCTGCTGGCGGCAGAAGTCGTCGATCAGCTCCAGCATCAGGGCCGTGATCGCAGCCGCGTCTTCAGCGGGATCGATCAGGAAGCGATAGCCCTGCACCGGGCTCACCGGGCTCATCCCCACCAACTTCGGGTAGTAGCGCAGGCCCAACTGGCCGGCGAGCTGGGCGAAGCTCTGGTCGAACACAAATTCGCCGTAGCTGTGGCCCTTGAGATACAGGGGGGCCACCGCCAGCAGCTCCCCACCGCGCCAAAGCCCCAGATGGCAGCTCTGCCATCCCTCGCGCGGCACAATGCTGCCGCTGGACTCGAGCTGGTGCAGCCAGCGCCAGCGGTAAAACGGCAAGCCCTCGGGGTGGGCGGCAGCCAGCAGGGCATCCCAGCGCTGCTCCGGGATCTCCGTGAGGCTCTGATGCCAGCGGGCCTGCAACTCAGCCATGGCTGCCACGACGGCCGGCAAGGGAAGGGAGGGGCAAAACTAACCACAGCCGTGCCGCCCTGGTGCCCCAGCTGATGCGTGCCCGCTTCGCCCCAGTGCAGCTCTTCACCCCCGTGCTGCTGACGAGCCTGCTGCTGCCGGTGCTGCAGCTGATGCGCCCCCAACTGGAGCAGCGGCTCAAAACCGTGTGCGTGGACACGGCGTCGGCAGGCAATGCCAGCCTGGCCGCCAAGCTCGAGGCGCCCTGCGCCCAGTTGGCCAAGCCCACCAGCCAGTGTCTGGTGCAGGAAACCGCCTCCAGCGGCCGCAGCCTGGCGGTGCTGGGCGAGCTGATCCGCGGCGACTTCGGCCCAGGCAGCGAGCTGGTGGTGAAACGGTGCCTGGCTCGCATGCTGGGCCTGTCCGCCGACAGCCTGCAGCACATCCCCCTCAAGGAGCTGGCTCAGGGCTTCGCCAAAACGCGGCGGTAACGCACCAGCAACTCATCGCCCTCCAGGCGGCGGTGCTCGTCGAGGCGCCAGACGCCTGCCTGGATCGCCGCCTGCAGCGGCACCCAGCTGTGGGGTCCACCCAGCACCTGGGGGCAAAGGGTGAGCTGCAGCTCCTCGATCCAACCTTCCGCCAGCAGGCCCGCCGCCAGGGTGGCGCCGCCGAGCACCACCAGCCGCTCCAATCCGGCGGCTTGGAGGGCCGAAAGGGCCGAAGACCAATCTTCCAGGCCCAGCTGCCGCTGGCATCCCGGCAGGGGAGACGCCCCCGCCGGCGCCAGCAACCAGCGCTGCAACGGCTGCTGCCAGAAGGGCAGCTCGGCGGGAATGCGGGCGGTGCGGGTCACCACCACCGCCACCGGTTGGTCGCTGCGGCCAGCGGCGGCCCGCTGGGCCAGCAGGTTGGGGGCATGGATCAGGCAGGTGCTGCCGTGGCGCCGCAAGGTTTCGGCACCGATCAGGCAGCCGTCGGCCCAAGCCAGGGCCTCCTCCAGCACGCAACGATCCCCCGGGCCCCCAAGCTGCGCAGCCCCACCGCCTGGGGGAGCCAGCCGCCCATCGAGGCTGACGGCCAGCACCAGGCGCAGGCTGGGCACCGGTAGGCCAGGCACCGGCAGCGCTCAGCCGGCCACCAGGGCTTCCAGGGCCGCGGGCACCATCTCCAACTGGGGGGTTTCGGCAAACACCTCAGCGGCGTTGTTGGGACTCTCCTGCAGGCGCACCTTGTGGAGCCGGGCGCCGGTGGCGGCGATCGGCGCGCTCAGCAGATCGGCAATGTGCAGGGCGATGTTCTCGGCCGTGGGCACGGTGGCAGCGAAGTGCTCCACGTCCTTGTTGAGAAAGGTGTGGTCGAAGGGCTCCACCACCAGGTCGTCGACGAGCTGCTGCAGGGCCGCCAGATCGCAAACCATGCCGGTGCGCGCATCGATCGGACCTCGCACGGTGACATCCAGCAGATAGTTGTGGCCGTGGCCGTGGGGCCGGGCGCACTTGCCGTAGATGGCCTCGTTCTCGCCCTGGGAGAGCTCGGGCCGGGCCAGGCGATGGGCGGCGGCGAAGTGGGTGCGGATCGAGAGGAAAGCTTCCATGGGGGTCGGGGTGGAGCCGGGGGCGAGCAGGTCGACCCAGAGCGTGTCGGTTTCGTGCAGACGCAGCCCCACCAGGGGCAGCTTGGGGGCCAGGCGGGTCCAGATGGCCTGGCAGAGGGCTTCGGTGGTGGGCAGCCGACCCTCCGGACGGCTCAGGTCAAACTCCGGCCACGTTTCGTTGAGATAGCGAAAGTCAAGCTGAGCCGTGACCTCGGCGCGAATGGCGTGCTTCACCTCCGAGAGGTTGAGCACCATGCCATCGCCATCCAGGGGCCCACCCATCGCCACGATCAAGGTGTAGTTGTGGCCGTGGCCCGGCGCCAGGCTGCAGGGCCCGAAGCGGGCCTGGTTGTCCTCTGGGCTGAGCTCGGGCAACCAATACCGATGGCTGGCACTGAAGGTGGCCCGGCGCGTGATCACGCAGGGGCGACCGCGACCATGGGCCGGGCCTTGGGTTGGGCCCTGGCCGTGAGCTGGGCCTTGGGCGGTTGCAGTGGCCGTCATCGCCCTGGGCTGGAGACTCTCCATCCTAGAAACGGCAAGGGCCGCGGCGTCTGTGCCAGGAGAACCTCCCCATGACCACCCCCAGCCACCACGCCCTGGCCCAGCGGCTGCAGGGGCTCAACCTGTATCTGGTCGGGATGATGGGCGCCGGCAAGAGTGCGGTTGGCCGCCCCCTGGCCGAAGCATTGGGCTACCGCTTTCTGGATGCCGACGACGCCCTCCAGCAGGTGGCGGGCCGGAGCATCCCGGAGATCTTCGCCCGCGACGGCGAGGCTGGGTTTCGGGAGCTGGAAACGGCGGTGCTGGGCCAGATCGCCGGCTGGCATTCCCTGGTGGTGGCCACCGGCGGCGGGGTGGTGACCCGTCCGGAAAACTGGGGACACATGCGCCAGGGCGTGGTGGTGTGGCTGGATGCGCCGGCACCGCTGCTGCTGGAGCGCCTGCGGGCTGATCCCACCCCCCGGCCCCTGCTGCAGGCCAACGATCCCAGCGCCCGCCTGGGCGAGCTCCTGGCCCAGCGGCAACCGCTCTACCGCCAGGCCGACCTGCAGGTGCAACAGGGGGGGGAAGAGCCGGCCCAGGTGGCCCAGCAGGTGCTGGCAGCCCTGCCAGCGATTCTCAAGGAGCCGGCCGCCGCCCCCGAAGCCCCGATCCGCCTCCAGAACGGCGACGGTGAGATCACCGCGAGCCTGAACTGAGTTCAGCCGGGGGCTCCAGTCGCACGGCGAACCACTGGATCGACAAGCCTGGGGCGAGCTCCAGTTCGCAGGCCGTTTCCAACAGCCGCTGAGCCTGCTCCTCAGGCGTGGCCAACGCCGCCAGATCCGCCGGCGCCTGCTCCAGGGCCGTGAGCCGGTCTGCCAGCCAGGCCAGGGTTTCAGCGGCGGTGAGGATCCGTTCCTCGCCGGCAGGCTCCAGCACCACGTAATGATCAAGCTCCCGCAACAGGGGATCGGACATGACTGGCGCCCTACTGGCCCCCATCCTGGCGCTGCTGCTGGCGGTCAGCCCCGGCGTGCTGGCGGAGCGGGCCGCCCAGTGGCCCGACTGGCGCCTGCCCGCGCCCCTGGAGCGCCCCTCGAACCGACCCGGGCACCAGGACCTCACCTACCCCGCCTGGATGGAAGGCGGCTGGCGGGTGCGCAGCGACGACCTCGACTACCAGGTGCAGTTCGAACGCAACGCCAACGGCGCGGTGGTGGGCGACCGAGCCTTCAACGCCACGGCGATCGGCCGGGCCCTGCTGGGCCAAGCGCTGCTGCAGGTGGCCAACGATCCGGCCAATCCCAACCGCCAAATCGCCGTGCTGGCCGGCGATCAGCGGCTGGAATCGACGGTGGTGGGGCGCCGCAGCGAACAGCCGGATGCGACCCACTTCTGGACCGACGAGCTGGCCCTGCAGGTGCTGCATGGCCCCGGCGATCCGCGGGTCAGCCGGGTGGAAACCCTGAGCCGCTACAGCTTCCGCTCCGATGGGAGCGTGGCCACCGAGCAGTGGCAGGCCAGCTACCCCTCACCGGCCCTGGGGCTGGCCGCCGCGGCCAGCAGCAGCGGCCACTACAGCCTGGAGCTGACGCCCGTTAGCCCCGTCCCGCCTCCAGCGCGATCCGATCCCGCCAGCTGAACAGAGGCTCCAGCAAGGGATGGTCGGCGATGCCGCTGACCCCCAGACCCGCCAAGGGAGCCCCGCTGCTGGCTGGAAACTTCAACAACCCCAACTGGGCCGCCACGGCCAGATCGGCCAACGTGAGGCGACCGCCCACCAGGTAGGGCTGGTCGGCCACCAACAGAGCCAGCTGCTCCAGGTTGGTCTGCAGCTGTTGGCATTCGGCCGTCCCCACCACGCTGGCCACCGCCTCCCCCACGCCAGCCATCACCCCCGCCGGCAGGCTGCTCACCAACTGACGCAGGGGGCCCGGGGTGGAGTCGGGCAGCAGGGCGCTGCGCAGCACGGCATCGCTGGCTGCGGCCTGCACCAGGGCCAGCCGGCAGCCCGCGGCCAGGGCCGTATCGGCCCAGTCTTCGATCAGCAGCACCCGAGCCCGCTCCGCCGGGGCCTCCGGCAGCAGACGCGGCTCGGGATGGTGCCGCTCGAGGTAGAGCGCAATCGCGGTGGAATCGGCGATCACCTCGCTGCCATCCACCAGCACCGGCACCTGGCGCTGGCCCGAAAGGCGGAACAGCTCCAGCTGGCCGATCCCAGGGGTGACCTCCACCACGGTGTAGTCGAGGCGCTTGGCGGCAAGCACCAGCCGCACCTTCTCGCAGAAGGCGGAATGCCTGAACTGGTGCAGCTGCATGTGTCAAACCCCGCCTCTGGGCGGCAGAGTAGCGAGCACGCAGCAGGCACCGACCACTCCGGGCAATGAAGGACTTCTTCCTGAATGTGACGCGCTACCCGCGCTATCTGGTGGCCTTTGGCCTGGGGGTGGCCAATTCGGTGTTCGAGCCCCTCGCAGCCCGGGGCCGCAATCCAGTCACGGCGGTGGCCCTGATCGGGGCTGGCGTCAGCGGCATGCTCAGCCTGGTGCTGATCCTGCGTGCGATGGTGAACCCAGCACCGCTGGCATAGCCATGGCACAGAGCCGACGGGTGGAGCGGGTGGCCTCCCTGATCCGCCGCGAAGTGAGTGAGCTGCTGATCGGCGGCATCAAGGACGAGCGCGTCAGCCAGGGCATGGTGAGCGTCACCACCGTGGAGGTGGCCGGCGATCTGCAGCACTGCAAGATCTTCGTCAGCATTTTCGGCAGCGAGGACGACCGCAGCCAGGCCATGGCGGGTCTGCGCTCGGCGAGCGCCTACGTGAAAGGTGAGCTGGGCCGCCGCTTGAAGATGCGCCGCACCCCCGAGGTGGTGTTTGTGCTCGACCGCGGCCTTGAGAAAGGCACCTCGGTGCTGGGCCTGCTCAACCGACTCGAGGAACAGCGGCAGGAGAAAGGTGAACCGGCCGAGGCCAGTGAGCTCTGAGGCCTGGCCAGGCCGCGAACCCGATCCAGACCTGCAGCGGCTGATTCACCAACTGCTGGTGGTGCGCGCCAGCGGCAAGCTCAGCGATCACCAGCGCGGCTACCCCCAGTGGGAACTGCCGAATGCCCAACTCAGGACACTGCTGCAGGCCGGGGTGGGCGGCGTGATTCTGCTGGGCGGCAGCGCAGCGGAGGTGGCCCTGCGCTGCGCCCAGTTGCGGCGCTGGGCCGACCAGCCCCTGCTGCTTTGCGCCGATGTGGAAGAGGGGGTGGGCCAGCGCTTTGACGGGGCCACCTGGTTGGTGCCGCCGCTGGCCCTGGGGCGCCTCTACCGGCAGGAGCCGCAGCGGGCGGTGGCCCTGGCCGAGCGCTACGGCCGCTGCACCGGCCGAGACGCCCGGGCCCTGGGGCTCAACTGGGTGCTGGGTCCGGTGTGCGACGTCAACAACAACCCCGCCAACCCCGTGATCAACGTGCGGGCCTGGGGGGAGGACCCGGTCTCAACGGGTGCGCTCGCAGCGGCCTTCGTGAGGGGCGCACAGGCCGAAGGGGTGCTCACCTGCGCCAAGCACTTTCCCGGCCACGGCGACACCAGCAGCGATTCCCATCTCACCCTGCCGCTCCTGCCCCACAGCCGCGAACGGCTGGCCGCGATCGAACTGCCGCCCTTTGAGCAGGCGATCGCCGCCGGGGTGGCCTCGGTGATGACGGCCCATCTCATGCTGCCCGCCCTTGATCCGGAGCGGCCGGCCACCCTGTCGAAGCCGGTGCTCACCGGGCTGCTGCGCCAGGAGCTGGGCTTTAGCGGGCTGGTGGTGACCGATGCCCTGGTGATGGACGCCATCGCCGGCCGCTACGGCGCCGGCGAGGCAGCGGTGCTGGCCCTGGAGGCCGGCGCCGACCTGGTGCTGATGCCTGCCGATGCCGCGGCCGCCATTGCGGCCATTGCTGCGGCCGTGGCCAGCGGCCGCCTCAGCCGGGTGCAGCTGGAGGCCAGTGCCGAGCGCCG
>VGQC01000029.1 GCA_016882385.1 Cyanobacteria bacterium M_DeepCast_100m_m1_067 | reverse complement strand
TCCGAACATGGCCACTGGCCTCACGGCCATCGCCCTGGGGGCCAAGGGACCGAGCACCGCCGTGGCCACCGCCTGCGCCGCCGGCTCCAATGCCATTGGCGATGCCTACCGCCTGATCCAGCTGGGCCTGGCCGACGTGATGGTGGCTGGTGGGGCTGAGTCGGCCATCACGCCCCTGGGGGTGGCTGGATTTGCCAGCGCCAAGGCCCTGTCGTTCCGCAACGACGACCCCGCCACAGCCAGCCGCCCCTTTGACGCCGAGCGCAACGGCTTCGTGATCGGCGAAGGGGCCGGGGTGGTGGTGCTCGAGAGCCTCGAACACGCCCAGACCCGCGGCGCCCAGATCCTGGCCGAAGTGGTGGGCTACGGCATGACCTGCGACGCCCACCACATCACCTCGCCCTCCCCGGGCGGCGTTGGTGGCGCTGAGGCCATGCGCCTGGCCCTGCGGGATGCCCAACTGGAGCCCGAAGCGGTCGACTACGTCAATGCCCATGGCACCAGCACCCAGGCCAACGACAGCAACGAGACCTCGGCGATCAAGAGCGCCCTCGGCGAGCGTGCCTACCAAATTCCGGTGAGCTCCACCAAGTCGATGACCGGCCATCTCCTCGGAGGCAGCGGCGGCATCGAAGCGGTAGCCGCTGTGCTGGCGATGGAGCACAACCTGGTGCCGCCTACCATCAACTACCAAAATCCGGATCCGGCCTGTGATCTGGATGTGGTTCCCAACCAGGCCCGGGAACACACCCTCAACGTGGTGCTCTCCAATTCCTTCGGGTTTGGCGGTCACAACGTCTGCCTGGCGTTCCGCCGCATGGCGTGACCCTTCTCCCTCCCTAAACCCCGCACCTGCCTAGCCATGGTTGTCGCCCCCTCCACGTCCGTCGAGTCGCTCTGCGTCAACAGCATTCGCTTCCTGGCGATCGACGCGATCAACAAGTCGAACTCCGGCCACCCCGGCCTGCCGATGGGCTGCGCACCCATGGCCTTCGCGCTGTGGGACAAGGTGCTGAAGCACAACCCCAAGAACCCCAAGTGGTTCAACCGCGACCGCTTCGTGCTGTCGGCCGGCCACGGCTGCATGCTGCTGTATGCGCTGCTGCACCTCACCGGCTACGACTCGGTGACCCTGGACGACATCAAACAGTTCCGCCAGTGGGGCAGCCGCACCCCTGGACACCCCGAAACCTTCGAGACCGCGGGCGTTGAGGTCACCACCGGCCCCCTCGGCCAAGGCATCTCCAATGCCGTGGGTCTGGCGATCGCCGAAGCCCACCTGGCCGCGAAGTTCAACAAGCCCGGTTGCGAGCTCGTCGATCACACCACCTACGTGATCATGGGCGACGGCTGCCATCAGGAAGGTGTGAGCGGTGAGGCCGCCTCCCTGGCCGGTCACCTGGGCCTGGGCAAGCTGATCGCCCTCTACGACGACAACCACATCACCATCGACGGCAACACCGCCGTGTCCTTCACCGAGGACGTGCTGAAGCGCTATGAGGCCTACGGCTGGCACGTCCAGCACGTGGCGGATGGCAACACCGACGTGGCCGGCATCGCCCGGGCGATCGAGGCCGCCAAGGCCGTCACCGACAAGCCCAGCCTGATCAAGGTGACCACCACCATCGGCTACGGCTCCCCCAACAAGGCCAACACCGCCGGCGTGCACGGGGCCGCCCTTGGCGCCGATGAAGCCGAACTCACCCGCAAGGCCCTCGACTGGAGCTACGGCGCATTCGAGGTGCCGCAAGACGCTTACGACCACTGGCGCCAGGCCATCAGCCGCGGTGAAGCACACGAAGCCGCCTGGAACGCCACCCTGGCCACCTACCGCAGCCAATACCCCGCCGATGCGGCTGAGTTTGAGCGCCAACTGCGCGGTGAACTGCCCCAGGGCTGGGATGCCTCCCTGCCCAGCTTCTCCCCGGAAGACAAAGGACTGGCCACGCGCCAGCACTCCTACAACGCGCTGAATGCCTTCGGCCCCAACCTGCCCGAACTGATCGGCGGCTCCGCCGACCTCACCCACTCCAACCTCACCGACATCAAGGGCGAGGCGAGCTTCCAGAAGGGTGGTGAGGCCAACCGCTACCTGCACTTCGGTGTGCGCGAGCACGCCATGGCGGCGATCATGAACGGCATCGCCTACCACGACAGCGGCCTGATCCCCTACGGCGGCACCTTCCTGGTGTTCGCTGGCTACATGATCGGCGCGATGCGCCTCTCGGCCCTGAGCGAACTGGGCTGCATCTACGTGCTCACCCACGACTCGATCGGCCTGGGCGAAGACGGCCCCACCCACCAGCCGGTGGAAACCCTCGCCAACCTGCGCGCCATCCCCAACCTGTTGGTGATGCGCCCCGGCGACGGCAACGAAACCATGGGCGCTTACCAGGTGGCCGTCACCAACCGCAAGCGCCCCACGGTGCTGGCCCTCAGCCGCCAGGCGATGGCCAACCAACCCGGTTCGGCTGCCGCCCATGTGGCCAAAGGCGGCTACATCCTGGAAGACAGCAACGGCAGCCCCGATCTGCTCCTGATCGGCACCGGCACTGAGCTGGAGCTCTGCACCAAGGCCGCCGCCCAGCTGCGCGCCGAAGGCAAGAACGTGCGCGTGGTGTCGATGCCCTGCATCGAGCTGTTCGAAGAGCAGGACGCCGCCTACCGCGAGAGCGTGCTGCCGGCAGCCTGCCGCAAGCGCCTGGTGGTGGAAGCCTCCAGCTCCTTCGGCTGGCACAAGTACGTGGGCTTCGACGGCGACACCGTGTCGATCGACCGCTTCGGCGCCTCCGCCCCCGGCCCCGTGTGCCTGGAGAAGTTCGGCTTCACCGTGGACAACGTGGTGGCCAAGGCCAAGGCCCTGGGCTGATCGCGTCAGGCTGGTCTGCTCCTGCTGCGCATCAGTTTTATGCCCCACCGCAAGGTGGGGCTTTTGTTTGGCCTCTCTCGGGAGAGGCCAGTGCGACTGGGACTGGCCCCTAAGCTGACCCCATGGGACTGATCCGTGGCACCGTTTCAATCAGCAACCCCACCAAGCCGGAGCTGGCTGCCCTGGAAGTTTCAGCGCTGGCAGACAGTGGAGCGGTGCATCTCTGCATCCCAGAGCACCTGGCACTCCAACTGAGCCTGGGTGAGCTGGAGCGCCGCGAGGTGGTATTGGCCGACGGCCATCGGCGCACGGTGCCCTATGTGGGTCCGGTAGAAGTGCGCTTCCGCAACCGCCGTTGCTTCACCGGTGCCATGGTGCTGGGCAATGAAGTGCTATTGGGCGCCATCCCCATGGAGGACATGGACCTGGTGCTGCGACCCCAGCTGCAGAGCCTGGATGTGAACCCTGAAAGCCCCAATATCCCGCTCAGCCTGGCGAAGTAAGGCCAGGCTTGATGGCTGTGCCGAATCGGATCAGACCGCCGCAGGAGCGGCTTCACCAGCCTTCTGCTCCGCCAGCACCTGCTCCAGCCCTTCCAGATCCGCATCGGTGATCTTGGTTTGCATCGGGCAGTGCTTGGGTCCACACATCGAGCAGAACTCGGCCTGCTTGTAGATGTCGGCGGGCAGGGTTTCGTCGTGATACTCCTTGGCCCGCTCGGGATCCAGCGAGAGCTCGAACTGCTTGTTCCAATCGAAGGCGTAGCGGGCGCGGCTGAGTTCGTCGTCGCGATCGCGCGCGCCGGGGCGGTGGCGGGCGATGTCGGCGGCGTGGGCAGCGATCTTGTAGGCGATCAGGCCCTCGCGCACATCTTCGGCGTTGGGCAGGCCCAGGTGCTCCTTGGGGGTCACGTAGCAGAGCATCGCCGTGCCATACCAACCGGCCATCGCCGCGCCGATGGCGCTGGTGATGTGGTCGTAGCCGGGGGCGATGTCGGTGACCAGCGGACCGAGCACATAGAAGGGCGCCTCGCTGCACTCCTCCATCTGCTTTTTGACGTTGAACTCGATCTGGTCCATCGGCACGTGGCCCGGACCCTCCACCATCACCTGGATGTCGTGCTCCCAGGCGCGGCGGGTGAGCTGGCCCAGGGTTTTCAGTTCCGCCAGCTGGGCCGCATCGGAGGCGTCGTGCTGGCAACCCGGCCGCAGCGAATCGCCCAGGGAGAAGGTGCAGTCGTAGCGCTTGAAGATTTCGATGATGTCATCGAAATGGGTATACAGAGGGTTTTGTTTGTGGTGATACAGCATCCACTGGGCCAGGATGCCGCCGCCACGGCTCACAATGCCGGTGAGGCGACCCTTCACCAAAGGCAGGTGCTCAATCAACAGCCCGGCGTGGATCGTCTGGTAATCGACGCCCTGCTGGCAGTGCTTCTCAATGATGTGCAGGAAGTCGTCGGCGTCGAGCTTCTCGATCGAGCCGTGCACGCTCTCGAGCGCCTGGTAGACGGGCACCGTGCCGATCGGCACCGGCGACGCGTTGATGATCGCCGTGCGCACCTCATCGAGGTTGACGCCGCCGGTGGAGAGGTCCATCACCGTGTCGGCGCCGTATTTCACCGCCAGGCGCAGTTTGGCCACCTCCTCATCGAGATCGGACGCATTGGGGGAGGCGCCGATGTTGGCGTTCACCTTGCAACGGCTGGCGATGCCGATCGCCATCGGCTCCAGGTTGGGGTGGTTGATGTTGGCCGGAATGATCATCCGGCCCCGCGCCACCTCCTCCATCACCAGCGATTCGGGCAGGTTCTCCCGCTGGGCCACATAGGCCATCTCTTCCGTCACCACGCCCTGGCGGGCGTAATGCATCTGGGAATAGTTCGCGGTGCCGCGACGCTTCTCAATCCAGGCGCTGCGCATGATGGGCGGTGGCGAAGAACAGGTGACCGCAAAAGAGCGGTGAGGGGGGTCCTGTGCCGATGCCGAGTTCGTTTCCACTTCCCTGCGCCGGCATGACCCGGATCAGGTTCGGAGGGTGTGATCTCAGCCCGAGGCTGCACGGCTGATGGGCCGGCAGCGGGGCACCCCTAGTGACATCCGAAACCTAGCAAGGCCGAAACCGGCCGGGGCCTCAGCCCTGCAAGCCGTTCAGCGCCGCGGCCACCACCCGGTGGTCGGAATCGCCCTGAAGCTGCAGCAGCAGGGCGCGGGCCTCGCCGTCGCCATTGCCGTCGCCGCGGTCCCGGTCGTGGTCGCGCACCAGGCGGCCGAGGATCTCGGCCCCGCCCACCCGCACGGTGCCATCGGCATCGGTGATGGCCATCGCCGCGAGCTCCAGCAGCCAGGCCGGATCAATGGTTGGCTGCTCGGCCAGAGCCGAAAGGATGCTGCAGCGCACCAGCCACTGCTGGTCGGCGGCAAACACCTCCCGCAACAGGGGCCAGGCCCGCTCCAGGGAGTGACTCACCAGGGAGTTGGCGGCCTCCGCCCGCACGTTGGCATCCTCGTCGTGCTGCACGGCGTTCACCAAGGCCTGCCAACCCACCTCGCTCTGCTTCACGCCCAAGCCGGCGCAGCTGAGCGAGCGCACCATGAAGATGCTCTGCTCCAGCCCCAGCAGCAGCAGCGGCACGGCCTGCTCCACCGGCACCTCCCGCAGGCCCACCAGGGCGGGCATGGCCCGGCTGGGATCGCCGGACACGATGGCGTCCCGCAGGGCGGACAGATCGGGGGAAGGGAGGGTCATACCCCTCCATCGTGACGCAGGGCCGCCAGCAACTCTCGCCGCCGCCGCCGCTGGCCCAGGGCACTGGTCACGAGCAGGCCTGTGCCGATCAGCAAAGCCGGCAGGGCCGGCCAGCGGTCGACGCCGCGGCGCTGCAGCAGCACCAACAAGGCCAACAGGATCAACAGGGGCGAGGAGAGGGCCAGCAGCCCCCGCAACCAGGGCCGGCGCCTCATGGCTGCTGCTCCATCCAGCGCAGCAAGCTCCAGGTGAGCACCCGGATGCCCACCGGCAGGGCCGCCTCATCGGGGGCAAAGGTGTTGCTGTGCAAGGGCGTGCACCCATCCGGCCCCGCCACGCCGAGCCGAAACATCGTGCCGCGGGTGCCTTCGAGCAGCTGGGCAAAATCCTCGGCGCCGAGGGACGGCTGCTCCAGCCATTGCACCTGGGGCCGGCCCAGCAGCTCCACCGCCGCCTCGGCCACCAGCTCGGTGAGGGCCGGATCGTTGTGCACCGGCGGCGAGATCACCCGGTAGCGCACCCGCGCCTCGCCGCCATGGCCCTGGCAGAGGGCGTGCACGGTGTCTTCAATCCAGCCGGGCAGCTGGGCGTGCACCTCGGTGTCGAGGCAGCGCACGGTGCCCAACAGGCGCACATGGTCGGCGATCACATTGAAGGCCTTGCCGCCCTCAATGCGACCGAAGCTCACCACCACTGGATGCAGGGCATCGAGGCGGCGGCTGATCGCCTCCTGCAGGCCGCTCACCACCCGGGCCGCAATCCAGATGGCATCGGTGCTCTGGTGGGGCCGGGCGCCGTGGCCGCCCTCGCCCAGTACCTCCACCTCCAGCTCCCCCGCCGCCGCCGTGAGGCTGCCGCTGCGCACGCCGATCGTGCCCGCCGCCAGGCTGGGAAACACGTGCACGCCAAACAACGCGTCGACGCCCTCCATGGCGCCATCGGCCTTCATCCAGGCGGCGCCCTGGGCGGTTTCCTCGGCCGGCTGAAACAGCAGCCGCACCCGGGCCGTCAACAGCTCGGGGCGGCGCTCAGCCAGGCCGGCGAGCAGGCAGGCCACCCCCAGCCCCACCGCGGTGTGCAGATCGTGGCCGCAGGCATGCATCAGGCCCTGCTGGGTGGAGGCGTAGTCGAGGCCGGTGCGCTCCTCCACCGGCAGGGCGTCCATGTCGACCCGCAGGGCCACCAGGGGCGCGGGGCTGCCATCGGCCAGCTGCTGGGGCCCCAGCTCGGCCAGCACCCCGGTGCGGCCGACGCCCTCGCGCACCTGCCAGCCCCAGCGGCGCAGTTCACCGGCCACCAGGGCAGCGGTCTGCTGCTCGTGGCCGCTGAGCTCGGGATGGCGGTGAATGTGGCGCCGCAGCTGGATTAGCTCCGGCAACACCCCGGCCAGGGCAACCTCGAGCCCCAGCGCTTGCCAATCCAAGGTGCAGGGTGGTGCTGTCAAGCGGGAGGCTGTCATGCGGGAGGCCTTCATTCAGGAGGCCGTGTTCAGGAAGACAAGGCCAGGAATTGGGCCAGAGCTTCCACCGGCACGGGGGGCCAGCGCCGCGTCGATCGCAACCATTCTTGCTGCCGGTAGCGCGGATCGAGACCGGAAGCCGCGGCCCAATTGCTCTCGGCCTCGCCGCTGGCCCCCTTTTGCCACAGCAGGGCCGTGAGACCGGCGCGGGCGTCGGCAAACAGGGGGTAGCGGCGGATCAGGTTGCGCAGCTCTCGCTCGGCCTCAGCCCGATCCCCCAGCTGAAAGGCGGCGAGAGCGGCACTGGAGCGGGCCATGGCAAAGCCCGGGCGGGCCAGGGAGGCCGCCTCAAAGCAGCGGCGCGCGTCCTTCCAGTCGCCCAGCGAGCCCTGCACATTGCCGAGGTTGTAGAGGGCCGACGCCCGCGGTTCGCCCGCATCGCTGGGGGCTCGCTCCAGGATCCAGCGGTAGTCGGCCTCGGCGGCGGCCCACTCGCCCAGGGCCTCCTCGGCGGTGCCGCGGTTGAGATGGGGGTCGGGGCTCTCGCCATCGAGCTCCATCGCCCGGCTCTGGTCGGCGATGGCGGCACGGGGATCGCCGAGGGCCAGCTGCACATTGCCGCGGTTGCTCCAGGCCGCCGCATCACCCGGGGCCACCTCCAGCACCTGGTTCCAGAGCGGTAAGGCCTCGGCGAAGCGCCCCTCGCGGCTGGCGCTGAGGGCCTGGTCAAACAGCTGGGGCAGCAGCAGCTGCACCCCCAGCAGCAGAGCCAACAGGGTGGACATCACGACCGGGGCCCGCTCATGCCGCCGCCCCGGCGGGCCAGCCCAGGTGACTGCGGCCCGCTGGGGTCACGATCCGGCCCCGGGGGGTGCGCTGCAGGAAGCCCAGCTGCAGCAGGTAGGGCTCCACCACCGCTTCGAGGGTGGCGGGATCTTCGCCCAGGCCTGCGGCCAGGGTGTCGAGGCCCACGGGGCCGCCGCCGTAGCCCTCCAGCATCAAGGTGAGCAGGCGCCGATCGCTGGCATCGAGGCCCCGGTCGTCGACGCGGTGCAGGCTGAGGGCTTCGGCCACCAGGGCTGCGCCGATCCGGCCATGGCCCCGCACCGAGGCCACATCGCGCACGCGGCGCAACAAGCGGTTGGCGATGCGGGGGGTGCCGCGACAACGGCGGGCCACCTCCAGGGCAGCGTCGGCCTCCAGCGCGAGCTGCAGCAAGCCCGCGGCCCGCTCCACGATCGCCTGCAGGTCGTCGAGGCCGTAGAACTCCAGCCGCTGAATCAGGCCAAAGCGATCCCGCAGCGGCGAGCTCAGGGAGCCGGCCCGGGTGGTGGCGCCCACCAGGGTGAAGGGCGGCAGCTCCAGGCTGCGGGTGCGGGCCGTGGTGCCCTTGCCCACGGTGAGATCGAGGCGGAAGTCCTCCATGGCCGGATAGAGGATCTCCTCAGCCACCCGGTTGAGCCGGTGGATCTCGTCGATGAACAGCAGCTCGTGGGGCTGCAGATTCACCAGCAGGCCCACGATGTCGCGCGGGCGCTCCAGAGCTGGCGCGCTGGTGATGCGGCAGCGCACCCCCAGCTCCTCGGCCAGCACCAGGGCCATGGTGGTTTTGCCCAGGCCGGGAGGGCCGTAGAGCAGCACGTGGTCGAGGGCCTCCTGGCGGGCGCGGGTGGCCTCCACGGCGATGGCCAGCACCTGCTTGAGCTCGCTCTGGCCGATGTAATCGGCCAGCCGCCGGGGCCGCAGGCCGTCTTCCCGGGCGGGTGCCACTTCCTCCAGCGCGGGGGTGGGATCCACCAGACGCGGCGGCCCGTCGGAGGGGCTGGCCTCCCGGCCGGGGCGGCCGCGGGGCGCCGGGGATCCCGAGGAAACAATCGCCATGCAGCGAGGGTACCGGGGGCTCCCTAGGGTCGGGAGATCCAAGGGACGGTTGCGGAGCAGCGATGGCCAAGGGCGGGGGCAAGAAAAGCGCCAAGGCCCAGCGCGATGCCGCCAACAAGCTGCTGGCCGACAACCGCTTTGCTCGCCACCAGTACGAGATCCTCGAAACGCTGGAGTGCGGCCTGGAGCTGTTCGGCACGGAGGTGAAATCGATCCGGGCCGGCCAGTGCAACCTGCGCGACGGCTTCTGCCTGATCCGCAAGGGGGAGCTGCAGCTGCACAACGTGCACATCTCGCCCCACAGCCATGCCGGGGCCTACTTCAACCACGAGCCCCTGCGGGTCCGCAAACTGCTCGCCCATCGCCGCGAGATCGACAAGCTGCGGGTGGGGCTCGAGCAGAAGGGCCTCACCCTGATCCCGCTCAACCTCCACCTCAAGGGCTCCTGGATCAAGCTGACAATCGGCCTGGCCAAGGGCCGCAAGCTGCATGACAAACGCCACGAGGAGCGGCGCAAGCAGGACATCAAGGACGCCAAAGTCGCCATCGCGCGGCTTTAGGGAACCGGCGACGGCGGCGGCGTGTCCGCGAGGCGCGAAGCCTTCCCGCGCATGGGCATCAGGAATTCTGTACAGCTTGTACAAAATCCTGGAGGGGCAGAACTCAGCAAGGACAACGGCTGGAGTGAGCCCACTCTGGAGTCACCTCACTCTGAAATCAATTCAGGGGCGGTGGCGCTGACGGTGGCGCTGAAGGAGCCGGCGGGGCTGCCGATGGGGGTTCAGCTGCCGGGGGCGCCTGGGGCGTCTCCCGCTGCGCCGGTGGCGCTTGCGGGGGGGGCTCCGGAGCGGCCTGGGGCGGCGGATCGGCCCGCAGCGACAGGGTGATCAGGGCCGGCGCCACGCCCTCGTTGGTCACCAGCAACTGCACCGGTGAGCGCTTCTGCACCCCCAGGCTCACCACCCGCAGGGGCCCCTTGGCCTCCAGCAGGTCGCCATCGGGGCCAAACACGCTCATCTGCATCAGGGGCGAGCCGTTCACCCCCAGCACCAAGCGATAGCCAGCCGGCAGCCGCACCGGGAACAGCCGCGCCCCACCGGCCTCTACCTGGGCCGAGAGCACCCGTGTTTCCTGGGGCTGGGCCTGAATCGCCTCGATCTGCACATTGGCCAGGCTCTGCTCGGCCGCAGCAAACCAGAGCTGGCGGAAAGGTTCGGCGGGAATATCGGCACCGGGGCGGCCCGGCAACAGACTCTGGGCACTGCCCGACACCAGCTGGCGCAGCACCGCGGGGCTGAGCCCCTGGCTCACCAGGGCCTGCTGGCGGCGCTCCCAGTCGCCATTGGTGTAACTGCCCAGGCGACGGCGGATCTCGAGGGGCAGCTGCTCCACCCGGGCCAGCCACTCCTCGGCGAGCTCATTCCACACCTTGCGCAGGGGCGCGTCTTCGAGGGAGTCGCTGGGCAGGCGGCCGCCCCGCTCCGGGAACTGGGCCAGCAGGCTGGCGTCCACCAACTTCAAGAACCAGCCCCGATCCACCTGCATCGCCCGCAGCCGGTTGAGCAGCTGCTGGCGCTGATCCACCTCGGCGGGAGGCAGGCTGCTGGGCAGCTGCAGGGCGGCATCGGGGGTGGGCAGGGCCAAGCGGCCGCGGCTCAGCCACCACCAGCCCAGGGCGGTGCCCACCACGGCCGAGAGCACCAGGGCGATCACCACCGGCCAGATGCCACCCTCGGCGGCTTCCTCCCGCTCCTCCAGGCGGCTGCGCATGACCGCAGGGGTCGGGGGGGTGAGCGGTGGTGGCGGGCTGAGCGGTGGCAGCTCCGGCTCAGGGGCCGGCGATGGGGCGGCAGCCACAGGCGGGGGAACCAAAGCCACGGTGCAATCAGCGCGGGCCACCGGACCGGTGCTCTCCGGCATCGGCAGGGTCTGGAAGGCCGCCAGGGCCTGGGAGGCGGAGGCGAAGCGCTGGCCGCTGTCGCGCTCCAGCAGGCGAGCGATCTGGGCCTGCAGGGCCGGCTCGGCGCTGAGGCTGGCCGGCCAACGCCAGGCGAGGGTGACCGGATCCAGCAGCCGGGCCGGCTGCTCGCCGCTCAGCAGCACCAGGGCCACCACCCCAAGGGCATGCAGATCCATCCAGGGCTCGGGCTCAGCCGCGCGCGCCCGCTCCGGCGGCGCATAGCCCGGCGTGGAGGCCGGGGTGCCAGCCACCAAGCCGAAATCCAGCAGCACCGGCAGGCCATCGCTGTCGCGGCGCAGCAGATTGGCGGGGCTGAGATCGCCGTGCACCAGCTCCTGGCTGTGCAACACCGCCAGCATCGGCAAGAGCTGACGCAGCAGCAACAGCACCTCACCCGCACCAAACACCAGCTGGCGCTCGGCGCGGGCCGCCAGCAGCTGCTGGTACGTGCGGCCGGCCTGCCACTCGCGCACCAGCCACAACCCCTCGGCCGCCGGGATCACCGCCCCCAACCGGGGCACCTGGGGATGGAGCACCCCCTGGAGCCGACCCCAGCGCTGGCGGGCCCGCTCCTGATCGATGCCGGGGCCGAGCAGCCGCAGGGCCATGGGCGCCTCGGCCGCCAGTTGGTCGCTGGCCCGCCACAGCTCCCCCTGGGGAGCATCACCCGGAGGTGCAGCACTGAGACGCTGCTCCAGTCGGTAGCGCTCACCGATCAGCTGGCCCACCTGCGCTGCCATCAGGCCACTCCGGCGGCGAGGGCCCGCTCGGGCTGGTGCAGCCCCTTGGCGGCCAGCCACGCCGCGTCGTAAAGGCGGGAGCGGTAGCGATCGCCGCTGTCGCAGAGCACGGTCACGATCGTGTGGCCGGGGCCCAGGCGCCGGGCCGTTTCCACCGCCGCGGCCACGTTGATGCCCACCGAGCCGCCCAGGAACAGGCCCTCCTGCCACAGCAGCCGGTAGATGGTCTCGAGGGCGGTTTGATCGTCGATGCGCACGGCGTCATCGATGGGAGCGCCCTCCAGGTTGGCAGTGACGCGGCTGTTGCCAATCCCCTCGGTGATCGAACTGCCCTCGCTGCTGAGCTCACCGCGGGTGACCCAGGCGTGCAAGGCACTGCCATGGGGATCGGCCAACACGCAGTGCACCGCCGGGTTCTGCTCCTTGAGATAAAGGGCAACACCGGCGTAGGTGCCGCCGGTGCCGGTGGCGGCCACCCAGGCATCCACCGTGCCCTCGGTTTGCTGCCAGATCTCGGGGCCGGTGGTGTTGAAGTGGGCGCGGCGGTTGGCCAGGTTGTCGAACTGGTTGGCCCACACGGCCCCAGGGGTCTCGGCGGCGATGCGGCCCGAGAGCTTCACGTAGTTGTTGGGGTCGCGGTAAGGCACCGCCGGCACCGTGCGCACCTCGGCCCCCAGGCTGCGCAGCAGGCCGATCTTCTCGGCCGACTGGGTGTCGGGAATCACGATCAGGGCCTTGTAGCCGCGGGCATTGCAGAGGTGGGTGAGGCCGATGCCGGTGTTGCCGGCGGTGCCCTCCACCACGGTGCCGCCAGGCTGCAGCAGCCCCTGCTCCTCCGCCTCCAGCAGGATGCCGAGGGCCGCCCGGTCTTTGACCGAGCCGCCGGGGTTCATGAACTCGGCCTTGCCGAGGATCGTGCAGCCCGTTGCCGCGCTGAGGGCGTCAAGCCGAATCAGGGGCGTGTTGCCGACGGCGCCCACGAACCCTGAAGTGATGCCGGCCATACCCGCGTGCTGTGCGTGGCGGGATCGTAGGCAAGGCCTCTAGGGTCGGGCCTGAATTCAGCCGGGATAGGCGGCGGCGGAATGGGGCAGGAGCTGGGGGCGCGGTACGCGCAGGTGCGCAACCGCAGCCTCGCCCTGGTGGCGCCGTTGGAGCCGGAAGACCTGTGCCTGCAGGGCATGGCCGATGCCAGCCCGCCCAAATGGCACCTGGGCCACACCACCTGGTTTTTTGAGCAGTTTCTGCTGCGGCCCCAACTGGAAGCAGGGCTGCAGCTGAGCTACACACCGGCGCCGGCGGCCTGGAATTTTCTGTTTAACAGCTATTACGACGCCGTCGGCGCCCGCCACCCCCGGCCCCAGCGGGGCCTGCTCAGCCGGCCGCCCCTGGCGGAGGTGCTGGCCTGGCGGCAGCGGGTGGATGGGGCCGTGCTGGCCCTGCTGGAGCAACTGGAACCCGGCGATCCCAGGCTGGAGCTGGTGGAGCTAGGCCTGCAGCACGAGCAGCAGCACCAGGAGCTGCTGCTGATGGACCTGCTCGATGGCTTCTCGCGCAACCCGCTCGAACCGATCTATGCGCCCGAGCCGGAGGCCCGCTTCCAGGCCAGCAGCCCCGTGGCCAACCCAGCCGAAAACCCGGCCGAGAGCCCGGCCGACACCCCAGCGCCCGCCTGGCTGCAGCACGGGGGAGGGCTGGTGGAGATCGGCCATCCAGGTGGCAGCTTTCACTTCGACAACGAAGCGCCCCGACACCGCCAGTGGCTCGAACCCTTTGCGATCCACTCCCAGCTGGTGCGCAACGGCGAGTACGCGGCCTTCATCGCCGACGGCGGCTACCGGCGGCCGGAGCTGTGGATGAGCGAGGGCTGGGCGGTGGTGCAGGCGCGGGGCTGGCAGGGGCCGCGCTACTGGCGTGAGGACGGGGAGTTTTCGCTGGCGGGGCGGCAGCCGCGGCGCCCCGAGCTGCCGGTGCGGCACCTGAGCTGGTTTGAGGCCGATGCCTACGCCCGCTGGGCCGGCGCCCGGCTGCCCAGCGAGGCCGAATGGGAGCTGCTGGCGCCCCAACTGGAGCAGGCCTTCGGGGTGCTGTGGCAATGGACCGCCAGCCCCTACCGGCCCTATCCGGGCTTCGCGCCGGCGGCCGGGGCGGTGGGGGAATACAACGGCAAGTTCATGAGTTCCCAGATGGTGCTGCGCGGCAGTTGCTTCCTCACCCCCGCCGGCCACGCCCGGCCCACCTACCGCAACTTCTATCCACCGGCGAGCCGCTGGATGGCCGCCGGCCTGCGTCTGGCCCAAGAGCTGCCATGACGGTGCAGAGCCCCCACCAGCTGATCGACCTGCACCCAGCCCCCGCCGACATGGCCCGGCTGGTGCGCGAGGGCATGGCGCAGCGGCCCCGGCAGCTGCCGGCCTGGTTGCTGTACGACGCTGAGGGCTCGCGGCTGTTTGAGGCGATCTGCGAGCAGCCGGAATACGGCCTCACCCGCACCGAAACGGCGCTGCTGGAGGAGCGAGCCCCGGAGCTGGCGGCGGCCCTGGGGCCTGGGGTGCTGGTGGAGTTTGGGGCGGGCAATGCCCGGAAAGTGGGCCCGCTGCTGGAGGCGCTGCGGCCGCCGGCCTATGTCGCCCTCGACATCAGCGCAGCCCATCTGCAGCAGAGCTGCGTGGCCCTGCAGGCCCGTCACCCGGCGGTGCCGGTGCTGGGCATCTGCTGCGACTACAGCAAGCTGCAGCAGCTGCCGGAACACCCCCTGCTCCAGGGCCAGCGGCGGCTGGGCTTCTACCCCGGCAGCTCGATCGGCAACTTCAGCCCCGAGGAGGCCCAGGCGCTGCTGCAGCAGATGGGCCAGCTGCTGGGCCCCGGCGCCCGGCTGCTGATCGGCATCGACCAGCCCAAGGCTGTGGCGCGGCTGGAGGCCGCCTACAACGATGCCGCCGGCGTGTCGGCCGCCTTTGCCCGCAACCTGCTGGTGCGGCTCAACCGCGACTTAGCGGGCAACTTCAACCCGGAGGCCTTCGCCTACACCGCCCGCTGGCAGCCCGAGCACTGCCGCATCGCCATGGCCCTGGTGAGCCGCCAGGCGCAAACGGTGCAGCTGGCGGGGCAGACCTGGAGCTTCGCGGCCGGGGAACCGCTGATCACGGAATACAGCGTCAAGTACGACCCGGAGGCGTTCACCGCCCTGGCGGAGCGGGCCGGCTGGCGGGGCGCTGGCCGCTGGAGCGATCCGGCCGGCGATTTATCGCTGCATCTGCTGATATCGGCAGGGTCCCCGGTGGCGGCAGACTCCTAGGCAGAGGCAAGATCGCCATGGGTCGTGAGGAGCAACGGGCCACCATGCGCCAGGTGCGCGAGGGTCTGATCGCCGAGCTCGAGGAGCTGTATCGGGGCGCCTTCGACCGCATCAGCGACCACGACCTGGGCGAAGGGGCGATCGCCCGGCTCACCCAGCTGCTGCTGCGCTCGCGTGAGGCGGCCATCACGCCGCTGCAGCAGGAGATCGAAGCGCCCTTGATCACCAGCCCTGCAGGCAGCCCCGCGAGCAGTCCCACCAGAAGTCCGGCCCCCGAATCCGATCCCCAGGCCGCCCCGTGAGCTGGCTCGACGAACTGGAAGCGCTGCTGGAAGAGCAGGGGGCCCGGGATCGCCAAGCCAGGCTGGTGGGGCAGCGGCGCCAATTGCAGCGGCAGGCGGAGCAGGAGCGTCAGGCCCTGCTGCAACTGGCCGACGAGATTCGGCGCTGGCAGGAGCGGGTGGTGAAGGCCCGGGCCGCCGGCGCCACCGCCCTGGCCGAGCGCGCCGAGGCCCACCAGCAAGGCCTGATGGAGCAGGGCCGCCAGCGCTGGCAACAATTGAGCAAGCTGGGGGAAAGCTTCGCGGCAGTGGAGCGCGACCTGGGCGAGCTGGAGAGCCGACCGCGCCCGCCACGGGCCTCCAGCCTGGAGCAGGACTGGGCCGCCTTCGAGGCCGAGCAGGCCCTGGAGGCATTGCGACGGCAACAGGGCTAAGGACGCGGGGGACACCGCCGCCAGAACCTGGCTTCCCAAACGCTCCCCATGGGTGACGACGGGGAGGTTCTGCTGGGTGTTGTCGGCCGGTGGGACCCAAGTTCGGTGTCTCCCAGATTCCGTACAGGCTGTACAGAATCCAGGAGAGCCCACAATCACAGCAACTGACACCAGGCCCAACCAAAGACCGCCATGGGTTTTCTGCTGTCCAAACTGCTGCCGCTGCTGCTCTATCCGCTGGGCCTGGGCCTGCTGCTGCAACTGCTGGGCCTGGCCGCGGCACCCAAAAGCAGCAACCAATGCGGTGGCAGGCGCCGTCAGGCCAGTCTCTGGCTCAGTGGCACGGGGTTGGGCCTGATCTGGGTGTGTGCCATGCCGCTCACCAGCCGCCAGCTGATCTGGGGCCTCGAGGAGCAGGCGGCGGCGCTCACCCCGCGGCAGCTGCCCCAGGCCGATGCGGTGGTGGTGCTGGGCGGCGGATTGCGGCCAGCCCTGCCGCCCCGGCAGGGGGTCGAAGTGGCGGAGGGTGGCGACCGGCTGCTGCGCGGCGTGCAACTGGTGCGCCGGGGCCTGGCGCCGCTGCTGGTGACCAGCGGCGGCCGGGTGAGCTTCACGGACAACGATCCCGCCCCGCCGGAAGCGCTCTGGGCCCGGGATCTGGCCCAGGAGCTGGGGCTGCCGACCGATCGGATCCTGATCAGCCCCGGCTCCCGCACCACAGCCGAGGAAGCCCGCGACATCGGCGCCCTGGGCCGGCGGCGCGGCTGGACCCGGGTGCTGCTCGTGACCAGCGCCTTTCACATGCCCCGATCGCTGGCCACGTTTCAGCAACGCAGCGGATTGAACGTGGTGCCAGTGGCTTGCGACTACCAGCTGCCGGATCGGGCCCACTACGGCCAGCCGACCGCTGGCAACACGCTCAAGAGTCTCTTGCCAGACGCCGAAGCGCTGTATCTCAGCACCGTGGCCCTCAAAGAGCACCTGGGGCTGGCGATCTACCGCCTGCGCGGCTGGAGCTGATCAAGCCTTGGGAGCCGGGGGCACCAGGCTGACCCCTTCAGGCGGCGGGGTGGGATCAGGATCGGCGATCAGCATGTGCTGCAACACGATCTCGGGACGTTCACTGTCGCGCCAGCGGATCCGGTAGGCAGGCATCTTGGTGCCGCGGCTGGTGGTTTGCTCCACCGGCTCCATCACCCAGCCCCGGCGCGAGCGGCCCTGGGGGTTGCGCTTCACCACAGCATCCGCGTGTTTGAAGCGAAAACCGACGCGCTCGCCACTCATGGAATCGCTGGCCCCCTAATGGGGGAGATTGCCTACTGACACCATTATCCCATTGTGCTCGGCCGGCCCTCGGGACGCGCCTCGGGACGCAGGAGCGGGAAGGCGATCACATCGCGGATCGAGGGGCTGTCGGTGAGCAACATCACCAGCCGATCGATGCCGATGCCCAGGCCGCCGGTGGGGGGCATGCCCACCTCCAGGGCCTGGAGGAAGTCTTCATCCACCTGCTGGGCTTCGTCGTCGCCGGCGGCCTTGCGGGCCTGCTGGGCTTCGAGACGCTGGCGCTGGTCCACCGGGTCGATCAACTCGCTGAAGGCATTGGCGGTTTCGCGGCCCACGATGAACAGCTCAAAGCGCTCCACCATCCCCGGCTTGCTGCGGTGGGCCCGGGCCAGGGGCGAGTTTTCCACGGGGTAATCGAGTACGAAGGTGGGCTGGATCAGGTCGGCCTCCACCCGCTGCTCGAAGGCCTCCACCAGCAGCCGGCCCACGGAATCGGCCAGGGCGGGCACCTCCAGCCCCTGGACCGCCATCACCGCAGCAGCGTCCTCGCGGCTGCCGAAGCTGGTGAAATCCAGACCCGTGGCGTTCTGCACCAGCTCGTGCATCGTTGCCCGGCGCCAAGGGGGCGCCAGATCGATCGCCGTGCCCTGGTAGCTGATCTGGGTGCTGCCGCACACCTGCTGGCACACGTGGGCGATCAGCTGCTCCGTGAGCGCCATCATGTCGGTGTAGTCGGCATAGGCCTGGTAGATCTCCACCGAGGTGAACTCGGGGTTGTGGCGGGTGCTGATCCCCTCGTTGCGGAAGATCCGGCCCAGCTCGTACACCCGCTCGAAGCCGCCCACCACCAGCCGCTTGAGGTGCAGCTCGGTGGCGATGCGCAGGGTGAGGGGCAGATCGAGGGCGTTGTGGTGGGTTTCGAACGGCCGGGCATCGGCGCCCCCCGGCACGCTCTGCAGCACCGGCGTTTCGATCTCGAGAAAGTCGCGCTCATCGAGCCAACGGCGCATGGCACTCACCGCCAGGGCCCGGCGCCGGAAGGTTTCGCGGGTGTCGGGCGACACGATCAGATCGAGATAGCGCTGCCGGTAGCGCTTCTCCACGTCTGCCAGGCCGTGCCATTTGTCGGGCAGGGGCTGGAGCGATTTGGTGAGCATGGTCCAGACCTTCACCTTCACCGACAGCTCACCGCGATCGGTGCGGCGCAGGCTGCCCTGCACGCCGATCAGATCGCCCGCATCGACGAGCGAGGTGAGGTGGGCGAAGGCCTCGGGATCCTCCGGCATGGAGGCCGCCAGGGTGGCCTTCTCAATAAACAGCTGAATCGGGCCGGTCTCATCGGCCAGGGTGAAGAAGGCGAGCTTGCCCATCACCCGGCGGGTCATCACCCGGCCGGCCACCGCCACCGCCACATCGCGCTCTTCGCCGTTGGCCAGGTCGGCATGGGCCTGCTGCAACGCAGCGGTGCGGTGCGTGGGCTCGAAGCGCAGCGCATAGGGCCCCTGGCCCAGGGCCGCCAGGGCTGCGGCTTTCTCCAGACGGGTCTCGCGCAGCTCCGACAAGGCAGACAGGGGGCTCAACCCGCCCATCCTGCAGGAGCGTCAGGCTGGGGCAGGCGCGCCCCGCAGCACCATCAGCCGTTAGCCGCCAAGCCCGACTCGGCCATGCGCTGGGAGGCGTAGCCCGTGCCGCGCACGGTGAGGATCAGCTCGGGGTTGCGGGGATCGGGCTCGAGCTTGCCGCGCAGGCGGGCGACATACACGTCCACCACCCGCAGGTCGGCGGCGCGGCGCGGCGGATAACCCCAGAGCTGCTCGAGGATCTCAGCCCGGGGCACCACCCGGCCCGGCTCGCGGAACAGCAGCTCCAGCAGGCTGAATTCGGTGTAGGTGAGGCCGATGCGCTCGCCATCGCGGGTCACCTGGCGGCGGTTGGTGTCGACCACCAGATCGCCCACCCGCAGCACGCCGCTGCCGCTCTGCACCTCCCGCGGCTCCGTAGCAGCAGAGCCCCGGCCCACCCGGCGCAGGATCGTGGCGATGCGGGCCTCAAGCTCCTTGGGGCTGAAGGGCTTGGGCAGGTAGTCGTCGGCGCCGAGATCCAGGCCCGACACCCGCTCGGCGATGGCATCGAGGGCCGAGAGGAAGATGATCGGCACGCAGGATTCGGCCCGCAAGCGCCGGCACACCGCAAAGCCATCGAGCTTGGGCAGCATCACGTCGAGCACGACGAGATCGGGCTGTTCCTGATGGAACAGGCTGAGGGCCTCCTCGCCGTCCTCAGCGCAGATCACCCGGTAGCCGGCCAGCTGCAGGCGCATCACCAGCACCCGGCGCACGGCCGCCTCGTCGTCCACCACCATCACGGTGGCCTTCGGCTCCACCGGGGCAGTCCCAAACATGTCGGAGGAGGCTGCGAAAGGCTCAGCGGCAAAGGGCTCAGCAGCCGCTGGACGGAACGCTTGATCCCCCGAACTGGGCCTGTCCTCCGAGGGCATGGGCGAGGAGCCTGGATGAAGAATCGCAACCA
>VGQC01000028.1 GCA_016882385.1 Cyanobacteria bacterium M_DeepCast_100m_m1_067 | reverse complement strand
GGGCGGAAGCTACCAGATCAGTGATCGCACCGGCACCAGCTGGCCGGATCGGGTGCTCGACATCCTGCTGGGCCAGTGAGGCCCAGGCTTGGGGTTAGCCCGCAAGCCAGCGGCGCAGCAAGGGCAGGCTCAGGCCGATCACATTGCTGAAACACCCCTCAATCCGCTCCACCAGCAAGCCGCCGCGACCCTCCAGGGCAAAGCCACCGGCACACTGCAGCGGCTCACCGCTGGCCACATAGGCCTCAATCTCCGCTGGGCTCAAGGACGCGAACTGCACGCGGGTCACCACGGCGGCGAGACGGGGCTCGCCATCGGCTGCTGGTTGGCAACCAGGCAGGAGGCAATGGCCCGTGATCAGCTCCCCCCAGCCGCCAGCCATCCGCAGCCAGCGCTCCCGGGCCTCGGCGGCATCGGCGGGCTTGCCAAACACCTCCCCCTCAAACACCAGCAGCGAGTCACAGCCCAGCACCCCAACGCCATCCGCCGCGGGAAACGCCACGGCCTCCGCCTTGGCCCGGGCCAGCTGCTGCACCAACAGCCGCGGGTCGGCGTGGGCGATCGCCGCTTCATCCACGCCGCTCACCTGCACCCGATGGGGGATACGGGCCTGCTCCAGCAGGCGCCGGCGGGCGGGGGAGGCGGAGGCGAGGACAAGCATGGGCTCAGGGAGAATCCTTCCATGCAACACCGGGACGCCACCCCCATCGATCCCCAGTTCCCCGACCCCCTCCTCCACGACCGGCGCGCCCAGCAACGCGCCAGCCAGGCCCTGCGCTGCCTGCCCTTTCGCCTGGCGTTTTACAAAACGGTGGCGGAGCAGGCCCTCAGCAGCAACGAGCTCTGCCGCCGGAACGACAGCCGGAGCCTCTGCCGGGGCACCCCCACTCCCGATCGAATCGAAGCCCATTGGATCTGGCTGATCCAGCTAGGGGTGCTGCGGCGGGAGGTAGATGGCCAGGGCCTCACCGAACGAGTACGGCTCACGCCGATGGGCCGCGACCTGCTGGCCCAGTGGCCCGCGGAGATTCCTGCCCCCAGCCCGCTCGATCGCCTGCAGCACGGCCTGCGGCGGCGGCGGCCCCGGCTGTGACCACCCAACCTGTGCCCCCTTCTCAGGCGCCTCGGCCCCTGATGGTGCTCGGCACCAGCAGTGGCGCCGGCAAATCGCTGATGACCGCCGCCCTCTGCCGGGTGCTGCGCCGCCGGGGCGAAACGCCCCTGCCCTTCAAGGGGCAGAACATGAGCAACAACGCCTGGGTGGACCAGACCGGCGGCGAAATGGCCTACTCCCAAGCGCTCCAGGCCTGGGCCGCCGGCCTGGAGCCGCACCACAGCATGAATCCGGTGCTGCTCAAGCCCCAGGGCGACTCCACCAGTGAGCTGATCCATCTGGGCCATTCGGTGGGCAGCGCCCGCGCCGAGCACTACTACCGCGACTGGTTTCGCCCCGGCTGGGCGGCGATCCGCCAGGGGCTGCAGACCCTGCAAGCGGCCCATCCCGGCGGGCGCCTGGTGCTGGAGGGGGCCGGCAGCCCGGTGGAGGTGAACCTGCAATCCCGCGACCTCACCAACCTGCGGCTAGCCCAATACCTGCGCGCCCGCTGCATCCTGGTGGCCGACATCGAGCGCGGCGGCGTCTTCGCCCAGCTGGTGGGCACCCTGGGCCTGCTGCGGCCGGTGGAGCGCCCCCTGGTGCGCGGCCTGCTGATCAACCGCTTCCGCGGCCGGCGCGAGCTGTTCGATGAAGGGCGGCGCTGGCTGGAGGCCCACACCGGCGTGCCCGTGCTGGGGGTGATGCCCTGGCTCGATGAGCTGTTCCCCCCGGAAGACTCCCTCGACCTGCTGGAACGCCGCGGCCTCAAGCGGAGCGCCGAGCTGGAGATCGCCGTGCTGCGGCTGCCGTCGCTGAGCAACTTCTCCGACCTCGACCCCTTGGAGGCCGAACCGACGGTGCAACTGCGCTGGCTCGCCCCGGGGGAGGAGCTGGGCCAGCCCGATGCGGTGATCGTGCCAGGCAGCAAGCAAACGCTGCGGGATCTGGCCGCGCTGCAGAGCAGCGGCCTGGGTGAGGAGCTGCGCCGCTACGCGGCGGGCGGTGGCCAGGTGTTCGGCATCTGCGGCGGCATGCAGCTGCTGGGGCGCGAGCTCAGCGATCCCGATGGGCTGGAGGGGCAGGCCGGCAACGGTGCAGCCGGGATCGGCTTGCTACCCCTCAGCACGGTGTTTGGCTCCAGCAAGGCCCTGCGCCAACGCCGCAGCCCCGCCCTCTGGCCAGCCGCAGACGGCGATGCCCTCGCGCTGGAAGGCTTCGAGCTGCACCGCGGCTGCACCACCGCGCTCGCTCCCTGCCAGCCCCTTTGCGCCGATGCGGCGTTGGGCTGGGTGACCGCCTTCGGCGACCAGGGCGGACTGGTGGTAGGCACCTATCTCCACGGGGTGTTTGAGAGCGGGTCCTGGCGGCGGCGCTGGCTCAATCAGCTGCGGCAGCGCAAGGGGTTGCCGGGGCTGAGCGAACGGCAACCGCACCACAGCCGACAGCGCGAAGCCCTGCTCGATCGGCTCGCCGATGCCTTCGAAGCCCATGTGAACCTGGAGCCCCTGCTGCGCCCCTGACCCACCCGCCCATGGCCGCTGCCCCCGTCACCATCCACTGGCCCAACGGCCACACCACAAGCTGCAGCGCCGGCAGCGACTGGCTGATGGCAGCCCAGCAGGCCGGGGTGACCATCCCCACCGGCTGCCTGGGGGGCAGCTGCGGCGCCTGCGAGATCGAGGTGAATGGCCAGGTGGTGCGGGCCTGCATCGCCACCGTGCCCGCCAGCAAAAGCGGCGTCCTCACGGTGGAGCTGGCCAGCGATCCCTTTTGGTGATGCTGCCGGCTGGTGATCGGGGCTTCTGATCAGGCCTGAATCAACCCACCGCCGAGCAGCATCTCGCCGTCGTAAAACACCGCCGCCTGGCCCGGCGTGATCGAAAACTGCTCCTCGGCAAACTCCAGCCGCACCCGATGGGGCCGGCCAGCGGCCCGGTCGGCCTCGGTGGCGGGCAGGGGGGTGAGCCGGGCCGGCTCCGGGGCGCTGCGATAGCGCACCTGCACCGCCACGTCGATCGGCACCTCGGGCGGGGCCAGCGACACCCAGTTCACCGCGCCCACCACCGCATCAGCGCGGGCCGCCTCCCGGCGGGGCGCCACCACCACCTGGTTCATGGCGCCATCGAGCCGCACCACATGCAACGGCTCGCTCCAGGCGACACCCAGCCCCTTGCGCTGGCCAATCGTGAAGTGCTCGATGCCATCGTGCTGACCCACCACCGTGCCGTCGGCTAGCACGATCTGGCCCTGCCGCGGCGGCAGATAGGCGTCCAGAAAGGCCTTCATCGAGCCGTGATGATCGGCCAGGCAGAGGTCCTGGCTTTCGGGCTTCTTGGCCGTGCGCAGGCCATGGCGCTCCGCCTCCAGGCGGGTGTCGGGCTTGGTGAGCTCACCCAGGGGAAACACGAGCCGCCCGAGGGCCTCCTGGGGCAGGTCGTAGAGGAAGTAGCTCTGATCCTTCTGCGTATCCAGGCCCCGCAGCAACTGGTGGCGGCCGTTGTCGCTCACGGCGCCGTGGCGCACTCGGGCGTAATGGCCGGTGGCGAGGCGGCCGATGCCCCGCTCCTCCTGGGCCCACTCGAGCATCGGCCCAAACTTCACCTCCCGGTTGCAGCGGGAACAGGGCAGCGGCGTGACTCCGGCGGCGTAGCCCTCCACCAGGAAATCGACAATCTGCGCCTGAAAATGCTCGCGGAAATCGACCACGTGGTGGGGCACCCCCAGCTGCTCACAGATGCCGGCCGCATCCACCAAGCCTTCGGCGCAGCAGGCCCCCTTACCGCTCATCAACCAGAGGGTCAGCCCCTCCACCGCCCAGCCGGCCTCCACCAGCAGCGCCGCCGTGAGGGAGCTATCGACGCCGCCCGACAGCCCCACGGCCACCCGATGCTCGCCGGGCCAGGCGCGCAGCCGATCCAGGGCCGCAAGTCCGGCCGGTGTGCACGGTGACGCGGGGCTGCTGGACGTGGCAACGGAAACGGACAACAGGGCAGACAGCGGGCAGGTGTTCTCCCATCATGAAACCCAGTTGCCGAAACAGGGTTGGTGCAGCCAGCCGCATTGCCCACCTGGCCCGCGCGGAACGGCCGCCATCTGCTGGTGAGCAGTGCCCAGATGGCGGCGCTGGAGCAGCAGCTGTTCGCCAGTGGCCTGCCGGTGGAAGCCCTGATGGAAAAGGCCGCCCTGGCCGTGACCCGGCGGCTGCTGGAGCAGCACGGCGAGCGGCTGTCGCGCGATGGCGCGCTGGTGCTGGTGGGGCCCGGCCACAACGGCGGCGACGGCCTGGTGATCGCGCGGGAGCTGCACCTGGCCGGGGTGGCAACAACGCTCTGGAGCCCATTTGAGCGCCGCAAACCCCTCACCGAAGCCCACCTCCGCCATGCTCGCTGGCTGGGCATTCCCCTGCTCGACCACAACCCCGATCCCGGAGCCAGCCCCCTCTGGATTGATGCTCTGCTGGGCATCGGCCAACGGCGCGCCCCCGGGCCGGTGATCGAACCCCTGCTGGAGGCGCGCCAGCAACAACGTCCTGGCGGCCTGGTGGCGGTGGATGTGCCCACAGGCCTCTGCGCCGACACCGGCCAGGCCACCGGCCCGGTCTCGGCCCAGGCCCTCAGCACCTACGCGATCGGGCTCATCAAGACCGGCCTGGTGCAGGACGCGGCCCTGGCGAGCGTGGGCCAATTGGAGTGGATCGACCTTGGCCTGCCGCGATCCCTGTTGGACTCCCTGCCCGGCGATCAGCCGCTGGGGCTGGGAGCGCGGGATCTGGCCGACCGACCCCGGCCCCAACTCGATCCGGCCGCCAGCAAATACCAGCGGGGCCGGCTGCTGATGGTGGCAGGCAGCAACGCCTACCAGGGCGCGGCCAGCCTGACGCTGGCGGGAGCATCCAGCAGCGGCTGCGGCAGCTTGCAGGCGGCCCTGCCGGAGGTCCTGGCCCGCAGCCTCTGGCAGCAGCATCCCCATGTGGTGGTGAGCCAGACCCTGGCCTGCCACCACCACGGCAGCCTGCGGCTCGATCAGCTGGCCGAGCTCGACCCGCAGCGGCTCGATGCCCTGCTGATCGGGCCGGGAATCGGGCCCCTCACCTCTGCGGGCCTGAGCAGCCCTGAGGCCGGCTTCAGTGAAGCCGACTGCTGGCGCAACCTGCTCAGCTGGACCGGGCTGTTGGTGCTCGATGCCGATGGACTGAACCGACTGGCCGGGCCGGTGGCCCAGGGCCTGGGCCTCAGCGCCAGCAGCTGGCTGCAACAGCGCCGGGGGCCCACCTGGATCACCCCACACCCGGCGGAATTCGCCCGGTTGTTTCCCGAGCTCGCCGCCACCCCTGCGGCCCTGGAGGCCGCCGCCCAGGCGGCCCAAGCCAGCGGCGCCTGCGTGCTGCTCAAGGGAGCGCGCAGTGTGGTGGCCGCCCCCGATGGACGCCGCTGGCAACTGCTGGAGGCCAGTGCCGCGAGTGCCAGGGCCGGCCTCGGCGACGTGCTGGCGGGCCACGCCGCCGGACTGGGGGCGATGGCCATGGCCGCCACCCGCGGCGGCGACGCCTCCTGGCTGGCTGCAGCGGCCCTGGCCCACGCCCAGGCCGGCCTGCAACTCAGTGCGCCCAGCAGCCAGGGCGCCAGCAGCCCCCTGGAGGTGGCGCAAAAGCTAGCCCACTTGTGTTGATCACCACACCAACTTGCAGCGCAGCCGCCCCAACCCAGGGCGGTTCTGTGTTGTTTTGCAATTGAAAGCTAAAGGGTTGCTGAAAACACACTGGCAGTATCGAATTTCCCTTGATAGTCGTCGTCTTCCCTAGGCGCTCCGATGACCTCCTCTCCCCTGAGAGCCAGCGAAAGCAGTCGCCGACGAAGTAGCGACCCGATCACCTGGTACCTGGCATCGATCGGTCGCGAACCCCTGCTCACACCGGCCGAAGAGATCGAGCTGGGCAACCAGGTGCAGACGATGATGCACCTCCTGGAAGAAGGAGAGCGGGACTACACCGACCTCGAAAAGAAGCTGCTGCGCATCGGCAAGCGCTCCAAACAGCGCATGATGAAAGCCAATTTGCGGTTGGTGGTCAGTGTTGCCAAAAAGTATCAAGGCAAAGGCCTAGAACTGCTCGACCTGATCCAGGAAGGATCGCTTGGATTGGAGCGAGCCGTTGAGAAATTCGACCCAACCCGGGGCTATAAATTCTCGACCTACGCCTTCTGGTGGATTCGCCAGAGCATGACTCGGGCGATCGCCTGCCAGTCGCGCACGATCCGCCTGCCGGTGCACCTGAGCGAACGGCTCTCGGCCATCCGCAAAGTGAGCCTGGATCTGGCTCACAAACTAGGTGCCATGCCCAGCCGGCAGGAAATCGCCGAAGCCATGGCGATGCCCATCGAAGAGCTCGATGGCCTGCTGCGCCAAGCCCTCACCACCTCCAGCTTGGATGCGCCCGTGAACGGCGATGAGGGCCGCAGCTTCCTGGGTGATCTGATCGCCGACTCCTCCGAGGAAGAACCCCTCGATCGGGTGGAACGGGGCATCCACCAGGAGCAGCTGGGACGCTGGTTGAGCCACCTGAGCGACCAGGAGCGCCAGGTATTGCACCTGCGCTTCGGGCTGGAAGGCGAGGAGCGCCACACCCTGGCGGAAATCGGCCGCCAGCTGGATGTGTCCCGGGAACGGGTGCGCCAGGTGGAGCTCAAGGCCCTGCGCAAGCTGCGCAACCTGACCCGCCGCACCCCCACCACGCTTTAGGGCTCTGGGGCTACCGCTGATCTATCACCCGGCCTACTCGGCCCCGCTGCCCAGCAGCCATCGCTTCCCGATGGCGAAGTTTCGACTACTGCACCAGCTTCTGCATGACCAGGGGCTCGCCAGACCTGAGCAGCTGCACACCCCCCTGCCCGCGCCGCGCCGCTGGTTGGAACTGGTGCATGAACGCACCTATCACCAGGCCTTTGCCCGAAACGAGCTCACGGCCGCCGATCAGCGGCGCATCGGCCTACCCGCCACCCTGCCGCTGGTGCGGCGCACCTGGCTGGCCGTTGGCGGCACGGTGCTCACCGCCCGTCTGGCCTTGAGCCATGGGGTGGCCTGCCACCTCGCCGGGGGCACCCATCACGCCTTCCCGGATCACGGCAGCGGCTTCTGCATCTTCAACGACTGCGCTGTGGCGGCGCGGGTGTTGCTGGCGGAGGGGGCGGTGCAGCGGCTGATGGTGATCGACCTGGACGTGCATCAGGGGGATGCCACCGCCGCGATCTTTGCCGATGAGCCGCGGGTGTTCACCGTTTCGGCCCACTGCGCCAGCAACTTCCCCCTGCGCAAACAGCACAGCGACGTCGACCTGGCCCTCGCCGATGGCCTCGAAGACGTCGACTACCTTCGTGCCATTGGAGATCTGATCCCCGACCTGCTCGATCAGCAGCGCCCCCAGCTGGTGCTCTACAACGCCGGCGTGGATCCCCACCGCGACGATCGCCTGGGACGTCTCTGCCTCAGTAGCGATGGCCTCCTCAACCGCGACCGACTGGTGCTCGATGCCTGCCTGCGGCGCGGCATCCCGGTTGCCACGGTGATCGGTGGCGGCTACGACGCCTTGGAGCCGTTGGTGAAGCGCCACAGCCTGGTGTTCAGGGCTGCCGCTGAGCAGGCCCGTCTACACGGGATCTGATCGGTCTTCCCCCTCAGTCTTCCGCCCAGATGTAGCGGGTGAGCTCCTCGGGCTTGGGCTCGGGGGCCGCGAGGGCAAATTCGACGCAATCGGCCACCTCGGCATCGATCTCCTTCTCGATCGCCTTGAGCTCCTCGGCGGAGGCCAGGCCCTGCTCGATCAGACGAGAAGCCAGGGCCTTGATCGGGTCGCGTTTCGCCCAGAACTCCTTCTCCGCCTCGGCCCGCAGCTCGTCGGGGTCGGCCAGGGAGTGGCCGCGGAAGCGGTAGGTGAGGCACTCGAGCACGGTGGGGCCTTCCCCGGCCCGAGCCCGCTCAATGGCGCGCTGGGCGGCACCGCGCACCGCCAGCACATCCATGCCGTCCACCTCTTCGCCGGCCATGCCGAAGGCAGCGGCCTTGCGCCAGATCTCCGGATCACTGGTGGCACGGTTGTGGTCCATGCCGATGGCCCACTTGTTGTTTTCCACCACAAACAGGATCGGCAGCTTCCAGAGGGCCGCCATGTTCAGGCACTCGTAAAACTGGCCGATGTTGCAGGTGCCATCGCCGAAGAAGGCCGCGGTCACCGCATCGCTGCCGGCATCGCCCAGGGCGTCGCGCTTGTAGCGGCTGGTGAAGGCGGCGCCGAGGGCCACCGGGATGCCCTCCCCAATGAAGGCGTAGCCGCCCAGTAGATGGTGCTCCTTGGAGAACAGGTGCATCGAGCCACCGCGGCCCTTGCTGCAGCCGGTTTCCTTGCCGAACAACTCGCTCATCACCTCGCGAGCCGGCACGCCGCAGCTCAGGGCGTGGACGTGATCGCGGTAGGTGCTGCAGAACCAGTCGTGCTGCATCTTCATGGCCTTGATCACACCCGTGCTCACGGCCTCCTGGCCGTTGTAGAGGTGCACGAAGCCAAACATCTTGCCCCGGTAGTACATCTCGGCGCACTTGTCTTCGAAGCGCCGCCCCAGGGTCATGTCGCGGTAGAGCATCAAGCCCTCCTCCCGCGTCACCGTGGCGGGGGTGGAGGGGTAGAGGTTCTCCAGACGCTCGGCATGGGCACCAACCAGGCTGGTGGCGTCCGCGGAACAGGACGGTGCTCCGGTAGCGGCCGTTCCAGAAGCAGCCATTCCAGAAGCAGCTGTTCCAGAAGCAGCCGTGATGTCAGGGCCCATGTCTGCCTGCGTCATGGGTCAACTCTACGAGGTCCGATCTCAACGGGACCAGCAATCTCTGGCAAAACTGCTGACCCTGCCTACAGTCGGCCACCAGTGACGGGCCTGGATTGGAACTGCCGATCGATCACTTCCGGTTGCTCGGAGTCAGCCCGACCACCGACCTGCAGGCGTTGCTGCACACCCTGCAGCAACGCATCGACCGCGCCCCGGACCAGGGCTTCACCCAGGACACCCTGCTGGCCCGGGAAGAGCTGCTGCGGGCCAGCGCCGACCTGCTGAGCGACGCGAGCCGGCGCCAGGCCTACGAATCCGACCTCACCGCCCTGGCGGGCAGCGGGCAGGCGGTGATGCCGGCGCTGGATGTGCCCACCAGCAAGGACGTGGGAGGCCTGCTGCTGCTCCTGGAGGCGGGTCAGGCGTTTGATTGTTTCGAGATCGCCTGCCGGGCCCTGCAGCCGCCCCAGGCGCCTGCGCTGGGCAGCACCCGGGAAGCCGATCTCACCCTGCTGGCGGGCCTGGCCTGCCTGGCCGCCGCCGCCGATCTGCACCAACAACGGCGCTACGAGGGCGCCGCCCAGACCCTCCAGCAGGGCCAGCAGCTGCTGCAGCGGATGGGCCAACTGCCAGCGATCCGCCAGCAACTCAGCGACGAGCTCGACAACCTGCGGCCCTACCGCGTGCTCGACCTGCTCAGCCGCAACCTCACGGCCCAGGCAGACCGGGCCGAGGGACTCGCCCTGCTCGAGGAGCTGGTGGCCCGTCGCGGCGGACTCGAAGGCTTTGGAGATCCCAGCATGGGACCCGAGGAGTTCCAGGCCTTCTTCAAGCAGATCCGCGCCTTCCTGACGGTGCAGGAGCAGGTGGATCTGTTCAGCCGCTGGGCGCCAACCTCCGCTGCGGCGGATTTTCTGGCCAGCACCGCCCTCACCGCCTCAGGCTTTGCCCAGCGCAAACCCGAGCGCATTGCCGCCGCCCGGCAACGGCTCGAAGCCAGCGGCCAGGAGGGTGTGCAGCCGCTGCTCGCCTGCCAGCACCTGCTACTGGGCCAGGTGGAGCAAGCCCGCGCCGCCTTTGAACAAGGCGCCACGGCGGACTTGCAGCGCTGGGCCGACCAGCAGAGCCCCGATCCCCTGGCCCAGCTCTGTGCCTACTGCCGCGACTGGCTGGCCCGCGACGTGCTGCCCGGCTACCGCGACCTGGAGGCCGATCCGGATCTGGAGGCCTATTTCGCCGATCGCGATGTGCAGACCTACGTGGAGCAGCACGACAGCCCCCCCGCTCCAGTCCCCGCCGACAGCAGCCTCCCCTGGGGCGTGCCGCTCGAGGCCGGCAGCCCGGCGGACACCACCAGCCAGCCGTTGAACCCGGCCGACAACGACGACGGGGACTGGGATGGTGACGTTTGGAACCCGGGCGCCTGGTTGGAGACCCTGCGCGCCAACTGGCGCTGGCCGCAGCTGGAGCGACCCTCGCGCCGCACGGCCACGGCAGCGGCCGTTGGTGCCGGCGTGGTGCTGGTGGCCATCGCCTCGGTGATGCGCCCACGACCGCCCGCCCCCGGCCCCGGCCGTACCCCAATCCCCGTTCAACCCGCACCTGTCGCGCCACCGGCTCCAGCACCGGCGAGCCTGCCGCTGCGGGCCGAGGCCCCCAGCGAAGCGCAGGTTCAGGCGCTTCTTGAGGCCTGGCTTGATGCCAAGGCCTCGATCCTGGCCGGCAAGAACAGCCGCATTCCCCTGGAGGTGCTGGCCCGGCCCTCCCAAGTGGATCGCCTCGAAGCCGAGCGCGACAGCGACCAGGCCCGCGGCGAAACCCAAACCATCAGCACCGCGATCACCTCCCTGGCGATCGACGAGCGGGACGGCAACCGGATCGCCACCACGGTGAACCTGCGCTATGCCGACCAACGGCTCAACGCCAAGGGGGATCCGCAAGGCGAGCCCACCAAGCTGGAGCTGCGCAACCGCTATGTGTTCGGCCGGGATGGCGGCATCTGGCGGCTGGTGAGCTTCCAAAAAGCCCCCTGACGCCCCCACCTGCCGGAGCCGCGCCCCCGTGCACGCCGGGCCGGTTTTTACGATCGCTTCACGTCCGGGGCCACGCCCCACTCCTGGCCCCCGAGCGGCAACGCGATGTTTGACGAGCTATCCCAGCGATTTGAAGATGCGGTCAAGAGCCTGAGGGGCCAGGCCTCGATCACCGAAACGAACGTGCAGGGGGCGCTCAAGCAGGTGCGCCGCGCCCTGCTGGAGGCCGATGTCAGCCTGCCGGTGGTGCAGGACTTCGTCGACGAGGTGCGCCGCAAGACGGTCGGCGCCGAGGTGGTGCGGGGCGTGAGCCCGGATCAGAAATTCATCCAGCTGGTGCATGAACAGCTGGTCGAGACCATGGGCGGCGAGAACGCCCCACTGGCCGCCGGTGGGAAAGCAGGGGAGCCCTCCGTGGTGCTGATGGCCGGCCTGCAGGGCGCCGGCAAGACCACCGCCACCGCCAAGCTCGGCCTCCACCTCAAGGAGCAGGGTCGCAAAGCGCTGCTGGTGGGGGCGGACGTGTACCGCCCCGCCGCCATCGAGCAGCTGAAGACGCTGGGCGCTCAGATCGGTGTGGAGGTGTTCAGCCTCGGCATCGAGGCCAAGCCGGAAGCGATCGCCGCCGCGGGCGTTGAAAAAGCGAAGGCCGAGGGGTTCGACACGGTGCTGGTGGACACCGCCGGCCGCCTCCAGATCGATCAATCGATGATGGAGGAAATGGTGCGGATCCGCCAGGCCTGCAGCCCCAATGAGGTGCTGCTGGTGGTGGATTCGATGATCGGCCAGGAAGCGGCCGAGCTCACCCGCTCCTTCCACGAGCAAGTGGGCATCACCGGTGCCGTGCTCACCAAGCTTGACGGCGACTCCCGCGGTGGTGCGGCCCTCTCCATTCGCAAGGTGAGCGGCGCGCCGATCAAGTTCATCGGCACCGGCGAGAAGGTGGAGGCGCTGCAGCCCTTCCACCCCGAGCGGATGGCCAGCCGCATCCTCGGCATGGGCGACGTGCTCACCCTGGTGGAGAAGGCCACCAAAGAGGTGGAGCTGGCCGATGTGGCCAAGATGCAGCAGAAGCTCCAGGAAGCCAGCTTCGACTTCTCCGACTTCCTGCAGCAGATGCGCCTGATCAAGCGCATGGGCTCCCTGGGCGGCCTGATGAAGCTGATCCCGGGCATGAACAAAATCGACGACGGCATGCTGAAGCAGGGGGAGCAGCAGCTCAAGCGGATCGAGGCGATGATCGGCTCGATGACCGAGGCCGAGCGGCAGCAGCCGGAACTGCTGGCATCCCAGCCCTCCCGCCGCCGCCGCATCGCCGCAGGCAGCGGTCACGCGCCGGCCGATGTGGACAAGGTGCTGGCCGACTTCCAGAAGATGCGCGGCTTCATGCAGCAGATGACCAAAGGCGGCGGCATGCCGGGGATGCCGGGGATGGGAGGGATGCCTGGGATGCCAGGAATGCCCGGTCCCATGGGCGGAGCTGGAGGGGGCGGGCGACGGCCCGCCAGGCCGGCCAAGAAACGCAAGGGCTTCGGGGAGCTCTGAGCACCCGAGCAGGTACATTGGTTGTTTGGACACCTAGCGGCAAGGCCACGATGATCAAGCTCCGCCTGAAGCGGTTTGGAAAGAAGCGGGAAGCGAGTTTCCGCCTTGTGGCCACCAACAGCACCTCCCGTCGTGACGGGCGTCCGCTCGAGGAGCTGGGCTTCTACAACCCCCGCACCAAGGAGACCCGTCTCGATACCGAGGCCATCCGCACCCGCCTGAGCCAGGGCGCCCAGCCCACCGATACGGTGCGCTCCCTGCTCGAGAAAGGCGGATTGGTCGAAAAGACCGTTCGCCCCGCTGAGCTGGTCGGCAAGCTGAAGCAGGCTGAAGCCCGCGACGCCGCGGCCAAGCAGGCCGCCAAGGATGCGGCAGAAGCCAAGGCTGCCGAGGCCGCTGCCGCCGCCGAAGCCAAGGCCGCTGCTGAAGCTGCTGCCGCCGCCGCCAGTGCCGAGGCGGAGCCTGCCGCTGAAGCCGAGCCCGCTTCCGCCGAAGCTTGATCCCTCGCCCCATGGCTGAGCCAGAGGGGCGGACCAGCTTTTCCATCCCCCTGCCCAACCCCGCCGCGGCCCTGGCCCTGGCGGGCGACGCCGAGTCGTCGACCCTGCATCGACTGGAAGCCCTCACCGGCGCTTCCCTAGTCCTGCGGGGCCTCGACCTGGTGATTCAGGCCCGCCCCAGCCAACTGGAGCGGGCTTCCGCGTTGGTGGAACTGCTGCGCCCCCTCTGGGAAGAGGGGCAGACCATCGGCGTGGTGGACGTGCAAACGGCCCTGCAGGCCCTCGATACAGGCCGGGGCGAGGAGCACCAGCAGCTGGGACGCCAGGTGCTGGCCCGCAGTCAGAGCGGCAAGCTGCTGCGCCCGCGCACCCTGCGCCAGAGGACCTACGTGGAGGCCATGGAGCGCCATGACCTCACCATTGCTCTGGGGCCAGCCGGCACCGGCAAAACGTTTCTGGCCACCGTGCAAGCGGTGCGGATGCTCACCGAACGCAAGGTGGAGCGGCTGGTGCTCACCCGGCCCGCGGTAGAGGCGGGGGAGCGTCTGGGGTTTCTGCCCGGTGACCTGCAGCAGAAAGTCGACCCCTACCTGCGCCCCCTCTACGACGCCCTGCATGCCCTGCTCGGTGCGGAGCGCACCTCCGCCCTGCTGGAGAAGGGGGTGATCGAGGTGGCTCCACTGGCCTACATGCGGGGTCGCACCCTGGCCGATGCCTTCGTGATCCTCGATGAAGCCCAGAACACCACCGCCGCCCAGATGCGGATGGTGCTCACCCGCCTGGGCGAGCACTCCCGCATGGTGGTCACCGGTGACCCCACCCAGATCGACCTGCCGGCGGGCCAGCTCAGCGGCCTGATTGAGGCGGCCCAGGTGCTTCAGGGGGTGGAAGGCGTGGCGATCTGCGAACTCACGGCGGCCGATGTGGTGCGCCACCCGCTGGTGCAGCGGCTGGTGACCGCCTACGCCAATCGGGATGCCCAGAAGCTGGCGCCAGCAGTGAAAAAGCGATTCGATACCCCCCGCAGCCGCCTTGAACCATGACCAGCGCTGAGCGCCTGCGCATCCCCGCCGAAATCGCCTTGGCAGCCCTGGTGGCTTACGTGCTTGGCTACTGGTTCACCAGCCTGTTTCCCGGCTATCTGCCCAAGATCGGCGGGCTCTGGTCGGCGATCTCAGCGATCGTGGTCACCCAGGCGACCCGCCAGGAAACCACCTCCTCCGCCTCGCTGCGCATTGTGGGATCAGCGATCGGCGCCATCACCAGCGCCGTCTACCTGACGCTGCTGCCCTTTCACCCACTCGGCATGGCCCTGGCGATCTTCGCCACGGTGCTGCTGTGCACCAGCATCAACATCCCCAGCCACGGGCGCCTGGCCGCGATCACGGTGATCGTGGTGATGGTCACCGGCAGCCTGGATCCGAAGCTGAGCCCGGGCCTGAACGCCCTGCTGCGTTTTGTTGAATCCTGCATCGGCACCGGTGTTGCGGTGCTCGCGGTGAGGCTTTGGCCGGGATCCGGGCGCCAGGGCGACGGCAACTCCTGAAACCGGCGGTTCAAACCCGGCAACAACGCCACACACCTGTTTTGCCTGCATGGGGAGATCCGCACCCCCCAGCGGCCCTGGAGCCTCCCACTGGCTGAAAACCGCTGGCAGGATGGGTGGAGTTTCCTTCCACTGGTGCGCCATGCCGGCCAGCAGCAATTTTCAGCAAGCCATCCGTGAGGCCCAGTCCAGCGCCCTGGTAGGCCCCAACGTGGTCAACAAGGCGTTGCCCTACGTGGGCGGCGGCATGGTGCTCACCGCTGGCGGGGTGATCGGCGGTCTGACCCTGATGGCCAGCAACCCGCCCCTGTTCATGCCCCTGTTCTGGGTGGCCCTGATCGGCAACTTCATCCTGTTCTTCGTGGCCCAGAACGTGGCCATGAAGGGCAACAACAGCACGGCCCTGCCGCTGCTGACGGCCTACAGCCTGATCACCGGCTTCACGCTCAGCGGCATTGTGGCGATGGCGATCGGCACCGCCGGCATCGGCGCGATCGGCACGGCGGCCCTGGCCACTGGCATCACCTTCGTGGCGGCCTCGTTCATGGGTCGCCGCATGAGCGACAACGTCGGCCAGGCCCTCAGCGGCGTGGTGGGGCTGGGCATCCTCGGCCTGCTGATCGCCATGGTCGTGCAGATCGTGGGCGGCATCTTCGTGCCTGGTTTCGGCGGCGGTGGTTTCGAACTGCTGATCGCCGGTTTCGGCACCGTGCTGTTCGTCGGGGCCGCCTTCGTGGACTTCTACACGATGCCCCGCACCTACAGCGACGACCAATACCTGGCCGGTGCCCTGGGGATGTATCTCACCTACATCAACCTGTTCATCTTCATCCTGCGTCTGATCATTGCCCTCAACGGCGGCGGCCGCCGCGACTGAGCCCCCAGCCAATCGGCTTCTCAAGCGCCCCTAAGGGGCGCTTTTTTCATGGCTGACCCAACGCTGGCACCGCTACCTGCGACAGGGCGGGGGTGACATCCCGCAGGGGATGGGTGGTGCTGCCCCATCCCCCGCCCGGCAATTGGGGAGCCGTCCCCGGCGCACCCTGGGCGGCCGCATTGAACCAGGCCAGGATCAGGCCGCGCAGGGGGCCTCCCCCATCCGGGCGGGACGAGCGCAGATTGAAGTGGTCCGCTGCCTCCACCAGCACCAATCGATGGCCCTGGCTGCTGGCGCGGATGGTTCGGGCCATCGGCTCAATCGCCTCCGGGCCAGGGGGCACCACCCAGTCGCTGCCGCCGCTCACCACGAGCACCGAGGCTCCCATCGCCTGGGCGGAATCAGCGTCGAACAGCAGGCGCATCGGCGGGCTCACCGCCACGGCAGCCACCACCCGGGGATCGGCCAGGGCAGCACTGTCAGCCGATCCCACAAAGTTGCACTGCAGCACCCAGCTGAGATTGCGGGAGGGATGGCGCACGTCGTTGCACAGCTCCAGGAGCTTGCTGGTGGTGGGCCTCGCCCCGGCCAATTGCAGGGCCGTCGTAGCCCCCCAGGAATGGCCAGCCACCAACACCACCTGGGTGTTCACCGGCTGGCTCAGGCCCAGCCGGCCCTGGGCCGCGGCATCGATCACCGCTGACACATCCTTGGGCCGCAGGGCCAGCTCCTCCGGTTTGGGTGGCGGCTGCTTGCCCGAAAACATCGCCCGCTGCTGGCTCTGGTCGCTACCGGGATGGCGCGGCAGCACCACCGTGTAGCCATGGCTGGCCAGGTGCACCGCCCACCCCTCGAAATTGCTGGGGTCATCCCAGAGTCCGTGGGAGATCACCACCAGCCGGTTGGGCGCCGCCGTGGATCCCCGGTTGGGCTCAAACACCACCAGAGCCAGGGGCTCGGGGCGATGGGGCGCCGTGATGGTGAGCTCGCGCCGGGCTGGCGTTGAAAGGCCCGCCTGCAGCAGGCGCCCCTCACTGCTCACCGGCGGCACGGCCGCGATCAGCTGGTCGGCGGGGAGGCGCTGACGGCGAAATCTCTGCACCGAGGAGCCCACCCGACCCAGTTCCACCGTGACGCTGGAGCCGGGCAACTGCTCCAGCACATCCACCAGGCTGATGCCCCCCTGGGCGGCGGCCCGCTCCATCGCCTCTTGAAACTGGGCCGGTTGGAGCGGATCGGGCAGGCCGTCGATATCGCCCAGGGAGCCCACCAGCAGCAACACCTGCTCCAGCAGCGGAGATCCCTGGGCATTGCGCACCACGGCCCGCAATTCCAGGGGCAGGTTGGAGCGCATCAGGGCCGCCAGCCGCTCACCAATGGCTCCACCGGTGGCGCGGTCCAGCTCGGCCAGATCGCTGTCGCCAGCCGACAGCCGTTTGGGATCCCGCAATTCGGACACCCGGATGGTGAAGTCGGTGTCCAGCAGGGGCAGCCGCAGCTTGATGGTTTCAATCGCCTGTGCCGCCGTTGGGGCCAACAGCGCGGCCGAGCCCAGTGCTAGGGCCAGAGCGCGCAGAGCCCGGATGGCAAGGGGGCGAACAACCATGGGGAGGGCCGGCATTGGGGCCATCCTGGCCTGGCTCAGCCCTCCGCCACCGCCTCGATCGCCGCCGCGATGGCCGCCCTCTGGTCGGTGTCGTAACCCCAACGCTCCAGGAAGGCCACGTCGTCGCCCTCCCCTGCTGTTGCAGCCAGAAGGGTTTCGAGCCGCTGCTTCACCGCCTGGGGCTCCAGGCCCCGCAGCAACTCGGTGCAGCGGGTCTGGACCCGCTCGGAAGCGCCCTGCTGGGCGGCATCCCCGGCCCGCTGGTGGTGCAGCGCCATGGCCGTGCTCATCGCCAGATTGCGGACCGACAGGTCCACCACCCCTTCTCCCGCCAAGCGCAGTTGCAGCACCAACGGCTCGGGCAAACGGTCCATCAGCGGGCCATCGCCGGCCAGGCTCACCACGAAGAAGCCCCGGGCCCCATCGCGGCTGGCCACCAACTCGGCCACCCGATCGCCCAGCACCTCGTCACTGAGCTCCCCGTTTTCCCAGAGCGCCAGCCACTGGGCCGTGATCTCCATGGCCTGCTGGAAAGTGGGTTGGCGAAGGGTGTTGGGCGTCTCAGACATGGAGCCAGCGGTGCTCTGCCCTCCGAGCCTATGGAAACTCCCCCGGGTCCGATGGGCTGGCACTGTTAACCCATGACAGCCACTCCCCCGCCCCTTCCCAACGACGACGCGATCAACGACGGCACGATCCTGGAAGGCCAGATCCTGCCGATCCCCGATCCGCAGGAGTCGGCGCGGCTCCTGGGAGCCGGTGGGGCCGGATCGGCACCAGGGCAGAACGCCGACTACCGCTCCGGCTTCGTGGCCCTGATCGGCCGGCCCAACGTGGGCAAATCCACCCTGCTCAACCAGTTGGTGGGCCAGAAGGTGGCGATCACCTCGCCGGTGGCTCAAACCACCCGCAACCGGTTGCGGGCGATCCTCACCACCCCGGCGGCCCAGCTGGTGCTGCTCGACACCCCGGGCATCCACAAGCCCCACCACCTGCTGGGGGAGCGGCTGGTGCAGAGCGCCCGGGGCGCCATCGGCGAAGTGGATGTGGTGCTGCTGCTGGTGGACGGCAGCGAGCCGGCGGGTCGGGGTGATGGCTTCATCGTGGAGCTGCTGCAGCACTGCCGGGCCCCGGTGCATGTGGCCCTCAACAAAGCCGACCTGGTGGATCCGGCCCAGGCCGAAGAGCTGGCCGCCAGCTACCGCGCGCTGGTGGGCGACTGGCCCCTGCACCCGGTGAGCGCCCTCACCGGCGAGGGCACCGAAGCCCTGGTGGCGGCCCTGAGCGCGGAGCTGCCGCCGGGGCCCCAGCTCTACCCGGCCGACGCGGTGAGCGACCAGCCCGAGCAGCTGCTGATGGCGGAGCTGATCCGCGAGCAGGTGCTCAGCCACACCCGCGAGGAGGTGCCCCACTCGGTGGCGGTGAGCATCGATCGGGTGGTCGACGACGGACCCCGCACCGCCGTACTGGCCACCGTGCTGGTGGAGCGCTCCAGCCAGAAGGGCATCCTGATCGGCAAGGGCGGCCGCATGCTCAAAACCATCGGCCAGGGGGCGCGGCTGCAGATGGAAAAGGTGTTCAGCGGGCCGGTGTATCTGGAGCTGTTCGTGAAGGTGGTGCCCAACTGGCGCCGCAGCGCCGCCCGCCTGGCCGAGCTGGGCTACCGGGGGGACTAAAGCTCAACCTTGACCGCTGAACCGATGCAGCCAACTCAGGACAAGAGCGCACGAGGGCTCTCCAGCGAGGGAGGGCATGGGCCCAGCAAGGCTGAGGATTCAGAGGCCATCACCCTTGCCGAAGCCGTTCTGGCTTGCGATCTCAAGGCTGACTTTGACGATGACATCGAGGCAATGTTCAACGCCGATGACCCACAACACAGCTCTGCCCCCCAGAACCGACCCTGGCGGCTGAGAGAATCGCGTCTATGACTGAGCCCAGCACCGACACTGCCCCCTTCCCCCCCCAGGAGATCGGCGCCTTCCTGCGCTGCTGCGCCGGAGAGTGGATGGGGCTGCGCAGCCGCTTTGCCCTCGATGCCGGCCTGGAGGGGGAGAACGGCGACGAGTGGCACAGCAGCGAACGCGGCGAGCTGCTGGTGGCCTATCTGGAGCCCGAAGCCGCAGACGCTCCCGGGGGCCTGCAGGTGGGACCGAAGGACGGCACCGCCCAGGAGCTGCAGTTCAGCCGCGACGGCAGTTTCCGCAACGGCGACCAACAGGGCCGCTGGCAGCTCTGGCCCGACGGTAGCCTCGAGCTCACCCTCAGCAGCGGCGAGGCGGAGGTGCGCGAGCGCATCTGGTTTACCAAGCCCAACCTGCGCCTGCGATCCACCGTGGAGAGCCGTGCCGATGGCAGCCCAGGCCGCGCCAGCTTCAGCTCCGAGATTCGCCGGGTGAGCCGGCCCGCCAGCTGATGCGTCTCGCTCTGTGATGAGACTTGACGTGGTGAGCCTGGCCCCGGAGGCCTTCGCGCCGCTGCTGAGCCTGGGGGTGATCGGCCGGGCCTTTGCCGCGGGCATCGCCGCGCTGCACACCCACAACCCGCGCGACTTCGCCACCGATAAGTACAAAAAAGTCGACGACGACCCCTACGG